>JAKQHR010000016.1 GCA_029557905.1 Verrucomicrobiota bacterium
GCGGACATTTCCATGCTGGTGGATGATGCCGGCGACCCCGGACTGCGCACGCTGGAAATGCTGGCCACCAAGACACTGGAAGAAGGTCGCATCGGCCGCTCGCTGGCGCACCACGCGCGCGCCATGTGCATGTACAACGAGCCCTACTTCCGCAAGCTGCTTGCGCTGCTGCAGAAAACCAAACTGGGCGTGGTCAGCGACCCGCACACCGACCCGCTGCATGCCCGCGTGAAGGATCTGCTGGCGGCCAACTCCCGCGTATGCCTTGGGCAGGACGACGTGGCCGACGCCTACTATCCGTTCGGACAGAACAGCGCGCTGGAAGTCGGTTTCCTGAACGTGCATCTGCTGTGGATGACCACCTTCCCCGAGATGGAGGACATCTATGACATGATCACCACCCGCGCGGCCGAGTGCATGAACATGCAGAAATTCAAGGTGGCCGAGAAATGCCCGGCGAACCTTGTGGTGCTCGATGCCAAGTCCGTTTACGAGGCCCTGTGGTATCACAAGGAGCCGCTGTACACGGTCAGCCACGGCGCGGTGATAGACAAGGATCGCATGCGGAAGTAAATTGTTGCGGAAGAATAAAAAAGGGGAATCCGCCCCGGCGGGTTCCCCTTTTTGTTTCCTGCAAGTCCGTGAGTTGAGCGTGGCCGGCGGAACGCGTTCCGACGCATGAGGATATTAAAATCCCTCGAACCGGGTCAAGGGCTTGACTTGAACCAGAAAATCTGCGAATCTTCACAGACATTCGGAGACGGCGATGTTTGTTAAGAAAACGCTGGCACATAAGATCAGGATTCTGGGTATTGCGGGCATTCTTCTTTATGTGCTGGTTTCCACGGCGGTAATTGCTCCCTATGTTTTGAAGCAGTATTCGGCTTCCGTTCTGGAGAAGGACCGCATTATTCTGAAGGGCCTGGCCGGCTTCATGGAGCAGTTTCTCGGTCGGGCGCATATGCTTAACCGCAGCCTGTCGATGCACCCGGAGGTGATCCGCAATGTGCTGGAAGCACCCGAAAATCTCACGGAACGGTCCAGAATCTACAACGATAAATACAACGTGAACATCCCCTGCGGCGAGGGATCCGGGTTTCCTCTTTTTGTGGAACTGCAGCTTCGTTATCCTTTTGTGGAACTTCTCTATGTTCAGGATATAAACGGCGATCAGACCGCGCGGAGCCATCACCCGCTTGGGCCGCGCGGCAGGCGATGGTATTTTCAGCGCATTCTCCAGGATCCCGAGCATCGCCCGTTTGTGACCAAATCCTATTATTCCGTCACGAGTGAAGAGCCGACGGCAGCGGTGATCCATCCCGTCGAGCATGAGGGCCGCCTGATTGGAGTGATGGGCGCAGACATCAACTTCGGCGCGCTGCAGCAGGCGATAGACGCTTTTCTTGAAGTCTCCGATCTCCAGGCCATGATGGTGGATCAGGTCGGGACGGTCATTGCGCACTGCGATCGTCAGCGCGTGGCGGAGATGTACAATTATTTGGAGATGAAAAAATACATCCTGCTGCGCGACGAGCAGGGCCAAACCTATCTGGACGAACAGGGTTATCACGCAAGCCGGGCGGAGGACATCGAGGGTCCTCCGGAACTGGCGGAATGCATACGGGCGGCGGTTCGCGGCGAGAGCTGTTTCCGGAGCGGCATACGTCTGGACGGCAGGCTGTGCACCGTGTACTACGAGCCGGTGCTGCTGCCGGGCCGCCGGAGTGTCCCGGAGCATTATGCCGTGGTGCTGGTGCGGGATCATTCCACGCTCGCGGCCACGCGCCGCATGGCGATGCTGCTGGTCGCGGGCATCGCGGGCTTGGTGGGTCTGGCGCTGCACGCCGGCGTGGGCTGGCTCTTCCGGCGGCAGATATACCGTCCGCTTTCCCGGTTGTCCGCCGCCATGGAGCAGACGGAAA
>JAKQHR010000196.1 GCA_029557905.1 Verrucomicrobiota bacterium
AAAATCATCGCCCTGGACACGCCGCAGAACATGATCGATTCCCTGGGAGGCGACATCGTGGCGATCCGCGCGGCATCGCCTCCGCTGGAACGCATCCGGTCGCTTCCCGAGGTGTCCGGCGTCCAGGTAACGGACGGCGTAATGGAAGTCACCATGAAATCGGCGCATCTGCATCTGGCGGCGCTGCTCGGTCTGATCCCCGAAGTCCGCAGCGTGGAAATGAGAAAGCCAACCTTAAACGATGTCTTCATCAAGCTCACTGGACGCGACATCCGCGAGGACGACGCGGCCCGCGGCGAAAGCTGGGTGGAAACAATTGCAAGACATCAGCAGCGGGGGAAATGAAGCCATGAAAACTTCCCGTCTCCTGCAAAGAGAGCTGATGGGCATTTCCGCCGTGTGGTGGCGGGAATTCAAGGTCTTCTGGCGGGAAAAAAGCCGGATCGTCTCCAGCATCGTTCAGCCGCTGATCTGGCTTTTCCTCTTCGGCAGCGGCATCGGCGCGAGCCTCTCCGTGGAAAACGTCCATTACCGCGACTACATCTATCCCGGCATCCTGACCATGTCGGTGATCTTCGGTTCCGTTTTTTTCGGACTGTATATTGTCTGGGACCGCAAGCTGGACGTTCTCAAGTCCGTTCTCGTCGCCCCCGTGGCGCGCATCAGCATCTTTTTCGGAAAAGTTCTCGGCGGCTGCACCGACGTGCTGCTGCAGGTGATCATCCTCTTTGCCTTTTCCTTCCTGTTCCCCGCCGTGGATCTTCGGGGCATTCCACAGGCGCTCCTGATTCTGCTGGTCACATCCGTCGCGCTGGTGTCGCTGGGCCTGGCCCTGGGCTCGCTTCTGGAAAGCCTGGAAGGATTTCAGGTCATCTCCGCCTTTCTGGTGTTTCCCCTTTTCTTTCTGTCCGGCGCTCTTTTTCCGCTGGATGAGAGGCTGCCCTCCTGGCTGACCGGCCTGGTCAAAATCAACCCGCTGAGCTATACGGTGGACGGCGTCCGCGGAGCGCTGCTGGGAATGAACAAGTATCCCTACATCATGGATCTGGGAATCCTCCTCCTCTTCGCCGCGGCCATGCTCATCGTCGGCAGCATCTTGTTCAGCCGGATGAAATGACCCTTCCCGAAAATGAAAGGAGCATCATGAAATATCCGCTTCCGGCAATTCTTTTCACACTGCTGATCCTGGCCCCGCAGGCCGGGGCCTGGCACGACAAAACCCACCTGGCCGCGGCCAGGGCCGGGGGGCTGGACTCCTGGTACAATGCCGCGGGGCCGGACCTGGCCAAGATCAAGGCCGGCAACGTCGAATCGTACAATCACTGGTTCAACAACAACGCCGGGGCGGAAGTCACCGCCGGAATGGTGATGGATCAGATCGAACGGTACAACCAGAGAAACAAAGAGCTGGATTCCGAAGGCCACGTGTACGGCGCGATCATCGCTTCACTGCGCGCCTACGACAAAGACCTGCGGGCGGGCAAGTATGCCCGGTATCATCTGGCCTACTGTGCGCACTACCTGACCGACCTTTCCCAGCCGCTGCACAATATCGCCTATGACGATTTCAATCAGGCTTTTCATGACCGGAATGACGGCATTGTGGAGGCCGTCATTCTGGACGAGCCGCACCTCATCACCCGGCACATGTACCGGATCACCCTGAGCGATGAAACGTTTGAGGCGGACCTGGCGCGTGAAATCGCGCGCATCGCCAATCTCAGCCGCCTCCTTGGGTATCGGCTCCGCGCGGAAAACCGCGTCATGACGAAGGAGGAAGCCTGCGTGCAGCTGGGGCACAGCGCGTCGCTCATCCGGGCCGTTTTGCGGCGCTACCCTTAAGACCCGCCGTGGCTTTCAGGCGCGGACGATGTTCTGCGCCGGCGCAAATCCAGCCACAGGACATAAACGATCATGAAGACGCTGTAAACGGCCGAAGGCAGCGCCGCTTCCTTCTCAAAGAGCGCAATCGCCAGGCCGCCGGCAATGCCCTGATTTTTGAGCGTGCCCAGCAGGACCAGGCTGGTGATGCGTTTGGGATCCTTCTTCAGGAGAACGCCCGCCTTTTCAATCACAAATCCCAGACCGAACGTGGAGGCCAGCACTACCAGTGCGGCCGGCGCAATCATCATCGGCCGCGCAAAGATCAGATCCCGGTTTACGCCGATCATCGAATACAGAACGATGAAAAATCCCCAATCCGTCAGCAGGCCGCGAAACGGTTCGATCCGCCCGGCCCAGTTCCAATACAGAATCAGCCTCGATACGATCAGAGGCAAAACGATCAAAAGCAGCATGATCCGGATCAGTTTGTACGGATCGGCAAACGCCGTCCCGATCCAGATCAGAAACATCAGGGGCATGATCAGCAGGGCCGCC
>JAKQHR010000025.1 GCA_029557905.1 Verrucomicrobiota bacterium
GAATGCCGCGTGCAGAACGAGGACGGCGAAAGCTGGTCGGAAGTGTCCGTGCGCAAAGAGGGGGACATGTATCTTTTTAAGGGACCCTCCAGCGGTACGCGGTACGCGCTCTGGCCTGTCCGCTGACGGGCTTGACCAGAGAAGCAGAAAATTGCTAAAAAATCAAGAAAAAACGCTCAAAAACGGTCCAAAATGATCAAAAAACGCTCAAAAACGGTAAAAAATGATCAAAAAACGCAAAAAAAGTCGTTTTTTTGCCAAAAATGCGTGAAAATTCCGATTTTTGGCCTTTTTTTCATTTTTTTAGCGATTTTTTCCGGGCATGGTCTTGAACCGGACAGTCCGCGCTTTTCGCCGGTGGTGAAGGCCGTGGCCAAGGCGGTTCCGGGCGTGGTGAATATCGGAACTGAGAAGCTGGTGCAGGTGCGCTACACCGATCCTTTTTTAAGTCTGCGAGGGGACCTGCTGGACCGGTTTTTCAGCGATTTTTTCGGGCCGCCGCCGCTTCCGGGCTACCGCATTGGTCATTCGCTCGGCTCCGGCATCATTCTGGACCCCTGGGGCTATATTCTCACCAATTACCATGTTCTGGAGCGGGCTTCGCGCATTGCGGTGATCCTGTCCGACGAAACCCGCTACGACGCGCGCATTGTCGCGGGCGACGAGGTCGCCGACCTCGCGCTGATCAAGATTGATCCCCTGCGGCCGCTCACCGCGCTGGAATTTGCCGATGATGACGACCTGCTGCTGGGCGAGACCGTGATTGTGCTGGGCAATCCGTTCGGCCTCACGCATACGGTCTCAGTGGGGGTGCTTTCGGCGATGAACCGCACCGCGCAGTACAAGGGCAGGGAGCTGTACAGCGATATCCTGCAGACCGATGCGGCCGTGAATCCCGGAAGTTCCGGAGGGCCCCTGCTCAACCTCGACGGTGAACTCATCGGCGTGAACGTGGCCGTCTATCAGGAGGCGCAGAACATCGGCTTTGCCATTCCCGTCAAGCGGGTCCGCGCGCTGCTGGGCGAGTGGCTTTCGCCCGAGCGTCTCAAGAACATCTGGCTGGGCTTCGATCTGGGGGACGGACTGACGATCTCGGAGGTGTACGAAAAAACTCCGGCGGCCGCAGGAGGACTGCTCGCGGGCGACGTGATCTCCGCCGTGGACGGCCGCCCCGTGCGCACGAAATACGATCTGAACAAGGCGCTCCTGCGGAAGGAACTGGGCGACATCGCGCGCCTGACCGTCGCGCGCGCGGAGAAACCGCTGGATGTGGAGCTTGCCTTCGAGGACCGGCCCAAGCCGTCGGGACGCGACCTGTCCGCGCGCCGGCTGGGACTTGTTTTCGGCGATCCCGGAGCGCAGCAAAGCCCCTATCCGATGGGCCTCCCCGTCGAGCGCGTTGAAGAGGGCGGGCCGGCCGCGCAGGCGGGGCTCAGGCCGGGCAGCTGGATCTCGCGCATCAACCGCACGGAAATCCGGACCCTTGATGATGCCGGCGCCGCGCTTCAGAACGTGAAGACCGGCGACCCGGTCGGCCTGGTTGCGGTCAAGCTCGAAGAGCAGGGCGCCTTCATGGTTTCCCAGCGTTCCACGCTCAGCGTTCAGGCCAGATGAACAATCTCAGTGTGGGCCGCAGCGGAGGATGCCGTCTGTGATCAACAAGAAGAAACCTTTTACGGGACAAGCAGGGAGATGCCATGAGCGAGACGGATAAAACGATTCATGATTTCGATTTCAAGCTGATCTGCGAATACTATGCGGGCATGGAGCGGCAGGGGCCCGGCAGTCCTGATGTGACTCTCAGGGCTTTGAGCTTCGTGGACAACCTCACCGGCGAGTCAAGGATTGCCGATCTGGGCTGCGGGACCGGCGGGCAGACGATGGTGCTGGCCGGTCATGCTCCGGGACGGATCACGGGGATTGATCTGTTTGCCGACTTTATAGACATCTTCAATGCCGCCAGCCGTAAACTGAATCTTCAGGACAGGGTCAGCGGTATGGTTGGATCAATGGACAAACTCCCTTTCCGGGACGAAGAGCTGGACCTGATCTGGTCTGAAGGGGCCATTTACAATATCGGATTCGAACGGGGCCTGAACGAATGGCGCAGGTTTCTGAAAAAAGGCGGTTTCATTGCCGTTTCAGAGGCCTCCTGGTTCACCGAAGAGAGGCCTGCCGAGATAGATGAATTCTGGAAGGATGCCTATCCGGAAATAGACACCATCTCAAACAAAGTCGGGCAGATGCAGAAGGCCGGATACATTCCGGTCGCTGCGTTTATTCTGCCTGAAAGCTGCTGGACAGAGAATTTTTATGTTCCGCAGGTTCCGCTTCAGCAGGAATTCCTGAGGAAACATGCTGGAAATAAAATGGCCGGGGATCTGGTGGAAAATCAGCGTCATGAAGCGGAACTCTATTACAAATACAAAGATTTTTACGGATATGCCTTTTATATCGGGAAGAAGATTTAGACTGCGCGTCGGGCCGGACAGCCTTCCGGGCGCCCCGGCGCTCTCTGGTTTGGTGCTGGCCGTTTCATAAAGAAGACTTGCCGGAGCAAATAAGCCTGATAAGCTTTCCTTTTCCTTAACGAGAGCAGTTTTGAACTGATAATGATCAAAGTGAAACATTTAACCCGGCGGTTCGGCCGCAAGCTGGCGGTGGATGACCTTTCCTTTGATGTGGCCCGCGGCGAGGTGCTCGGATTCCTCGGCCCGAACGGCGCCGGCAAAACCACCACCATGCGGATCATCACCGGATTCCTCGCCCCGACCGGAGGCGAAGTCGAGGTGGACGGACTGAATGTCATGACCCATTCGCGCGAAATCCGCAGCCGCATCGGTTACCTGCCGGAAAATGTCCCGCTCTATCCAGAAATGCGCGTGGACGAATATCTGGGTTTCCGCGCGCGGCTCAAGGGGCTTTCCGGCCGCCGCTGCCGGGTCCGGCTGAACCAGGTCAAGGCGCAGTGCGGACTGGAAAACGAAGGCCGCCGCGTGATCGGATATCTTTCCAAGGGCTACCGCCAGCGCGTGGGCCTGGCCGATGCGCTGATCGCGGAGCCGGAACTTCTGATTCTGGACGAGCCCACGATCGGCCTTGATCCCAACCAGATCCGGCAGGTGCGCACCCTGATCCGGGACCTTGCGGAGAAGCACACCATTGTGCTTTCCACGCACATTCTCCACGAAGTCGAAATGACCTGCCGCCGCGTGCTCATCATCAGCGGCGGCAGACTGGTGGCGTCCGATTCGCCTTCCAGCCTGCGCAAAATGATGCTGGCCGGCGCGCCGCTGATCGCCGACATCCGCGGCCCGCAGGACACCGTCGCCGCAAAGCTCAGCGCCCTGCCGGCCGTGAAGCAGGTGCAGGTGATGCGCGCGGGGGAATGGACAAAATACCAGCTCGCGGTGGAGCCGGGCGCGGACCTCCGCGCCGACCTGAGCGAACTGGTCGTCCGCAGCGGCTGGGGCCTGCGCGAACTGACCACCGGCCGGCCGACGCTTGAGGATGTGTTTGTGCGCCTGACCTGCGACGCCGAGGGAGGTCTTCCGCCATGAGAACCTTCCTGATCCTGTGGAAACGAGAACTGGCCGCGTATTTTCTTTCGCCCATTGCCTATGTGATGATGATGTTCTTTCTCGCGGTGATGGGTTACACCTTCTGGATGCTGCTGAATATCCTTGCGCACGGCGTCGTCGGCGCGACCGTGATGAACGAGCTCTTCGGATCCATCTTCTTCTGGATCACCCTGCTGATCCTGATCCCGCTGATCACCATGCGGCTTCTGGCGGAGGAAAACCGTTCCGGCACCATAGAGCTCCTCATGACCGCCCCGGTCACGGAGGCGCAGGTGGTGCTGGCCAAATACGCCGGGGCCCTGTCTTTCTATTTCATCATGTGGATGCCGACACTGGCCTATGTCTATGTGCTGCGGCGCTACGATCCGCTGATGAGCGTGGACCTCGGCCCGCTGGCCGCCGGCTATCTCGGCGCGCTGCTGCTGGGGGCTTTCTATCTCAGCGCCGGCCTGCTGATGTCCGCGCTGACGCGCAACCAGATCGTGGCGGCCATGTCCGCGTTTGCGATGGTGACGCTGGCCTTTTTTGCGGGGTTCATGCCGTACATCTCGCGCTCGGAAACGGTGCGCGATGCCGGACGGAACTTTTCGGCCGTGATGCACATGATGGATTTCTCGCGCGGCATGGTGGACACGCGCCCGGCCGTGCTGTATCTGACCGGCGCCGCATTTCTTCTCTTCACAACGGTTAAGATCCTGGAAATGAAAAAATGGAAGTGAACGACAGTCCCAGACCGGGCGGTCCGCGGGATGCCCGCGGCGGCCTGCGCCGGCAGCGCCTGCTCCGGACGGCGGCGCGGCTCAACGCCGTGGCCGCCATCCTGCTGGCGCTGGTTCTCGCGGTGATGGCGAACTATCTTTCGATTCGTCACTACCGCCGCATGGACTGGACGCGCACCCGCTATTACTCCCTTTCCCAGCGCACGCTGGACCTGCTCGGCAGCCTCACCAACGACATCCGCGTGATCGTGTTCTTCCAGCCGGAGCATCAGGTCTATACCGATGTCGAAAACCTGCTGCGCGAGTATGAGTATGCCTCTTCGCGCATCCGCGCTGAATATGTGGATCCCGCCCGCGATCTCGCGCGGACCGAGGAGCTGGCGCAGAAATACCAGGTCGGCGAAGCCAACGTGGTGGTGTTCGACAGCGGCGCGCGCAGCAAGTATGTCGGGCTGGATGACATGGTGGAATTCTCCTATCCGGGCATGGAGGAGGGCCGCATTCCCGAAGCCGTCGCCTTCAAGGGCGAGCAGGCCTTTTCGTCCGCTATCCAGGATATCTCCCAGTCCCACAGTCCGGTCGTGTATTTTCTGGAAGGGCACGGCGAACGTTCGGTGGAGGATTTTGACCAGCGCCGGGGCTATTCCTCGCTGGCGCGCATGATCCGCCGCGACAACATCACCGTGAAAACGGTCCGGTTCGGCGAGATGACCGCTCTGCCCGAGGACACCGATGCGCTGGTCATTGCGGGGCCCGCAAGACGCTTCGCCCAGCCGGAGATTGATCTGATCGGAACCCATCTGGCTCATAACGGACGGCTGATTCTGATGCTCGACAAGGATGTGCGCACCGGCCTGGCCCCGCTTCTTGAGGAGTGGGGCATCCGTGTTGGAAATGACGTGGTGACCGATCCTGCGCGCACACTGACCGGTGATGATCTCTTCATTACCGAGTACGGCGAACATCCCATCACCGCACAGATGAAAGGGCTTACGACCATTTTTTATCAGCCGCGCTCCGTGTCGCCAGCCGCCGGTACCGGCGGCGCGGGCGATCCGTCCGACAAGCCCCGCGTGGTGAGTCTGGCCTCCTGCTCGGCCGACGGCTGGGCCGAAACCCGCCCCGGGGACGGCCTGTTTCAGTTTGATCCGCTGGAGGACCGCCGCGGCCCCGTCCCCGTCGCCGTGGCCATGGAGCGGGGCGCCGCGCCCGCGCTGGATGTCCGCATCCGGCCCACCCGTGCCGTGGTTTTCGGCGATTCCGATTTTGTCTGCAACGGTGCGATGGCGGGCGGCGGCCTGGATTTTTTCATGAGCGCGCTTAACTGGGTGCTGGAGCGCGAGGAGCTGCTCGCGATTGCCCCGAAGACCATCGTGGAAAGCCGTCTGATCCTTAATCGGCATGATTTGCGGGAGCTGTTCTGGATTCTTGTGCCCGGCCTGCCCCTGGCGGTGGCGCTGGCCGGCCTGCTGGTCTGGCTTCGGAGGCGTCGCGGCGCATGAACGGCAAATCCACCCTTGTTCTGCTGATGACGGTTGTTCTGGTCGGACTCTTTATTGTTTTGTTTGAACGGAATACGGACAGCACCCGGACCCGCATGGATCATGCCGGCCGTGCCTTTTATTTCAATCCGGATTCGGTCACGGCGATCGAAGTGAGCAGCGATGGCGTCAGTTTCGAATGCCGCCGCGAAAAATCGGGCTGGACCATGAAGAAGCCGGCCGAGGAGCCCGCAGACGGCGGCGCGGTGGATGAACTGCTCTACCGGCTTTCGACCGTGAGCCGCGGAGAAACCATCACGCCCGCACAGCTTGCCGCCCGCAATCTGCATCCGGAAGATTTCGGTCTGGACCGGCCGCGCGTTCGCATCGCTGTGACGGATGCCGGACGAACGTCAGTCTATCTGCTGGGCGCATCCACGCCGCTGGGGAATGCGCTGTACGCGGCTGTGGAGGGGCACGCGGAGGTTTTCACGGCCGACGGCGGCGTGCTGGATGTGCTGCCCGCTGATGCCGACCTGCTGCGTTCGCGCCGCCTGTTCCATGAAGAACGCTCCAAAGTCCGGCAGATCGCGGTTCATCGCGAAGAGGGTTTTCTGCAGGTGGAGCGTGACAAGGAGGGCCGCTGGCTTCTCCGCCAGCCGGTCACGGGCCGGGCCGACCGCAATCGAATCTACGAGTGGCTTGATGCGCTGTTCAAATATGAGATCTCGGATTTCACGGCCAGCGAGACCGGCGATGCCAGCGCATACGGGCTGACCGACTCCCAGCTGCAGATTACACTCACCTTCAACGGGGACGACAGCGGAAGCACCCTGATCCTCGGGCGCGCCACGGCCGAGAATCCGAGACTGATCTATGCCCGCCGCGCCGCCGGCCGGGCGGTGTATGCTGTGCCCGCCGCGCTGGCCGACCTGCTCCGCGTAAAAGAGGCGGACTGGCGCGAACGGCGACTTCTGCCCCTTGCGCCTCATGAAATCAACGGCATTCGCATGGGCTCGGGTTCCGATTCCATTGTTTTAAGCCGCAGCGCCGCCGGGCGCTGGATGGTCGGCGGACTTCAGCCGGTTGCCGCCGACCCCGAACGCGTCGGAGCCCTGCTGAATGCATGGGCTTCCGCCGAGATCGTGGAGTTCAATGATGCGGCGGGGACCAACCTGGCCGTCTTCGGCCTGGCTCCGGAAAAAATGCGTGTCAGTTTCCTGAAGAATCCCGACCGGCCCGAAAGCGCCTTCGAGCTTCTGGTCGGAAGTCTGCCGCCGGAGGACGGCCGCGTCTGGGTCAGGGCTGTGACAGAGAAACCGCTTTACCGGATCCCGTCGGAGGTCATTGAACGCATCAGTCTGGACCGCCTTTTTTACCGCAACCGGGAAGTGCTGACGACCGACCCCGCGCGGATCCGCAGCATCACCCTCAAAGGGGCGGGGCGGGAAGAAACGCTTCAGATGGATTCTGTCACCGGGAAGTTCGCTCCCGTCCGTCCACGCCAGGACAAGCCGGATGAACTGGCCGTGCAGAAAGTGCTTGTCAGCGTCAGCCGTCTTGTGGCCGGCCGGTTTGTGGCGGAGGACCCGGCCGATTTGAACCGTTACGGGCTGGCGCCGCCCGCCGATGAACTCACAATTGGCCTTGCGGGGCAGGACGGAATCAGCAAAACACTGATGCTTGGAAACGAGTCGGAGGACGGGGGCTTCTATGCCATGATCAAGGGACAGGACATTATTTTCACACTGGACCGCGAGATCAGGGACGCGGCATTTCCCGCCACGCTCTTCAGCGTGCCTCCTGCGGGAGAAACCCCGTGACCACCGGCCGTCAGGCGGGCCGCACTTTATCGCGGCCGGTGCACGCGCTTAAGCGCTGCTTCCGCTGCTTCCTTCTGATCGTGCTTCTGCTGCTGGCGGCGGGCCTCTATATGAACCGGGTCGGACTCCCGGACGCGGTGAAGAACCGCGTGGTCCGCGAACTGGCCGCCCGCGGCGTGCGCGTGGAGGTCGCGCGCGTTCGCTGGGAATTGCTGGAAGGCATCGTGATGGACGACCTTCTCTATTTTGCCGGCGCGCTCGACCCCGAGCCGGTGGTGCGGGCGGAAGAGGCCACCGTCAATCTGCGTCCCGCCGCCTGGTTTCGGGGACGTCATGGCGTGCGCGGTTTCGCCATCCGCAATGCGCGCCTGGGAACGGGCGAGGGCCTGTCCGGCATCCACGCATCCGTGCGGCTGGAGGACGAGGGCCTGCAGATCCGGGATCTTTTCGCCGATTACGGCGGGCTGAAAATAACAGGAGAAGGTTTCATTGCGCGGCCCCAGGCCAATCTGGACGGCGCGCTGATTCAGGCATGGCGTCAGATTTTCCCGCCGTCGGACAAAACGGAGAAAACCCCGGCGCTTCGCGTCCTGCTTGAGGACCTGAAGGCCGTCCAGTTCGCGCAGGGATCTTCCGCGCAGATCATGCTGGTTCTTCATCCGGATGATCTGAATGCCAACGAGTTGAAAATCGAGGCACGCGGCGGCGGACTCACCCTCCGGGGCGTCAATCTGGAGGGCTGGCGGATGCAGGCGGCTCTCAAGAATGGCCGCTTCACGCTTGCACGCCTGTCGGTCGCCTCCGGACAGCAGGCTGTGCGGGCAGCCGGATTCCTCGATCTAACCGACGGCACCGCCGCCTGCAAACTGTTCAGCGACCTGCCTCCGTATGTGCTTCTGGCGCTGGCCCCGGTCTCGCTGCGGCAGACTCTGGACTCACTCGAAATCCTTCCCGGCGAAGCCCTCGAATTCACCGCCGATGCCGGGCCTGCACCGGTCGGCGAGCTGCTTGATGTTGTTCACGGCTCGCTGGCACTGAAGGATTCCCGCCTGCTCGGCCTGCCGGTGGCCTCAACGTCGCTGGAGTTCAGCCGCGAACATCAGGTGCTTGCGGTAACCAATCTGCAGGCTTCCGTAGGGCTGGAGAGCCGGAGCGGCCCCCTGACGGGATATGCCCGCTATGACCTGGAATCGCAAACCTACAGCGGCCGGATGAACACCGGCTTCGATCCCGGCTGGATGTGCCCCCTCGTAAGCACCGGCAAGGCGCGCGTTATCAGCGGTCTGTTTTTCCGCGAGAATCTTCCGCAGACTTCTTTCACGTTCTCCGGCCAGCGAGGCGACGACGGAGCGCCCCTGCAGGTTGAGGGCTCTGTTCGGGGCAGGAATTTCAGTTTTCGCGGGACCTATTTCACCTCCGTGGAATCCAAACTGGTCATGACCAACGGGGTGCTCATTCTGGATCCGGTCACCGCGCGTCGCGGCAGCCGCGCCTGCCGCGGCCGGATTGCTTTTGATTTCCGGAACGATATCGTGGATGTGGACGTGGAGAGCACTTTTGATCCCGCCGCCACCCTTCGCATTATGGGCCCAACCCTTGAACGGCTGTCCCGCCCGTTCCGCTTTGACGGATATACCCGCATCTCGGCGAAGGGAAGCATTGACTATGAAACGCTGACCAACATGAACCTTGAGGCGCATGTGGTGGCTTCCAACATGACCTATCAGCACGTGGCCGTGGAAAGCTGCGCCTTTGATCTGCTTGCGAAAGGCCGCCGTTTTGAAGTCAGAAATCTGCAGGGGGTTCTGTACGGCGGCCGGCTGGAAATGTCGCGCGCGGTTATGGAGTCGCTCGCGGATTCTCCCCTCTGGCGCTATGAACTGGCGCTTTCTCTGGCCGGCGCGGATTTTGGAAGACTGATGCAGGCGTATCGCCGGGTGGGAGCGGATCACCCCTATGAGGGCAGGCTCGATTTCATGCTGGCAGTCGCCGGAGAGACCGGCGAACAGATGCTCCTGCGGATGCGCGGACGGGGAGACATTCATATCTCCGAGAGCCGTCTGCTCCGCATTCCGCTGTTCGGAGGACTGGCGAAGATTCTGTCCGCGCTGTATCCGAATTTCGGAATTGTATCAAAGAACGATCTTACCGCGGACTTCAAGATTGGCGGCAATTCCATTCGCACGCAGAACGCGCGGCTTCTGGGACATATCATCAGCGTGCAGGGCTCCGGCCGCTATCATTTTACAAACAATCTGGATTTCAAAGTGCGTGTGCGAATGCTCCGCGAGGGCCGGCTGGCCGCCCTGCTGGACTGGCTGACCTTCCCGGTGACCAAACTGCTGGAGTTTCACCTGAGCGGTCCGCTGGAGCAGCCGGTCTGGCGGCCCGACAATCTTCCGAAGGAGCTCTTCAACATGCTGAAATCTGTCATTCCGGGCATTGGCGATGAAGCAAAACGCTGACCATGCCTGGCATGTCCTGACGGTTGAACTCCCCGAGGAACACGCAGAAGCCCTGCAGGAGTGGATCCGCGACCGGTATGGGCTGGAACCGGTCCTGCTGGAGCGCGCCGGCGCCCGCGGTCAGTGGATCGAAACATACTTCCCTGACGCCTCTGCCGCGCGGGAAGCCGCCGTGGAAACCGCCGAAGCCTTCCCGGTGCGCGCGACGGCCGTCCGGCTGCTCGAAGCCAGGGACTGGCAGAATTTCTGGCGTCATCATTTCATCCGCCGGGAAATCGGCCGGTCGCTCCTGATTGTTCCCGACTGGGAGCAGAACGGCGATACGGGCGGCCGAGCCGTCATCCGGCTGGAACCGGGCCTCAGCTTCGGAACGGGAGATAATTTCACAACGCGCTTCTGCCTGGAAATGATTGATGAACTCTTCGCGAAACGCGTTCCGGAAAGCTTCCTGGATGTCGGCGCCGGAAGCGGCATTCTTTCCATTGCCGCGGCGAAGCTCGGCTGTCCGCGCATTATGGCGCTGGAGAATGACGCCCTGAGCGTGGCCAGCGCCCGCGAGAATCTCGAGCGCAACGGAGTCACAAGCCTCGTTACTATTGAGGCGCATGACATTCTTTCGGGATGGGACGGGGGCCGATACGAGTTTATATGCGCCAACATCATCTCCGGCGTGCTGACCCGGGCGGCCCCGGTGCTGGCGCAGACCGCCTCCCGCCTGCTGGTTCTATCGGGAATTCTCGAATGGGAATGCGACGGGGTCGCGGAGATATATCAGCGGCTCGGCGGCCGCGAGGTCATTCGCGACGGTGATGGGCAGTGGTGCGGTCTTGTGTTTGAATTCAACTGATCTGCGGGCCTCGAACCGGCGGCCGCGCGCTGTCGGTTGTTTACTTCCTGCGGGATTGAGGTACTATGGCCGGACTATGAGTTTTGACTGGAACATTCTGATGCTCGGCACGGTGATATTTCTCGCCCGTATTATGGATGTTTCGCTCGGCACACTCCGTATTATCAGTGTGGTGCAGGGGCGGACATGGACGGCGTTTTTTCTGGGATTTTTCGAGGTCGGCATTTGGATCACCATCATCAGCGCGGTGATGCATTACATTAATGAGCAGCCGATTCTGGGCTTTTTCTATGCGCTGGGCTTTGCCGCGGGCAGCGTGGTGGGCATCAAGATTGAGCGGCGGATTGCTTCGGGGCACATCGCTCTGCGACTCATCAGCTATGAGCATGGCGAAGCCATGGTGGAGGCCATCCGCAGGGCCGGCTACGGCATGACCGTTTATGAGGGCATGGGGAAGCACGGCCCGGTCCGGGAACTTTTCCTGGTGTGCCTGCGCAAGGACAGATCCGCCATTCTGAAGATCGCGAAAAGCATTGATCCGGACGTGTTCAGCACCACCTCCCCGGCCGACACCTACAGCCGGATCTACCGCCCGGCCGCCTCTTTTTCGAGCGGCTGGCAGAGCCTGCTGAAGATTCGATAGGCACTTTTCCGCAAGTTTTGTTGAATTATAATTTCGGGTCGTTATTATGAGGGCCCATACATGGAAAATAAACCGTATTTTGGAGAATGACCATGGCAGAAGAACTTCAGCATCTGATAGACCGGTTCCAGAAGGAAGCCGTTGACGCGGCGGAAAAACAGGCGGCGGAGATCGTCGCAAAAGCCAAAAAGGAGGCCGCAGCCATTGTCAGAGAGGCTGAGGAAACATCCAGAAAGACCCTTGAAAAAGCAGACCGCGATGCAGAAGCCTTTACGGCCCGGAGCATCAAGACCCTCGAGCAGGCGGCCCGCGACCTGCTCATCACGGTGGGCAAGGGCGTCGAAAACATCATCAGCGATGTGGTGACGGCTGACGTGAAAGAGGCCATGACGATTGAAGTGCTGGAGCAGATGCTGGTCAAGCTGGCCGCGGCCAGCGCCGAGCGGCCGGATGAAAGCGACATCAGTGTGCTTCTCGGCAAAGAGGATCAGGAAAAACTCCTTAAATACTGCGCGGAGCGCCACAGCGAACTCATGCGCAAGGGGGTGGAACTGAAGGGCGTGAACGACATCTTCAAGGGCTTCAAGATCTGTTATGTGAACGGAACCGCGTACCACGAGTTTACCTACAACGCCATTGCGGATGCCGTGTCGAACTTCCTGCGGCCCCATCTGGCCGAGATCGTACACCGCGTGGCCGGCCAGTCCTCCGGTAAATAAGGGGCGGGAGAGCAGTCAGTGCCTTATTACTATCTTACAGCCAGCCTGCCCGGCATAGAAATGGAGGCGCCCCCTCCTTTCTCTGCTGAGGAATTTCGTGCGATGTGCGTGTCCGTGCTGGAGGAGAAGGATCTTTCTGAACTCGACTGTGTGCTGGAGGACCGCATAGCCGATGGCCGCTCGGTTTTTTGCCGGGAATACGCGGCGGCTGAAACACAGCTTCGCAATGCGCTGGCCCGCGCGCGCGCGGGCCACAGGAAAATCGAGGCTTCATCCTGGCTCCGCGACCATCCTGGTTTCAGCGTGGCCGTTGAAAAGGCGGTGACGGACGCCTGGGCGAAAACTGGACCGCTGGAGCGCGAACGCGTGCTGGACCGTCACCGCTGGCAGGTGCTGGAGGATCTGGCGCTGAGAGATTCTTTCGGACTGCCGGCTGTGCTGTCGTTTGCGGCGCGCCTGAAACTGGCCGGACGATGGGCGGAGATGACGGAAGAGAAGGGGCAGTCCCGGCTGGCTGAACTGCTGACCGGACTGACGGCCAATGAGACCCTGCAGAAAATGGGCGCCGCGGAAGATTTAACGAAGAAGCAAACAGGTGGAGAACACCATGAGTGAAAACATCGGGAAAATTGTGGGCGTGAACGGCAACCTGCTGACGGTGGAGTTTTCTTCGCCGGTCATCCAGAACGAGGTGGGCTACGCGCATGTCAAGGGCGAGAAGCTGAAAAGCGAAGTCATCCGCATTCGCGGCAGCCGCGCCGAACTGCAGGTGTTCGAGGACACGACCGGCCTGATGGTCGGCGATGATGTCCAGTTCACGGGTGAACTGCTTTCGGTGGAACTGGGGCCCGGACTGCTGTCGCAGGTCTACGACGGACTTCAGAATCCGCTTCCGGCGCTGGCCGCGGAGGCCGGGTTTTTCCTGAAGCGGGGAATGTATCTCCAGGCGCTCGACCGCGCGAAGAAGTGGGCGTTCACGCCCGCCGTGAAAAAGGGCGCAACCGTTTCTCCCGCAGATGCCCTGGGCACGGTGCCTGAAGGTATTTTTGAACACGCCATTATGGTTCCCTTCCACCTGAAGGGGAAACTCACCGTGGAGGAAATTTCCGCCGCCGGGGAATACGATGTTGAAAAAGTGATAGCCCGTCTGAAGGATGCGGAGGGGCAGTTGGTGGAAGTGAAGATGTATCAGCGCTGGCCGGTGAAGATCCCGATCCGGCAGTATGCCGAACGCCTTCGTCCGACCGAGCCGCTGGTGACGAAGGTCCGCATTGTGGACACTTTCTTCCCCGTGGCGCGCGGCGGCACCTACTGCATCCCCGGGCCCTTCGGCGCCGGCAAGACCGTGCTGCAGCAGATCACCAGCCGCTATGCCGATGTGGATGTGGTGATCATAGCGGCCTGCGGCGAGCGCGCCGGCGAGGTGGTGGAAACCCTGCGCGAGTTCCCTGAGCTGACCGACCCCCGGACGGGCAAGAGCCTCATGGAGCGCACGCTCATCATCTGCAACACCAGTTCCATGCCGGTGGCCGCGCGCGAGGCTTCGGTGTATACGGCCGTGACCATTGCTGAATATTACCGCCAGATGGGGCTGCATGTGCTGCTGCTGGCCGACTCCACGTCGCGCTGGGCGCAGGCCCTCCGCGAAGTGTCCGGCCGCCTGGAGGAAATACCGGGCGAGGAAGCCTTCCCGGCGTATCTGGAATCCGTGATTGCCTCGTTTTACGAGCGCGGCGGCATTGTCCGGCTGAACAGCGGGAAAAACGGGTCCGTGACCATTGGAGGAACCGTCAGTCCCGCCGGAGGGAATTTCGAGGAGCCCGTCACGCAGAGCACGCTCAAGGTGGTTGGCGCGTTTCACGGACTCTCCCGCGAACGTTCGGATGCCCGCCGCTATCCCGCCATTGACCCGCTTGACAGCTGGAGCAAATATTTCAGCGTGGTGGATGAAAAGGATCTCGAGTTCGCCCGGCGCGTGCTTCGCGAGGGAAGCGAGGTCAACCAGATGATGAAGGTGGTCGGCGAGGAGGGCACCTCCATCGACGACTTCCAGCTTTATCTGAAAAGCGAATATCTTGACGCCGTTTATCTTCAGCAGGACGCCTATCATGAGATTGACGGCGCAACTTCAGCCGAACGGCAGAAGTATGTCTTTGGCGTCATCGCTAAGATCATGCGGACGAAGATGTCCTTCGCGGACAAGGAAGCCGCGCGCAGGTTTTTCCAGAACCTGACGCAGGTGACCAAGGACTGGAACAGGCAGGACATGGAATCAGAAGAGTTCAGGGCATTGGAAGAGCGCATCGAGAAGATGATCGCAGAGGTGAAGGAATATGCATAAAGTCTACCACCGAATTGAAGAGATTGCCGGCAACGTCATCATGGTGAAGGCTGCCGGGGTGACCTACCGCGAACTGGCCCGCGTGACCTGGAAGAACGGGGACTCTCTTGCTCAGGTCATCCGCATGAACGGGGAGCGGGTTTCGCTGCAGGTGTTTGCCGGCGGCCGGGGCATCCCGACCGACGCGCGCGTGCGCTTCCTCGGCCACAGCATGCAGACCGCCTTTTCCGAGGCGCTGCTGGGCCGTGTTTTCACCGGCAGCGGCGAACCCCGCGACCGCGGCCCCTCCATCTCCGAGAACATGATCCCGATCGGCGGTCCGTCCGTGAATCCGGCCAAGCGCATTATTCCCCGCAATATGGTTCGCACGGGGATCCCCATGATTGACGTGTTCAACACGCTCGTTGAGTCGCAGAAACTCCCGATATTTTCAGTTGCGGGCGAGCCCTACAACCCGCTGCTGGCGCGCATCGCCCTGCAGGCTGAGGTGGATGTGATTATTCTGGGCGGCATGGGCCTCAAGCACGACGAATATCTTTTCTTCCGCGACACGCTGGAGGAGCATGGGGCGCTTTCACGCTCGGTCCTGTTTATTCATACCGCGGCCGATCCGACGGTGGAATGCCTGATGGTGCCGGACATCTGTCTGGCGGTGGCCGAGCAGTACGCGCTGCAGAACAAGCGCGTGCTGGTGCTGCTGACCGACATGACGAACTTTGCCGACTCGATGAAGGAAATTGCCATCACAATGGAGCAGATTCCCTCCAACCGGGGCTATCCGGGCGACCTCTACAGCCAGCTCGCGGCCCGTTATGAAAAGGCGGTGGACTTTGATTCCGCCGGCTCCATCACGATTCTGGCCGCGACCACCATGCCGGGCGACGACGTCACGCATCCGGTTCCGGACAACACCGGATACATCACGGAAGGCCAGTTTTACCTGCGCAACAACCGCATTGAGCCCTTCGGGTCGCTGAGCCGCCTGAAACAGCTGGTCAACAGCAAGACGCGCAAGGATCACCGCACGATCATGAACACAATGATCCAGCTTTATGCCGGTTTCAAGGAGACCCTCGAAAAGCAGGCCATGGGCTTTCGCATGAGCGCATGGGACGAAAAGCTTCTCAAGTACGGTGAGCGTTTTGAGAATGAACTGATGTCCCTGTCGGTCAATATCCCGCTGGAGGCGGCGCTGGACCTCGGCTGGCAGATTCTGGCCGACTGCTTTGAGCCGGCCGAAACGGGAATTCCGTCGGCGCTGACCGAGCAGTTCTGGCCGAAGGACAAGAAGGCGTCGGCGAAGGAATAAGCGCGAATGGCGAAGATTAAACATACCAAAAACGAACTGAAGGCGCAGCGCGACGCGCTGCGGAGGTTCGAACGGTATCTTCCCACCCTGCTGCTCAAGAAACAGCAGTTGCAGACCGAAATGCGCACACTGGACCAGAAGCTTTCGGCGAAAACAGGGGAAGTCGAAGCTCTGCGCAGTGATATGGCCTCATGGGTCCGGCTTTTCAGTGAGCCATTCGATTTCCAGTCCTGCCTGACCGTGACAGATATCAGGATCAGCGAAGGAAACATCGCCGGCGTCAACATCCCGGTGCTGGAGGGCGTGGATTTCAGCCGTCAGGTGCCGGATCTCTTTGAATCGCCGCTGTGGGTGGACGATGCCCTCGCGGCGGTGGAGCAACTGACCCGCCTCAGCGTCGAGCAGGCGGTTATGGAACGGCAGTACCAGCTCCTGAAGGAGGAACTGCGCACGACCACCCAGCGCGTGAATCTTTTCGAAAAGGTCAAGATACCGGAATGCCGCGAGCATATCCGCGTGATCCGCATTTTCCTCGGCGATCAGCAGACCGCCGCCGTGGCCCGCGCCAAGATCGCCAAGGGCAAGGCGCCGAAGGAGGTGGCGGCATGATCGTCCCCATGAAAAAAGTCACGGTGCTCTGCCTTGACCATGCCCGGGACGAAACACTGGAGGCCCTGCGCGCCCTCGGCACAGTGCATTTGAGCCATCTTCAGCTTCCGGAGGGCGAAGAGGTCGAGAAGGCGCGCGCCCGGCTGGCGTATGTCGAGCGCGCCCTCGAAATCCTGCCGCCGCATCCTCAGCAGGCTCTGTCCGGTAAAACAGCCGAACAGGTTGTGACCGCTTTGTGGGCGCTGATACACGAGCAGAAGGATATCCGGGAGAATCTGGCTCATTTGAAGCACGAGAGGATTCGGGTGGAGCCGTATGGTTCATTCGATCCTGAATCCATCCGGAAACTGGCCGGCAAAGGAATTCATGTGAAGCTGTACCAGGCGCCCCCGGGAGCAGACATGCAGGCGCCTCCGGACTGCGCCTTGCAGGTGCTGTCCTCCACGAAAGAGGGTGTTCATTTTGCTGTTATCGGCCGCGGCGATTTCAGCTTGAACGCGGTGGAGTTTGTCCCGTCGTCCCGGTCGCTCAGCGAAATTGAGGCGGAAACCGCCGTCGCGGAAAAACGTCTGGCCGGCATAGATGAAGAAATTTCGGCCTTTGGCGGTGACCATCCCGCAGTGGCCCGGATGGTGCAGGACGCGCGGGATCATGTCCGCTATGCCGAAGCCCGCGCCGGCATGGGCGCTGAAAAGGCAATCGCCTATCTGCAGGGTTACTGTCCGGCCTCATCTGTGTCCATGATTGAAGCGGCGTCCGCGGAAAAGGGCTGGGGCCTGGTGATTTCGGAGCCTTCCGCAGATGATCCGGTGCCCACCAAGATTGAGAACCCCGGATGGATAAAACCCATCAAGGCCATCTTTGACATGACGGGCATCCTGCCCGGCTATCACGAGGTGGATATCAGCGTGCCGTTTCTGATTTTCCTCAGCATTTTCTTCGCGATGCTTGTCGGTGATGCCGGTTACGGACTGCTGTTTGTCTGGCTGACGCGTTTCGCGCGGAAAAAAATGCCGAAGGCCCCGGCCTATCCGTTTACACTGCTCTATATCATGAGCGCGGCAACCATTGTCTGGGGGCTGCTGACCCGGACGGTGTTCGGGATGCCGAAGCACATGCTGTGGGAGGCAAGAATCCCGTGGCTTGAGGACGACACGAATGTGATGCAGCTTTGCTTTATCATTGGAGCGGTTCATCTCTCCCTGGCCCATCTGTGGAATGCGTGGCTGCTGCGCAGGACGCCGCAGGCGCTGGCCCACATCGGCTGGACCTGCACGACCTGGGGAATGTTCTTCACGGCCGGCATGTTCGTTCTTGGTAAAACTTTCCCGTCGTGGGCTGCGCCTCTCATGATCGCGGGCGTCCTCCTGATCGTATTGTTCAAGACCCCCGTGAAGCAGCTGAAAAGCGAATGGTTCGGTCATGCGATGCTTCCGCTGGACATCATTGCCAACTTCACCGATGTGGTGTCCTACCTGCGCCTGTTCGCTGTCGGAACCGCCTCCTTTGCGGTGGCCAACGCCTTCAACCAGATGCTGACGCCGATGTTCGGCGGACTCCTGAGCGGTCTGGTGGCGGCTGTTCTGCTGTTCCTCGGTCATGCGCTCAACATTGCGCTGTGCGGGCTCGGCATTCTGGTGCATGGCGTGCGCCTGAACACGCTTGAATTTTCATCGCATATGGGGGTGCAGTGGTCGGGCCGGCCGTACCGTCCGTTCTGCAAACAGTGTGAAAAGGATTTGAATAAATGAAATCAGCGGGTTAATCCCGCGCAGCAACGGGAGAAAGGGAAGTATCATGGACGAACTATTGATGACAGCCTGGGGAAAGTTTGGCGGCGCCGCGGCATTGTGCCTCGCCGCAGTGGGATCTGCACTGGGCGCGGGAGCCGCCGGGCCGGCGGCGATCGGCGCGTGGAAAAAATGCTACGCGCAGGGCAAGGCCGCTCCGTTTACGCTGGTGACCTTTGTTGGCGCGCCGCTCTCGCAGACGATTTACGGCATGATTCTGATGAACAAGATCATGCAGATCGCCGCCTCAGCGCCGCAGAGCTGGCCGCTGCTGGTGTCCGCCGGCGTGTTCGGCGGGCTGGCGATGGGCGCCTCGGCCTGGTATCAGGGCAAGGCCGGCGCGGCCGGATCCGATGCGCTGGGCGAAACCGGCCAGGGCTTCGGCAACTACCTGATGGTCCTCGGTGTCATCGAAACCGTCGCCCTCTTCGTCATGGTCTTCCTGCTGATGGCTGTGGGGAAATAAGAGCCTCCCGCAGGATGCTCGGGCTGAAGGAATTTAGGCTG
>JAKQHR010000052.1 GCA_029557905.1 Verrucomicrobiota bacterium
AAAGTGGTCAATATCGGACTGGAGTCCTTCAAGAACGCGCTGGACGAGGCGGGTGCTCCGGCCGTCCAGGTTCAGTGGAAACCTCCGGCGGACGTGTCGCCGCAGGCCATGCGCGTCATCGCCGCAAAGAAAGCGCAGATAGAGAAGGCCAACAAAAAAGCAATGGACATCATTCTGCGCGGCATGCCCCGGGTCATCGGGCTGGCGCGGGCCATTGACGTGATTCCAGGAATGAAGAAAAACCTGTTTCTGCATTCCGGCCCGCCGATCACCTGGGCACGCATGTGCGGACCCATGCGCGGCGCAATGATGGGCGGACTGATCTATGAGGGGATGGCGAAAACCCCCGCCGAAGCGGAAAAATACGCCAAATCCGGGAAGCTGAAATTTGCGCCCTGTCATGAGCACTGCGCAGTCGGACCCATGGCCGGCGTGGTGACCCCTTCAATGCCGGTGTGGATCGTTGAAAACAAGACTTTCGGCAATAAAGCCTACTGCACACTGAACGAGGGCCTGGGCAAAGTCCTCCGCTATGGTGCCTACGGGCCCGATGTGATTGAGCGTCTGCGCTGGATGGAAAATGTGCTTTATCCCGTGCTTCAGCGGGCCGTGAAGCAGCTGGGTTTCATTGACCTCAAGAATCTCATTGCTCAGGCCCTGCACATGGGGGATGAAGTCCACAACCGCAACCGGGCGGGCACCTCGCTGCTGTACCGCCTGCTGGCTCCGGCCATCATCAAATCAACGGCCAATGCCTCCGACGCCGCAGCCGTTCTGGAGTTCATCCACAGCAACGACCACTTCTTCCTGAATCTTTCCATGCCCGTATGCAAGTGCGTGCTCGATGCTGCGCGCGGGATCAAAAACAGCAGCGTATGCACGGTCATGGCCCGCAACGGGACTGATTTCGGCGTGCAGATATCCGCGACCGGCGGGAAATGGTATGTGGGCGAGGCGCTGGTGCCGGACGCCCTGTATTTTCCCGGCTTCTCCAAGGCGGATGCGGCCCGCGACATCGGCGACAGCGCCATCACCGAGACCGGCGGCCTCGGCGGTTTTGCCATTGCCGCATCCCCGGCCATTGTGCAGTTTGTCGGCGGGGTGTCGAGCGATGCCCTCCGTTACACCAGCACCATGTATGAAATCACCGCGGCGGAAAACAACGTCTATCAAATCCCCTCCATGAACTTCCGCGGCACGCCCACGGGCATTGATGTGGTCAAGGTCGTTGAAAAGAATATTCTGCCCTTCATTGACACCGGCGTGGCCCACAAGGAGCCCGGCGTGGGGCAGGTGGGCGCGGGTGTGCTGAACGCCCCGATGGACCCCTTCAAAAAAGCCTACGAGGGGCTCGCGAAGCACTTGGCGTCCAGCCGCTCATAGGCAGGAATAAATGCGTTTGGACGCGGACCCTCGAGCGGGGCAGAGTTTCCGTCCATGCCCCTGAATATTCGTGTTCCGGCAATCTGTTTTTTCAGTTGCGAGGATTTCTGTCTGGGACTAGTATCTGTTCCATTGGCAGGTTTCGTGTCTGTGCCGACCAAGGATTGGCAATGGATCACCTTGAGGATTATGCTGTGCCGGCGGATATATCAATTGAACCGCATTTTATCTCTCGGGCAGCTGCTTGCGCAAAAGTTCCAATGGTTGGAACTTTTTTCTTAAAAACTTCCAAGAAAGCCAAGCGCCGGGTTCCCCGTGGCTTGCCACGGGGAGGAAGGCGCTCCTTGCTGGAGGGGTTTAGGGGAGGCATGCAGCCTCCCCTGGGAGTAGGTCCTTGCATGATATGGTATAAAGGTTGGCATGAC
>JAKQHR010000053.1 GCA_029557905.1 Verrucomicrobiota bacterium
CGGCCATATAAACCAGATGGGCATAGATGGGCTTTACGGCTGACGCCACATCCAGCAGATGAGCATAATGCCCCCAGTAGTCCACCACGCGGCCGTAACGCACCACCACACCGTGTCCGCCGACTTTCTTCACAAATTCTGCCAGGCCGTCAGGCGAAAAACCGGCGCGGTCCGGAGCGATGTGCTCCCAGTGTTCTCCCGGGAACACCGGACGCGGCGGACTCCTGTCTGCACATCCCGATGCCAGCAACCCCGCCGTCATCAAAATAGCCGTCATAATTTTCATTTTTTTCATTCTAAACTGCGGCGGACGCACGGGACAAGGATTAAACCGGCGGGATTGAAGTAAGGGCGGTTTCATGTATATTAAACATGATGAATATAAAGATAAACCACACGGCCCACTTGAAACTCAAAGGCATTGAGCCGGGGCAGACGGCGAGCCTGGAGCCGGGAACATCCGTGGCCGATCTGCTGCGCAGGGCCGGCGTTCAGGAATCGCATCTGCAGTTTGTCACCCCCTATGTCAACGGGAAGGAAGTCCGCATCCATCATGTGCTGCAGGACAATGACGAACTCAAACTGTTCCTCCCGGTCGGCGGCGGCTGAAAGTTCCAATCACTGGAAGTTTCGGAATAAAAAGTTCCAGCCATTGGAAGTTTTTCAGCCAGAACTTCCAGTCATTGGAACTTTTCAGGCGCCGGTCAGAAAATGTTGGCCAGCGTGGAGGCGATGACGTTCTGGCCTTCCTGGCTGGGATGCAGTCCGTCGGCCGAAAGCAGCGACTCGTCGTTCCCGAAGGCCGACATGATATTGGCAAGTTTCACGCCTTCTTCATTGGCCACGCTGGAAATGCTGTCCGAACGCGCGCGCACTTCGCCGGCAAACACGCCGTGGCCGAAATAAACGGGGTTCAGATTGCAGACAATGGGAATCACCTGGGCATCGCGGCAGGCGTTGATCATATAACGGATGTTTTCGCGCGTCTGCTCATGGGAATATCCGGCATAGATGTCGTTATGACCGTAAAAGATGATCATATAGCCGGGTTTGACGCTGGAAATGACCCCGTTCACGCGGCTGACGCCGCTTGCAGAGGTGGTGCCGCCGATGCCTCCGTTGATGCAGGTTTTCCCGATCATGCCGGAGAGAACGGCCGGGTATGGAGCCACGCCGGGGGTCTGGGCTCCCTGGGTAATACTGTCCCCGAGACAGTAGACGATATTGGGATCATTGTCGCCAAAGTTATGTCCGCTGCCGAGACCGCCATCGCCGGTCTGTTCACAGGCGGAGAGCGCAAACGCGGTGCCGCCTATCAGACATATCCTCAAAATGCCCGGAAAACGACTGATGAATTTCATAGACCTTTCCTTCCACTGTCCGGCTGGAGAACCCTTAATACTCCATCCAACCTTATAGAGCGCGGATTATTGATCAAAGACCGCCCCTGACGCAATCTTTTTCCTGTAGCCCGGTTATAGAGGCCCGCTTCAAGCTCCACGGAGCCGGCCGTGATGTCGTAGGGCAGCCGGAACACCCGCTGCGCGCGGAATGTTTCTCTCCGGGACTGCTCGCGAATTACCGCATCCGGGATATGTTCCAGCAGGATATGATCGTCCTGGAATCGCTGTGTCCCCCCCCGGAAATGCACAAACACCGCATAGTCGGAGGGGAGGACATCCGGAGGGCACCGCCAGAACCACTGCACCAGGACTTCATCCCCGGGAGTGACCGGATCATCCGGGAAACTGACGCCAGCCAGTTCGACGCCGTTCTCAAATTCCGCGCGCACCGGCGTGCGGGGGCGCGCAGCCTCGCTATAGACCGCCTCCATTTCTTCGACGGTCCGGGTTTTTGCAAGCCAGTCAATCAGTTCGCGCGAAACCGTGACAGAATTGGGATAAAATTCAACCGCTTCAGACAGAGCCGTCATCGCCTCCGCCGGATCGCCCTGTTCGTTCATGATGCTGAAGGCGCGGTCGAGTTCGAATCGGGCATGCTCCCTCCCCTGCCCCTTGAGCAGATTAAATCCGGTCCAGTGCACCGGAACATGCCCCCGCGGAACAGATTCGGCATTTTCAAAATCAAACAGCACCCAGGGGCCGATCTCCGTCTGCCGCATGCGGATGTCAAACGCCGCAAGCGTTTCCTCCGCAACAGGAGCATCCTGCCGCAGCACCAGGAAGGCGGTATGAGGCGACCAGTTGATTTCACCGATCCGGCAGAGCGCCTGGTCCGGGAAGAAGGCTGGTTCCATTTCGAGTTCCACCTGAAATCCGTCTATCCGGTTCAGCACATTGGCCGGGCCGCGGTCGCTGTACAAACGCCGGATTCCCCGCCGCTCCAGCAGGCCGGCCAGTTCGGCATAAGGCTGGGCGCCTGATTGCTCTCCCGGCGCCGGAGCAAAAAACTGGATTTCAGAAATGGCCCACAGAGATCGCTCGAGCACAGCCTCCTTCGGCGCCGACAGGCGCAATCGGACCATCGGGCGGCCGGCGGGCAGGCGGTATTCCAGCCGGAAACGCCGGCCGGCCCAGTAGGGTCGGGACCCGGACCAGTGAAAACGCGGAACGGCATGCACCGCATAGATGGGCGTCCAGCTTTCATCCCCCTCGAACACCGCCTTGATTTTCAGGTTCCGCGGGTAGAACCGTTCAGACGGCGCGAGAAGACGAATACGCGCCACCTTCACAGGCTCTGAGAATGCAATCTCAACATCCTCTTCACGGGCATCCCCCAGCGCACTTTCCCAGAAGGTGTCGGCATTGCGGTCCGTCACCTTCTCCGTCAGGTCATTGCCGCGACCATCCCTGATGCCGGAAATGGAGGTTGAGGCAATCTCGCGCAGGTTCTGCAGCGGTGACCTGAAATTCTGCGTCATGCGACGACCGGCCACCTGGGTGTGATCGGCATCGCCGCCGCAGACCTTGAGAAAAGTATCAATCTGACCGTGATTGTCATAGACCGCGATATTCTGCGCGAGTTCAGCCCGGCGCGCGAGGGCCGGCACCCGGTCCCCCCGCATGTCGGTGAATGGCCAGCGTTCATCTAAATGAAAGTTGAAAGGATAATAGCGGAAATGCGCATAGACCGCCTCGACCCCGTTCTGGTTGAGGAACTCCGAGAGCTCGCTGATCTGTTCAGGCCCTCTGCTGCTCTCCTGCGCCTTCAGCGCGACCTGTTTCAGAACCTGTACCTGCGGGAGCATCAGCAGAAGGATCAGCGTAATCGGGAGAGCAGAGCCGCCGCGGCGCGGCAGTGCGGAAATCGCACCCGCAGCCAGAACGGCCGCGGCCGGCACCAGCGGCACCAGATAGCGGGTGGTGTTCATCACGGCATATGCGGAACGGATGAAAAAGCCGCAGGAAACCAGAATGAAAACAAGCGCGCAGAACGACGCTCCGCGCCATTCTCCTGACCGCCGGAATCGCCATCCCGTCACCGCGGCTCCTGCCAGGATGGTCACCCCGGTCAGGGTGGCGAAAGCCACGGCAGCCACGGGGTTCGCGTCCGCCGCGCCGATGAACCGCCATGATTTCACCAGCAGGTGCCGGAAACCCCGCGCGGGGTCAATGGCGCCAAGATTCGTCAGCATGTTGAAGGAGTCCCAGCCATGCATGGCGTTCCATATCCAGAAAGGGCTGCTGCCGGCAATAAATCCAGCCAGGCCCAGAAGAACGCCGCGATTGAACAGCCGGCCGCGCCAGCCAATCGCCAGAACAGCCGCCGCAGCGACCAGCGCCGAAGTGATAATCTGGTTTGACCACCAGCCGAGCCCGGCGCCGAACCCGAGCAGCAGGAAATGCCAGGAAGCAATCTTTTCGCGGCGGATCAGCCTGCGCGAAAGGCGCGAGGCGTGCCACATCACATAGACGGCCAGCATGAGAGCCACCATATAGCCGCCGCGCGGTGCAAACTGAAAAAGGAAGAAGCCGGGCGGACCAATAATGCAAAGCGCGAGGGCGGCCAGCCCGCCGGGCCGGCCTGCCGCTTCCCGTCCCCAGAGATACGTGAAAACAAGCGCGCCCGCGGCAGCGAGGGCTGTGCCCAGGCCCACCGCAAAGCCGCTGATCCCCAGCAGGCGGCAGCAAAGGGCGCTCAGAGCCGGTTCAAGGCTTCCCATGTAGCTCTGGCCATAGAAGAAAACCGGCCATGCGCGGCCCTCGGCCATGTGCTTTGCCATCAGGGCCACCACACCGCAGTCCGGATCCGTGATGTGCCGGAAAGCCCATGCGCCCCAAACCCGCAGCGCCAGGCCCGCCAGAAGCAGCAGCCACAACGCGGCGGCAGACCAGCGATTATTCTCTTTTTCCACTTCCCTCATTGATGCGGGAGTGTAGCACAAACCCGTGATTCCACTGCAAGAAAAACGGGACAGCTTCGTGCTTGAAGATTTCGCATTTTAGTTCAATATGTTCCTTCAACAAAGGAGTCTGCCATGAACGGAACGAACAGTAATGAGGGTCAGCCGGAATACAAACCGCTGGATTTCGGCGATGTGCTGAAACGCGCTTTCGACTTGTACAAGGAAAACCTGGGACTGCTGATCGTGGTGCATCTGGTGGGCGGCCTGCTGTCCCTCTGCACCATTGGCATCCTGGCCGGACCGCTGTATGCCGGGGTTTCCCTTGTCATGCTGGCCCTCTATGACAGGAAAGACCCCAAACCGGTCGTCGGTGACTTGTTCAAGGGTTTTGATTTCTTCCTTCCGGCTTTTCTTCTTTTCCTCGTCGTGTGCGCCGTGATGATCCCGGTGTCCATGATAACCGGGCCCCTGTCCTCGATTGCCGGACTGGTGGCTGGAACTGTCACAATGTTTTCGTACTTTCTGATTGTGGAGCGCAAAATGGATTTCTGGCCCGCGATCGTGGAAAGCTACAACATGGTCAAAGAGAATTTCTGGGTTTATCTGGGGCTGTATGTGGTGGGTTGGATCGGCTCAGCGCTGGGATTCATTGCCTGCTGCATCGGCATTGTTGTCACCGCCCCCTATCTGTCCTGTGTGACCGTGATTGCCTATCGCGAAACCCGCCCGACCGTCAGGGATGCGGTTGTTTCGCAGGACATGGCGCCCAACACAAGCATGGCCTGAAGGCGTGCGGCTGAACATTCAGAAGGAGCCGTCACGCCTCCGCGCAGCGCGCGAAAACGCGGCATGGCTTGTTCTGACTCTGCCGTTTCTTGCGGCCCCATATCTTCGCCCCTCGGAGATGCTCCCGGATCTCTGCCTGTTCCGGAAGCTGTCCGGCGTTCCCTGCATGTTCTGCGGCTTCACCCGGGCCTTTGAAAACATGGCCTGCGGCCGTTTCCGCGAGGCCCTGACAGCGTGCCCCGCCGCCGTCCCGCTTTATGCGGGTCTTTGGATTGCATTCGCGGCGGCGCTGGCGCTGACGTTTCAGGGACGAAGCCTCAAGGTCATCCTCTCGGGACGTGAGCAGAAAATCCTGCTTGCGGCGGCGGCGCTGCTTCTGCTGGCCAACTGGGCCTGGCGCCTGATTTGAAAGGGATCAGAATCCGCCCGAGGTGAGTTCAAAGTCCACGGTGGCGTCATAGTGGGCTTCGCGATACGAGGCGGGAAGCTCCTTGAGCCGTTTGACGGCATTCACGGCGGTCATGACGGACTCGTCCATCACTTTGCTTCCCGAAGCGCGGATCATTTTGATATGGGAAATGCTCCCGTCGCGATGGATTCGAAACTGCACACGGGTCATGAGCCCCGCCGCGCCGGCCAGCTCTCCGGGCTGGTTCCACTGGTCATACATCATCTGACGCACCAGCGCGAAGTACCATGCGGGAAGATCCAGCTCCGGCCCGGGCCGGGATGAAGGCTTCGCGCCCGCCGCCAGGAGCTTCCTGATCTCCTCCGGCGTGAGCTCGGACTTTGGGGGCGCAGGTGTTTCTTCCCTCTTGATCTTCTTTTTGCTGACTTCGATTTTCTTTTTCTTCACCGGCGCGGGTTCAGGAATATCCTTCCGCGGCTCCGGGGGCGGGGGCTCGGGCTGAACCGCCGGGACTTCGGGCGCCGCAACAGGAACCGTCAGGTTCTGCAGATCCACATAGGTGATGATTTCCGCCGGCTTCATCCGCATGCGGCAGTTCATGACGGCCGGAACAACAATGAGGCTCAGAATCACCGCCACATGGGCAGCAAAGCTCCACCAGAAAGCCTTCCGCGGAATCCGGCTCATTTCGCAGGTTTCTCCTCCTGCTGCGTCACCAGCGCCAGGCGGGCGATTTTCGCGTCGTGCAGGATCTGCATGATCTCCACCAGCTGCCCGTAGCGGATGCCCTCGTCGGCGCGAACCAGCACGGTTGTCTCCGGATCCGACTGGCCCATCAGCGTCATTTCCGATGCCAGCGCCTCCTTTGTGATCATCACATCATCAAGAAAAATCTGACCTTCAAGGTTCAGGCTGATGCTTCGGGACTGATCCGGATCCAGCGGACTGGCCTTCCCGCGCGGAAGATTGACGGGGATGCCCTGCTCGATGAGGGGAAAAGTGATGATAAAGGTGATCAGCAGAATGAATGTAAGATCCATCAGCGGGGTGAGATTAATCTCACTGATTTGCTTGAGTGACGTGAGTGAAGTGTGCCGGGCCACTGCCGTCTCCTCCTATTCCGCTCCGAAATTGCGCTGAATGTCGGCCGAGAATTCCTGCGCGAAATTATCCATCTGAACGCAAAGGGTTCGAATGCGGTTAGTGATCCAGTTGTAGCCGATGGCCGAGGGAAGCGCGACAAGAAGGCCCACCACGGTGGTCAGAAGGGCGCCGGAAATTCCGGGGGCCACCGCAGCCAGCGTCGGGGCTCCGGTGCGCGCCATGCCGCCAAAGGAGTCCATGACCCCCCACACCGTGCCCAGCAGGCCCAGAAAAGGCGCTGTACTGACCGCCGTGGCCAGATATCCCATGTTGTTTTCGAGCAGGAGCGCCTGATCCGCCACATTGCGCTCGGCCAGGTTGCGGATGCCCTCGATTTGCGTGGTGGTCAGCCGCAGGCTTGCGGCCTCTTCCGCGGCAAAGAGACTCCCGGCGCGCGAGAGCCGGTCATTTTCAGCCGCAACGCCCAAACAGGCCTTCTCGTAAATTTCATATACCGGGCTCCCGGCAAACCTCTTTTGTCGCAGGAAAAGATTCAGCGGATGGCTTTCCTTCCTGTACTGATGCATGAAGAGGTCCGTGAGTCTGCCGGCGCGGTTGAGTTCCCGCACCTTTGAGACCATGATGGTCCATGCGAAAACGGAACCCACCAGAAGAATCAGCACGATCAGCTGTCCGGCCAGATTGGATTCCCTGAAAGCAAATCCGACATCCGCGAGCGGAAAATAATGAATGGGCAAGACCGTCATCACTTCATGTCCTCTGATTGAAATACTCTGTATTCTCTGAACTGAAACCGCACTCTATTACATGGCGCGCCGGCGGTCAATCCGGAGCTGTCCGGATTTGGACTTGAGTTTGCGCCGGCAAAAGGAAAGATGGTTTCATGATTCTTGGAATCGACATCGGCGGGACCAAGACGTCCGTGTGCGCCGGAGACGCGGACGGGCGGATTCTATTTTCGGCGCGCATGCCGTCGCTTCCGGAGCGCGGGCCGGACGACTGGATGAAACGGCTTTTCAGGCTGGCGCAGGAGGTGCTGGCCGAATCGGGAATTGATCTGACCGATGTCCGGTCCATCGGGATCTCCGCGCCCGGACCGCTGTCCGTCCAGCGCGGCGCGCTGCTTTCACCGCCCAACATGACCGGATGGGAAACGGTGCCCGTTATCGCTCCTGTTCAGGATCATTTCGGAAGACCTGTCTACATGAACAACGATGCCAATGCCGGAGTGCTGGCCGAATGGCTCTGGGGCGGCTGCGCGGGAACAAAGGACATGATCTTCCTGACCATGAGCACAGGCCTCGGCGCGGGGATCATCGCCGGAGGGACGCTTGTTCAGGGGGCCTGCGACATGGGGGGCGAAGCGGGATATCACGTGCTCGATCCCATGGGCCCTGCATCACCCTGCGGCCACCGCGGCAGTTTTGAGGCCTTCTGCGGAGGCAAGAACGCTGCCGACCGGTTCAGCCGCAGGATGAAATATCCCCGGCCGGCCGATTTCCGGCATTTCATGGATGAGGTTCGCAGGAAAAACCCGATCGCGCTTGAGGAATGGGAAATCTACATCGAGCATCTCGCGCAGGGTATTGGCAACCTGATCATGATCCTGAATCCCTCGATCATCCTGCTTGGCACCATTGCGATGCATACGGGAAGCATCATCTTTGATGAACTGTCGCGGAGGCTGCCAGCCTACACCGTTCCGGAAGCGCTCAAAGCATGCCGGATTGAGGCGGCAACGCTTGGAAGATATCTTGGAGACCACGCGGCTCTGGCTGTTGCAGCTAAGAATATGGCCCAATAATTCTCATAAATGAGAATTTTTTAATCCAGCCAGCCTGCGGTCGAAATATTTCTATATTTTATAAACCAGAAATAGTGGGCTTCACTTCTGTGAGGAATTTTTCAGTCAATACCGGCCACTCGGCGGTCATTTCCAGCCGATATTCCGTGTCTTCAGGACTCATTTTGCGGATCGTGAGAGATGAAACAGCTGCAAAAGGATTATTCTTTTCCAAAAGCTCCAGAAACTGCCTGATCTCATTGAAACTCCCACGCGCATCCACGAAGATTCCAAACGGTCTTAAGTGAAAACCCGCGCGTGTCCCACCCATCCAGTTTTCTGCCGCAATGGTCCGCGTCTTCAACTGGGCGATATCAAGTTTAGCCTGCCGGGCGTCATCATAAATCTCAAGATTCAGATGCATGAAAATATCCTCGGCCAGATACGCGCCGGCCTTTAACACCCGCACCAGCTTGCGGTCCAGCAGCTCTTCCTCCTTTGCCAGCACCAGCGAACGGTCAATGGTCTCCCGGGCAGGTGCAATTTTTCGAGCAAGTTGATCAATAGCGGCGACGGCGTCATCATAACTGCGCTTCAGCGGCAGCAGTCCTCCATTGAGAAGGGCCGTCAGCAGCGCCAGCGGACAAAGAAGCGCAGCCGCGATCCGCTGCCTGTATATCGTTTGGGCATCTTTCTTCATGGATTGATCATTCTTATTCCGCCAGAGGCATAAAAATCGACAATTTTCCCTGCGGCCGGACCGGCATTCTCCTGTTCAGCATCGCGGTTGTCCTTAACCACGCCGCCGATATTCACATAGGGAAAATATCTGCTGATTCCATGCGCAGTGCGCAGAGACCTCAACATGCCGGGAATCCGGGCTTCGTCCCATCCGGCGCCGCCAATGAAACTGGCCTGGAGCGTGTGCTCGCGGCCGATACGGGGCCGGGTGTGAAGCTGGTCCCCCTGTGGTGGAGAGAGGCTCTGCAGCTCCCCCTGCCCCCGGACTGTTAAAATTGAAATATCCGTCGGCATTTGCGTCTCAAGGGCCGTCAGCACTTCATTCCATACGATCCGAGCATTGTGCCACCCGCCAAGCTCCTCCAGCGTTTGTTTCTTGGCATCGAAACGCTGCTGCTGATCAAGGGCGGAAGCGCACGTATGCGCCATATTCCGCCATTCAGAACGCTGCTCCTCCAGCAGATTTCTTTTCCATGAGGAAAGAATCCCGTAGTAGATGAGTCCTATCAGCACCGGAATGCAGGTCGCGTACATAAAAACAGCCGCATAACGAACAGCACGCGGAAGCGGCTGATTGTCCGGCTCCTTTTTCAAACCATTTCTCATGTGGACAATATGCCTGAGCGCGGGTGAAAACAGAAGCTTTTTTCTCCGGTTCCCTGAATGCGGCTTATATTATTTCTTTTTACTATGCATTGGCATGAATTTTGCTTATATTAAGTATGTCGGTATGGGGTACATTATGAAAACAGCGGCACACAGACGAAAACAGGGTTACTCGCTGATGGAACTCATGGTGGTGATCGGCATTCTGGGGATCATCATGTCAGTTGCCGCCATGGATTACGTCAAAGGCATGCCCAAACGGAGAGTGCACGGCGCGGCCTTTGACATCGTGGTCAGGCTTCGACAGGCCCGGATGATGGCGGCCAGCGCCAATGCCCCCGCCGAGGTCAGCATTTCGGGGCGCACCATCACCACGTGGGTCGACCGCGACGGGGACGGGGTTCGGGATGCAGGCGAGGAATCCAGCATGGAAATTGATCCTCTGGTGAATTTTTTCAACTATCCGAATTCGGGCACCTTCGACGCCCGCGGAATGTTTAATTCCCCGGGTTCGTATTTGTACATTTACATAAACGCTCCAAATGTGGTGGGGCAGACGGTTTATGTGTTTCCCAGCGGGCATGTGGATCTCTACTATTACTGATATGACGAATGAAGGCGGTTTGATGTGAAAAAATCATCAAAAAAAGGTTTTACGATTGTGGAGGTGGTGATCGCCCTTGCAATTTTCTCCATTGGGGTGATGGGCGTTTACGGGCTGGCGGCATGGCTGATTCAGGCCAATGATTTCAGCAACAGAATGACCGCGGCCACTTCCATCGCACAGGGCAGACTCGAAGACATCCAGAACCAGTCTTTCCCGCTCATGGCCAGCGGTTCGGAAACCACCGCCGACAATTACACCGTCACCTGGACCGTGACCTCCATCAACGCCACATTAAAATCCATTCTCGTTGTCGTAACCTGGACGGACATCAAGGGCAAAACCCATAAAGTTGAATTAAGAACCATGTCGGACAGTTGAAGAGCAGAGGAAGAGCAATGAACAACTTGAAACCAGAACTGAGCACGAAGGGCAAAGGTTTCACTCTCGTGGAAGTGATCGTGGCCTGCGCACTCAGCCTGATTCTGGTCACCGTGATGATCGCCGCGGCCGTCAACTATCAGCGGATTTTCAAAACGCAGAACTCCATCAACGACATGACGCAGAACGTGCGGGCCGCGATGGATCTGGTTGCCCGCGACATGCGCACCGCCGGTTACGGGCTGGACGATTCCGCCAGCGCCAACATGGTTAACTGGATCACCTGGGTCTCCGGGTTCAATGCCAATCCGCTGGTCGTCGACGGAGGGAGCGGACCGGATACCGTCTACATTGCCGGGGCCTTCACAGAACCCATCGGTTATCTGACCGCAGACGTGCCGATTGGCGGCACCGTGCTGGTTCTGGACGGAGGAGGTTCACAGGTAAATATGACGGACAAAAAAGTGATCTTTGTGGGCAGGCTGGAAACCGCCCGCGTAATCGGACTGGCGGGCAACACCCTGACCATCAGCACCCATCCATCAAGCGCAGCCGGACTCAGCTACAGTTATTCAGCCGGAGCGCCTGTGGAAGTGGTCTCTCTGCTCACCTATCAGGTCGTTGATAATCCGTCCCTGTATCCCTACGGGCCCCATTTGCAGCGCATAGACAGCACAACGCCATACGCATACGACTGGCAGCGAATAGCCGCCGGCAACATTGAGGACCTTCAGGTAACGGGAAACGGAGGCACCATGGAAATCGAGATCCAGGGGCGCACATCAAAACCGGATGACGGATATACAGATCCGGATTACGGCGATCACTACAGGCGGTTCAGGCTCGAGACAACCATTCACAGAAGAAACTGATTGGGGTATGGTAATGGCAGGGGCAGAGAGCCCCGGAAGGAAGGTGCGAAATGAAGACGCGGAAAACAGAAAGTGCTGTTTTATCAAAGAAGGCCGGAGTTGCACTGTTTACAGTGCTGACTTTGCTGGCCACGCTGTCGCTGCTGGCTTCTTTCTCATACATGGTTATGAGGACGGACATGTCCATCAGCAACAATTACGTCAAGGCGACAAAGGCGTTCTATCAGACGGAGGCCGGAATTCATTATGTGCGCAATCAGATCGAGCAGCTTCTCAAATCCGGCGCCCCGCTGACTGTGGGCGAAAACGCTGTTAACATCGAGCCCCCGGAGGGATTCACCTTTGATCCGGTGCACAGCTTCACCGTGCTGGATTCGCGGATGCAGTCCTTTCTCTATTCCGTCACCGGACATTCCGGCGACTCAAAAACGACCATTGAGGTCGTTGTGGCCAGGCGCCCGCTAATCATGTGCGGGCTGCTGGGAGAGAACAGCCTGCGGGTGCAACCCCAGTTTGACATCCTGAGCTTTGATTCACGGTTATTGGCAGGGCTGCCCGCCTTTGGGGACAGTTCCGGGGAGGCATCTGTCGGCTCGAACTATGATGTTACACTGCAAAGCCATGTGGTACTGGACGGGAACGTTCTTCTTGGTGCCGCAGAGGACGGCACATGGGCTGTTTTCACGGGACATGGGGTCGGCGACTGGGAAACCGTTGAATTTGAACGATTTGATCCAGATCCCCTGGGCTCAATAGGCGGAAATCTGGCGGATCAGTTCACTGACGTTATTGCCAATAATGACAATGCGTCTGCTGATCCCCCCATCGTTGGGAACACGGTAAACTTGGGCCCCGGTGATACCCTTACACTGACCGCAGGAGACTACTATCTGACATCTATGGATATGGGTCCTAAAGGCGATTTGATCATAGACGCATCCGCCGGGCCGGTGAATATCTATCTTGACGGCGAGTGGTACATGGGTCCGAATGGAACTATTAATAATGGAGGACTGCCCACGGATTTGAGCATTTTTTCACGCTCGGATGAAAGAATCTGGATCCAGCCAAACAGCGGGTTTTCAGGGTTCATTTACGCCCCATTTTCCACTGACGTCTGGATGAAGCCTCACGGCGATGCCTATGGTGCTGTGTGGGCCAAGGATCTTCGCTTATTCCCTCAGGGATACTGGTTCATTGATGTGGCTCTGCTGGATAAATTTATGTCAGACGAACTGCATTTTGCATCCTGGAAAGAAATTCGCAGCTAAAAGACTTTCCGGATTGCTTCAATGGACGAGGACTTGCCTCCGTGCGCATGGATATTCTTGCGGACGACGGATCCCTTTGGATCTTGCTTCCCGTCAATCCACAAACATCAGGTTGCGCTTCAACTTCTCTGGCAGACCAGAAAAACATTGAGCCCTCCGCAACATTTCCAGATCGCCACAGACTGAAATCATAGTGCCTGGGGCGGGCATCTGTGCTTCCCATGTTGCACACCTATGGCAAATGCACGCCTATCCGGTAAATGCGTCCTTGAATATTATTGGTGTCGATCAGCGTCAGAGAACCGCCTGCATCCCCCGGTATGTCCGTTTGACCCGGCACCGGCTCCCAGGTGATGTCATAAGGATTGTCCTTGAATTCCAGGTCATAGAGCCGCGACGCTGAACATTCGACACTCATATTGCATGCAGAGCCATAGACCACATTGGAAATATAAAAATATGATGTATCATCAGTTGGATCCCTGTTCGCAACATATTCATCACCGTTATCCAACATGTCACCGTCTGCGTTTCCCAGAGCCATCGTTATATTCAGAGGATTCATACTGTATTGAATATACCACCAGTCAGGGATCAAATCCCCATTTGAATCGGCCGTGGCGGGATCATACTCATAACAGCCCATGTCATAATCGTTGGTCCCGTCATAGTTCCCGTCCTGAGGACAAAGTACGCCGTCAAGGTCAGGGCCGGCGGCGATACCAAAAACAGAATCAATGCATGGCGAGCCGTAAAGCAACTGAAAGTTGGTTGCAACGGCATCCACAAAGCGGGGATCGTTTGTGATGTTGCCGATTCCAGGCAGCAGTGGCATAGAACAGTTGTAGCTGAAAACAGCATTGGCGTCATTCCTGTGCCAGTTGGAGACGGAAAAAGATGCATTGTTTGATAAAACAATGCTGCCGGCGATAAGGCCCCCCTCAAAGCAATACACCCCCCCCCCTAGGTTGGTGGTTGTATTCCCGATGATGGTGCAGTTGAACACCCGGCCTGTCACCTCTGTATAAATCCCGCCGCCGCCCGTACTCTCGGCATGGTTCCCCAGAAAACGAGAGTTCAATATTTCACTTCCCTGATACATATATGCGCCGCCGCCCAGAATCGATGCATGATTGTCTTCAACATGGCATCTCTGAACCGCCGCATCGTACAACAGACAGAGCCCACCTCCGTAGTCGCCCATGTTTGCAATTACAAAACTGTTACTGAGCAAAGCCCCGGTATTCTCCATACAAAGCCCGCCTCCAAAAAAGCTGGTATTTTCACTTATTGTGCTGTCCAGCACAGTCCCGCCATAATAAAGATATAAGCCCCCGCCGGCATTTGCAGCGTAATTGGTGATCACCAAGCAGTTTTTGATCTCCCCGCCGCTCTCAGCATACGCCCCTCCTCCGTCAGAAGAAGACGAGTTGTTTGAAACCGTGCAGTTGTCAGCCATGCCGCCGTAGTAAAAATATATTCCGCCGCCGTAGGCGGAACTGTTGCCGTAAACGAAGCAGTTGGTGAGCACCCCCCCGGTGTTTTCAAAGACAACTCCGCCGCCCCAGTCATTTGCCGGGTGGTTGAAAATCCGGCAGTCATCCGCGGTGCCCCCGTTCAGAAAGTAGAGTCCGCTCCCTCCGGACGCGTAGTTCTGCATGACATCACTGTCATGCAAAGTTCCGGCGTCCAGGAAAAAGGCCCCGCCGCCGCCCCAGACGGCCGCATTGCTGATGACCACGCATTTGGAAACATATCCGCCGCTGGAGAAATACATCCCGGCGCCGTATGCGGACGTGTTCACCAGAAAGCTGCTGTTGTACAGTTCTCCGTCCCCGCGTATGAAAGCGCCTCCGCCATTCAGATCGGCCGCGCAGGCCTGCACAACGCAGTTGCTCATCAGGCCGCCATCCAGCAGCACGCCGCCGCCGCACTGATCAATTTCCGGGGCCGATGAATTTTTCGTATGTCCACCGGTGAGGGTGAAACCGAGCAGCACACTCCCGGTGCCCACATAGGCTGCGCGCCGGCTGTCGTCGCTTCCGATGGGCCCCGCGCCCTGAATAGATGTCACGGCAGGCCCGTTCACACTCGAAACAGTGATCCCGTTGGTAAGGCAGACGCGGTTGGTCAGGGTGTGCCCGGGTGCGGCGGCCCCGGCGGAACTGTATGTCCCGTTGGTGACCCGGATCAGATCGCCCGGCGATGAAACATCAACGGCGTCCTGTATGTTCACCGCCGCGTTGGACCACACGGTATAAGGCGCCTGGGGTGTCGGGCAGCTGTCCCATACATAGCGGGTTTCCGCATGAAGCGGCAAAACAAGAAACAAGCTGAAAAGAAGAGTCCATACGATGCATTCCATGCCAGAGACCCCGCCTGCGCGATATGCAGTTTTTTTCATAATCCAACCGCCTTCCCAAAAGTCCTGCCCAAAGGTGTCATACTGTGAAACATACCATAATCCCGCCTAAAATATAGGCGGATTTCTGCACAAAATACACATTTGCATTGTTGTCACCACGCGCGTTGCCTATATTGTCGTAAAACCCGGCATTCATGAAGAAACACGTCAAACAGCAGGATCTTCAGAGAGGCGCTGCCCGTGCCGGATACGTCTGTCTTTATCTTCTTCTTCTGGCGGGATTTATTCTGCTGGCGTACGGGCAGAGTCTTTCACACCGGTTCGCGTGGGATGATTACGGCCTGATCGTGGACAATGATCAGATCAAGGTCGCTTCCGGATGGCTCCGCTCTTTTGCGAGGAACTTCTGGGACCTTGGAGAGAACGCCAAGGACCCCACCCGCTCATTCTACCGGCCGGTCATTGTGCTGTCTTATGTGATCGACCACGCAATATGGAAGATGAACCCCTTTGGATATCATCTTACCAATATCGTTGCGCACATGTTGTGTTCTTTTACGGTCTTCCTCGTCATGCTGAAACTGGCCGGAAATCCGCATTATGCCGCCATCGGTGCGCTGGTATGGGCCATAAATCCAACGCATGTTGAAAATATTGCATGGATATCCGGCCGCACGGATATTTTTTCCGGAGTTTTCTATTTTCCGGCCTTGTATTTCTGTATTCGGGCACTTGAAACACCACGGCAGCGGCGCACCTTCTTTCTCTTGAGCGCTCTGCTATATCTCGCGGCGCTGATGAGCAAGGAAATGGCACTGTCATTTATGCCGGTCGCTGCCCTTTTCTGTTTTGTTTACGTGAAACGCCCGTTCTCTGCGCGCGTCGTCGCCTTTCCATCCCTGCTGTACGCCATCGTCACGGTCGGATACCTGTCCGCCCGCATAGCCGTGCTGGGCCAGATTGCCGGACCGCCGGTTTTCGGAAGCCTTATGGAGCGATTTATGTCCATCCCAATGGTGTTCGCAAAATATCTGGGACTGCTTCTGAATCTGGTGCCGGTGGATCCTCATCATGCGGAGGGTTTCCTCCATGCCGGCCGCGCGGCGGCAGGCGTGCTTTATTTGCTGCTGGCGACCGTCTTTCTGATTCTTGCGGTCTGGGCCATACGACGAGGGAACCGGTTAACCGGGTTTGGCATGCTCTGGTTTGTGATTACCCTTCTTCCAGTCTTCAATCTGGGCACATTCGGCGATGTACTCTATGCAGACCGGTTTCTCTATATTCCATCTTTCGGCCTGGCCCTCATTATACCGGCAATAATGACCGAAAGCCGTTCACGGATACTCTCCCTGCGTGTTGTACAGATGGGTCTGGGACTATGGCTGCTGTTCTACTTAATCAGTTCCCTAACCCTGTCGCGTCTGCATACGGCGTACTGGGAAGACAGCACCACCCTGTTCACCCATGCGGCAGGGACTTCGCCGAATTCTGCCTATATCCATTACAACCTCGGCTACAGCCTTGCGGACAAAGGACGGCATGAGGAGGCGCTCGCCGCATTGCAGCGGGCCATCATTCTCCAGCCGAATTATCCGCAGGCCTATGTCCGCCTCGGCATTTCCCTGAACGCCCTGCAGCAGTACGAGGCGGCTCTGCACTATTTCAGAAAAGCTCTAAGGTACGGGTATTTCAGTGATGTGATCTACAATCACATAGGTATAACCTATATGAATCTGGAGAAACTCGAACAGGCCAAACGTTTCTACGGCAAAGCCCTTGCTCTACGCGAGACCGCCGAATATCACAACAATCTCGGAGAATGTCTGCTGGGGCTCAAAGAGTATAAGCAGGCCGCAAAGCATTTTCTCAAAGGCCTGAATATGGAACCCTCACCGGCCATATACAACAATTTAGCTATTCTGGCGGCGGAGGAAGAAAATTACAGCGATGCCTGCGCCTACCTTGAAAGAGCACTTCAATTCCCCAGTGAAGCGTTAACGACGGACACAGCTCTGGTGATCCACTACAATCTGGCACGTTTCCTTTCGCTGCAGAACAAGCCCGAAGAGGCCCGCCTAAATGCAATGGCCGCGAAATCCCTCCTAAATGATGCGGGTAATGGTAAAAATTCCGGCAGCCTCATTCTGAGGGAACTGGAAAAGATTCTTGAATCACAATAAGTTTCAAGAAAGAAAAGACCCGGCAAAGGGAAGCAATGCATCCGTCAGTTCACCTCCGGCCAGTATCCTGCCGCGGTACTCCGCTTTCTCAACCAGCAGACTTCCGGCCATTGTTCCAATGCGGATCCGTCTGTCGGCGGCACCCAATTCACCCGGAGCCAGTCCGAAACTTTCCACTTCAGGCAGAGCCCGCCAAATAATCAGCTTGTCTCCCCGAAGCCAAGTGAATGCCCCGGGATAAGGCTCCGTAACCGCACGTATGAGATTGAAAATGCGGCGGGCGCTGTCATGCCAGTTGATCAGGCCGTCTTCGGGCCGGCGACGGCGGCAGACTGTGGCCTCATCCTCGTTTTGAGGAATTCCGGGAGCATTTCTCTCAAGAATCATCGGCAGCATTTCATCCAGCAGAATCCCCGCCGCGAGCTCCAGTTTCGCATACACATCAGAGGCTGTATCCTGCTCGCCTATTACAACGGACCGCTGCCCGATGATATCGCCCGCATCGGGCCGGGCGGTCATGTAGTGCAGCGTCGCGCCGGTTTCCTTTTCGCCGTTGATAATGGCCCAGTTTACAGGAGCCCGCCCGCGGTACTTCGGAAGCAGAGATCCATGGAGATTGATCGCAGACCTCCGTGCGCATTTCAGCACTTCCGCACTCAGCACATCTCTGTAATAAAATGAAAACAGAAAGTCTGGTTCACACGCACGGACCATCTCCACAAACAATGCAGAATTTGCCGCCGCGTCACGGTCGCATGGAATCCCCCTCTCTCCGCACCAATCCGCCACCGATGCAAACCAGCAGCGCTCGCAGGGATCATCGTGGTATGTGAAAACCATTTTGACATCAACCCCGCGACGGATCAAAGCTTCAAGCCCAATCACGCCCATGTTGTGATAAGCGAAAACCACGGCTGGCGGAGCCTTCTTCATGCGGTATCCCCTTGAACCGAAACCTGTCCTTCAAATCCGGGAATGTGCCCCCGCCCGAGCCGACAGACGGGAAGGTCCGTATGAAGCCGACACGCGATCGCTTTAACGGTTTCGGTTGAGATGGCGCGCGCACTGCAATGCTCAAGAAATGCGGTAAAATATCCGCGGCCCAGCAGCCCTTCGAAGTAATCATGCGCGCACAACATGTTGTATCCGTCGGACTTTAAGAGATTCAGAATCTTCTGCACCGACTCTTCCGGGCCAAGGCACTCCGTTGTGCGAAGGCTCTCCATGCATGGAAGAGTGATCGGGAGATGCGGTATGCGGATAACGGAACCATCATCAAGCTGTGTCAGGAAAGGCCCGCGGCCCCAGCACTCCGAGAAATATGGCACTCCCCTGTCCTGCAGCAGCCTTATCGCAGATTCCGTCGAACGCCAGCCCGGAGATGCCCATGCAAGGCCGGCTGCCTCCGTCACAGAATGAAAACACGCATACGCCTTTTCGATTTGCCCTGCGAGGTCTTCCGGCGGGGCCGTCCAGACCCGGTCTGCCCACCAGACGTGGTCATAACCGTGGACCGCAATTTCATGCCCCGCCTGCTCAATCCGCCGGACCAGCGCAGGCAGCTCCGGCACGGGCCCCCGAGATGCATTCATAGTGAAGAGCATTTTCAGCAGCGAGCGTCCGGTTCCCATCCGCAGGATTCTTCGGACATAGGAACCGTTCCGCACCCTCCGCAAAAGACTCCCCGGACGGCTTGCCGCCGCGGCAATGAAGAAGGTGGCTTTCATGCCAAACCGCTCCAGTTCCTCCAGCATTGGCGGGAGGGTATCAGCCGCCAGCTGCGGAAAATCAACATCTATCCTTAATGTCAGCGAAGGCGTCATTTCACAGCGTCCGGTTTCAAGGGATCTGATCCAGTTTCTTGAACCTGTATTTGCAGATGCTGCACAGAATGGTGAAGGTCTCCCACCACCGGATTTTCTTCCCCTCCCCGTAGGTGCGGAAATAATAGCCTGCCGGAACCTCCTGCCAGCGCGGGCGATGCATCCGCTGTACGCGCCATATCAGTTCCGGAGTAAATGAAAAGCGCCTATTGTCCAAATGAACAGATCGGGTCAATGCGGAGCGATAGGCATAAAGACCGCTTAAGATATCCCGGAAGCGAAGGCCGGACATCAGACGGAACGCAAGGTTAATGATTCTATTTGCCAGATAGGTCAGCATATACTGGGGAGGTCGTTCCCGCCCGAAGCCAAAACGCGATCCCAGCACCCAGTCGGCTTCATTATTCAGCAACGGCTGGAGAACAACCGGGATATCGCGAGGGGAATATTCACCGTCACCGTCAATGACAACGGTCAACGCGGTTTCAATTTCAGCGAACATGTCGTTCAGCACCGCCCCCTTTCCCCGGTTGGGAGTCATGGTCCGGATTGCAACGTTTTGATTGGCCGTCAATGAATGCTCCAGCGAAGACGACCAGTCTGTACTGCCATCGTTTATGATAATCACTTTCCAGGGAACACCCAGGGCCGTCATTGTCTTCAGTACGCCATTAAGCAAACCCGCTATACGCGGGGCCTCGTTGTAGACAGGGATGAGCACAGTGACAGAATCATTCATTACCGCACCCCATTTCTGCGATAACAGCGCAGAACCTTTGCGACAGCCTCCACCACGGATTGCGCATCGTCCACGCTCATTCCGGCAAAAAGCGGCAGCGTCAGTATTCTATCCGAAACAAAAGCGCTCGCCGGATAATCCTCATCCTTCAGCTGACAGTGTTCGCGATAAAAACTCATCTGATGCAGAGACCGATAATGTACTCCCGCGCCGATGTTTTCCAGGTTCAGCGCACGGCAAAAGCGGTTTCTGTTTATGCAAAGGCAGTTCGTATCCAGCAGAATGTTATACATGTGCATGGCGTGACGGGATCGCTCAGGAACCGGCGGAGGAACAGACACACCCGGCATCCCGCGAAAAGCCTCATTATAGTGCTCAAAGATCAGGCGACGACTCTCCAAGCCGTTCTCTATGGTTTCCATCTGCGTCAGCCCCAGCGAAGCCTGCAGATCGCTCATGTTGTATTTAAACCCCGGTTCGACCACATCAGTGACCGGGAATCCGTCATCCGACAGCCGTGCAATGCCATGGAAACGAAGCCTGCGAGCATGCTCCGCCCAAGCCTGCCGGTTAGTCGTGAGCATCCCTCCCTCTCCCGTCGTGATGTTCTTGTTGGGATGGAAGCTGAATGTGCTGATATCCGACCATTCCGCAAGTTTCCGCCCGTCATATCGGGCTTCAATAGCGTGCGCAGCATCACTGATCAGCACCAGATCATGGCTATTCGCCAAGTGCCTTAGAATCCCCATTTCGCAAGGGCGGCCCGCAAAGTGAACTGCCAGCAGTGCCTTTGTTTTCTTCGTAATGCGGGCCGCAACCTGATCGGGATTTATATTGAAACTACCCGGGTCTATATCGGCGAATATCGGCACAGCACCGGCATGCACAATGGGGGCAGCAGTCGCCGCAAAAGTCATCGGGGTTGTGATCACTTCATCACCGGCCCGGACACCGGCCACTTGGAGGGCCAGCGCAATGGCAGCGGTTCCCGAGGTCAAACCAACCGCAAAGCGGTTGCCGACATAGCCGCCAAACGCCTCCTCGAATCTGGCGGTCTTCTCACCGGTCGCCAGCCAGCCGGAGTGCAGAGTTTCCAAAATCCCCTGAATGTCGGTCTCTGTGATCCGCGGGCGGGCAAACGGAAGGAAGACTTCGCGCACTGGCCGGCCGCCATCCATAACCGGGATTTGCGACTTAACCGCCATTGTGATTCCTATTCATCTTTCACCTCCTCAGGATCCAACTCCCTGAGCTTGAGATGGTCCCATAAATATGCCTCATATCCGGGATATTGTGCAAGAATCTCTCCGTTGCGAGCGCCCATATCTCTCGCAAATATCGGGCCTGACCGCATAAAAGGATCATTCATAAAAAAACCGTCATTTTCGCTCAGTCCGCTGGTTTGGACAAAAACAACCGCATTACTCAAGTGCATTTCGCTGACGATCGTCTTAAGCCGCGCGGTAATATTGTTCAGATTGTGAAGACCCTTCAGTTTTTTCGGTAAATATGCCGTCACATTCATGAATACAAAAAACAGCAGCGCCGCCCATACCAGCACATGATGCGAGGTGATCCCTGCTGCGGCAACAGAGGGGCCTGCACGATCCCGCCGGCAGGTTGTCAGCCGGAAAATGCCGCAAGCCGCGAGCACATATAATCCCGGCATAGCCTCAAACCAGTAGCGGGCGCCGATACCAACATGTTCTGTCGCCCAGTACAGGAAATGTCCCGCCACCAGAGCAATAAATATACCTGCCAGCAGCAACTTCCGGCGATCCCTGCAAACGCCAACCAGGCCGTACATAACAAAAGCGAATGAAAGGCGGCACGGCCAACCAAGGAAAAAAAGAGATGTATGATCCAGATAGGTATATATGCTGCGCAAACCCTTGGCCGGCGTGTGCCCCCAAGTGCCCCATGTGAGTCGTTGTCCGGCGCCTCTGAGATCGCCAAAGCCCAAAGTGTCGGTGGCGTCATACAGCTCATAAAGCCCCAGCGGGAACCCTCTCCCCTGCAAGTGGATATAATTCCAGCAAAGGCTCAGAACAACCAGCGGAGCTACCCCCGCCGCAAAGGCCAGCAGCGCCAGCGCGGCACGGCGGCGGGACGACCATCCATCCACTTCGTAAGCTGCGAACAGTAAAACGGGAAAAGAAACCAGCAGAGCAGTATAGGGCCTGGTCAGAAAGGACAGCCCCATGCAGATTCCTGCTGACATAAAGACGCCCGAACCCCCAGTTTCCTTCACAGCCAGCATAAAATAGACCGTCATGATGGTGAACAACGCCGCCGCCATATGACTCATCATGCTCCCGCCAACAATCAAATAGAAGGGCGAAGTCAGAGCCAGAATCCAGGCCGTCAAACCGCATGCATAACCGCGAAGTTTCTTTGCCGTAAGGAAAATGAACAGCCCGGTCATGGCACCCAGAACTGAATTTATTATCCACGGGCGGTTCAACTTCATACCAATCGCAAGAATCGCGGGGAAAAGCGGAGGATATTTGCCAAACCATCGGTTCCCATCCATAACAATGTGCCAGTGTTTGAAAAAATCCTTTGCCGCAGGCACAGGCGCCCAGAAATGCCCCTCCGCAAATATCTTTGCCTGGAAACAGTAGACCTGCTCATCATCAATGTGAGGGATTCCATCAAAGGCTATCAGCGCAACCGCCGCAAGAACTAAAAACGTCATCACCGTCAGTATGATTGGAATCAGCACCCTCAAGATGCACAGGCCCGGCCGCAAACGTATTTGGAACAACTCCCTGCGTGGAATCAGCCACAACAGGCCCTTTAAAAGCAGTATAAGAAGCGCAGCATTCAGAAATATTTCAAGCAGAAGATTTGCCAGTTCAAGTATTTCGCGGTCCGCGTTCAGTTGAGAAATGGGTATAAGATTGAGAATAGGTCCCGGAACACCATTGGTCAGTTTAAAAAAGAAGGCATCATTTAAGGGCGGACGAACCACAAAAACAATCCCGTTATCGGCATCCTGCGCTCTTAAAAGGATGCCGGAATCAGTCGCATCAGCAAAATCCACCTCCAGATCAAAATCCCTAAAGGCCAGCCCTTTCAGCATTGCCGTTCCGCGAGAACCCTCAGCCCCCTGAAATGTCAGCCCCCGTCCCGGCACGATCCTCCAGCCATCGCTGATGGTAATTCTGCGACCGTATTCACAGGACGCCAACAGAGAGACTGATTGGGGAATTCCGCTGAAAAGACCTTCAGCAGGGGTCAGGACCAGATTACGGGCATAGAACGGCCGCCGACCGCTTCCCTCGGGCAGAAAAGCATAAAATCCCATTCCCCGTCCTTCACTGTTGTCAATAATGGAAACCTCATACCCCCCATTCAGCACAGCGACAATCTGCGATCCGTTACAGCGAATCTGCACATGCACGGTGCGGCCGGCACGGCAAAAACTGGCTGCTGCAATCTTAAGAATGATGAGCACCAGCACGGCCGTCAGCAGTGTCGCCTTCTTCCCCTGCAAATGAAGTCTGGGATTCATTAAACTAATCTAGACAATCTATTTACGGAAAGCCAGTCTTTGCCTTATGATGCCACCTAAGCGCGGTTGTGTGGCAAAATGCAAAGAAGCAATCAGAACCCGTTGCGGGACATTTCCGAAGGGAGGAGATATGGAGCGCTACCACTGCTCCTGGTACTGCTCTACGTTCTGATCTTCCTGTCGGACCGCCACCTTCTGTCCAACAGACTGGTCAGTTTGAAACTCCGCTGCGCAGACAGCAACTATGAGTTGATCATAAACGGCCGCTCGCACCAGACAAAAGCAGGCGCCACGGCTTCCGACGGCCATAGGATCGGCTTCTATGCCTGGCATCGAGGCGAACCGGAGACCAAACAGACATTTTTCCGGAATCTGAAGGTTGAGTCACTGGACGGTAAAGGGAGCGAACTGCAGTTGTCACTAACCGATGGCCAGCAACTGGCGTTGCTTCAACAGCCTGCCTGCGACACACCACCCGGACTGTTAAGCCGCGATGCACGGTGGGAGATTGCGAAAAATGAAGGGCTTCACAGCCAAGCCATCGCCCCCGGGGCAGCCCTTGTTCTTGTGGATCGTTTTGAAGCAGCGAACTTTGTCATGAGCGCGGATATCGCCAACCCTTATGATGCAGGATTTCTATTTCATGCTGATGACCAGTGTAACGGCGAAGTAATTGCGGTGCGTCCAGCCTATAACGATGTGATTCTTTTCTCCATCAGCAAAGGCATGGCCAACCCGATTAAGCATATCATTGAATACTGCCCCCTGCAAATGAGCCGGGAACTGCTGAGGCTGACCTGCCTGATATGCAGGATTATCTTCTGGGCGGGCGTGATCTGGCAGATCAACCTGCTGCTGGCCTCCATTTTCAGGCGGCGCAATACTTTTTTCCGCCTGCCCCACCCTGCCGTACGGGCTACCCCCGCAAAAATCCTGACCGCAATGCTTATATTCGCAGGCGCCCTTTTGGTATTTGCATTTATTGCATCCGCCGGATTCAAAAAAATCCCACATATTACAGATGAAGCCGCCTACCTTTTTCAGGCCCGGATATACGCCGAGGGGCATCTGTGGGCGCCTCCGCCGCCGGTTACCGGTTTTTTCGAGCACTATCATCTGATGATTGAAGGCCAGCGATGGTTTTCGAAATATCCCCCGCTGTTCTCTTTGGTTCTTGCCTTGGGGGTTTTGAGCGGCTGGCCGTGGCTGATCAATCCACTTCTGGGCGCCATGCTAACCGTTACGCTCTACCTGATTGCACGACAGCTGTTCTCATTTCGAATCGCTTTAATTGCGAGTATCTTATTAATTGTGTCTCCACTCCACATGTTCATGTCGGCCACCATGATGGCACATACGCTGACAGCACTGTGCCTGTGGCAAATGATCTATCAATCCCTTGCGGGCATACAGACCGGCAATCCCATGCGCTTTGCGGCAGCGGGTGCGCTTTGGGCTGCAGCCTTCATGACTCGGCCCTTCACTGCAGCCGCTGTTCTGCTTCCCGCAAGCATCGGAGCGGCTGTAAGCTGGCGCAGATGCTTCACAAGAAAGGCCGCAGGGAAAATGCTTGCAGCGTCCGCGGCGGGGGCCTACCCGATACTTGCGCTGTTTGCCTGCTGGAGTGTGCTGTACTGCAGCGATAGCGGGCAGCCCATGATCCCCTATATTTCCTATCACGCCGCCGACACTCTCGGCTTCGGTGCCGACAAAGGAGCAGGCTGGCTGATGACCTGGGGGAGCTGGGGCCACACTCCCGCCAAGGCCCTGCGCAGCATCAGTGTTTTTCTGGAAAATACCATGCAGTATTTTCACGGATGGCCCCTCGGAATGTCTCTTGTTTTCGTCCCGCTGGCTTTCTGGGACAAAGCAAACAGCAAGCGCCCGATGTTATTTCTGCTGGGAGTGTTTCTGTCCCTCGTCGCAGGTCATGCTTTCTACTGGGCCACAGAACATCTCGGTTACGGGGCCCGGTACTGGTATGCGGGAATGCCCGGCATCACGCTGCTGTCGGCTGTGGGACTGAACTCACTGATCCGCCAATCAGAAATTTACGGTAAAGATATCCGTTGCACCCCGTCGATCTTCTTCCCTATTCTGCTTACTGGGGTTTTCATATTGTGGAATGCATTCGTGTATTTGCCTCCGAAATTCTTTGAGGCGCGCACCTACGGCGGCATCTCATCGCGACTGGGCGATCAAGTCGCGGCCGCCGGTCTGACCAACGCAATTGTCTTTGTGAAGACAGAAAACTCGCTCTACAACGACGGGTTCCACTTGAACGATCCGCTTCTCCGCAAAGGCCCATACTTTGTGAACGATCTGGGAGCCCGTAATGATGAAATGATGCAACTATATACTGATTATCATTTCTTCCGGTGGAATAAAACAAGCCTTCTTCCGATTCGCACTGATCTTGCCGCGCCGTGATCCTCTATTCTTTTTTGTACACGGCCACAGCTCTCCATGCTCGCCTTTGAAGCGCCGGGATCAGTCTGAACAGAACGGAATCCAGCGGGTTCAGCAAACAAAGACTAATCCGGAAGGCTTGCACGCTTCTGCACCGCAAAAGAAAATAAAAGGCCGCCAGCGACAGAAAATAAAACGCCTTGATATGCACAATCCTCATGGTTGAAGACAACGCCCCCATCTCACCGTATTCCAAATAGCGGGTGAACCCTCGCTGTGCACCGTCCGATCCCAAGCGACGGTACAGTTTGACCGCAGGATGGTCCGCAAGCGCCTCCATGAACACCGCGCGACCTCCGCGCTGCAGAACGCGCGCACATTCGACCATCATTTTCCTCCAGTCCCCGTACATCAGAACATCCCTGCTGAATATGAAATTGAAGGATGCATCGTCAAACGGCAGGCATTCCGCATCGGCTGTTACGAAGCGGATGGCCACCTCGGGGGCATGACGGCGAACCAGTTCCCGCGCAAGTTCAGTTCTTTCTCCGGCAATATCGACGCCGGTGATTGTTGCACCGCGACGGGCCAAATGAACACATTCGCATCCGAGACCGGAGGCCAGCACCAGGCCCCGCATCCCCTGCAGCTCCCCCAGACCGCTCAACGCAGCCCGCACATCCGGCTTCAGGCAATTCCTATATGCTTTCTCCCACCGGGCATCAATATCTGAGGGGCGCCCCATCTGCTGATTCCATGGATCTAAATTCCGGTTCCAGTAGGATTCAACACTTGTACACGACTTTCTAGTATTTGCATGCATGATTAGCCGGGTTTTGATCATAATCTGAGAAAGCTTAATCTTTATTCTCAAGTTATAGTATGATCAAGCGTTAACTGTTACGGAAGTCATTAATCGGCTTCCCGTTTTAATTAGAGGTTGAAAAGGCAATTCCTGCGGCCCGCAACGGAGTGCGAAACATCCACCTCAGGGGGAGAAGTCTGGATGTATCGTTGTCATCCATCTTTGGGGAATTGTCCTTAGTAAGTCCGTTCTTCTTCGCTGGTGAAGGTGTAAGGAATCACAAGGCCATAGCGGGAAGCCCAGCTCTGCATTTCCTCCAGCACATCCTGGTTCCCGTCGCGAATGTAGCGGCCCATCAGATCATAGATGCGATGCCATACCCACTGGGACCGTAATGCAGAGCCCCCATCCCCTGCCCCATCCCACCGAAGCGGAAAGATCATGTCATAACCGTGCCCGAGGGCGGTCCCCGTGATCTGCAGCAACACATCTTCTGTATCCGGATGACACCGGCCATACAGCATGAGCGGCCGATCCAGATAAAGGTGCGTCAGCGAGGAAGGATAGATATCCCCTTCATCCAGAGGGGCGCACTGGTAATCCAGCCCGGTAAGGACCGGTCGCGATATTTCGCGAAGCAGTTCCGTCATGGTTTCAGGAATCTTCTGCGGTTCCATGACAACATGCGCATCCCCGCGGTTCTTGTAACTCAGAAAATCAAGCAGCATGCGGTTCACTCTCTGCCCGCCGCCCACGGTAAAAACGGACACACGCCCCTGATTGGACTGCGTGAAACGGTCTATGATTTCAGATGTGTCCAGCATCCCGCTGGTGGGCCGTCCATCGGTAATAAGCACAGCCACAACAGGATTGGTCGCATCCACGCTTTGCGCCAGCACCTGCCGCAGCGGAGCGTACACATCCGTGTTTCCGCGCGACTGCATATCATTGATAAACCAGCGCGCGCGGGCCTGCGACAGGGGGGTCACCGCCACTGGCGCGGGATAGCATGCCGCCGTGTCCTCTCGAAACGCCATGATGTTGAATTCATCGCGCTCCGCGAGCCGGTTGACGCACTGCATCAGCCCCTCTTTGCACTGCTCCACTTTTTCTGCCGTCATGCTTTCAGAACAGTCTTGAAGGAAAACCAGCTGTTTGGAGAGAACCGGAAGGGCGTCGGCGGACTGCTGCCCGATCCCGATCTGGAAATAGAGCCACTCCTCGTCGCGCGGCCTGAATACGGAGATATTGAGAGCCAGAAGATCTTCAACCGGTTCCATTTCGGATATTTCCCCCGGAGCCTCTTCCAGCAGGCTGCCGCTTAAACCGGCCGGGACAGAATGCATCTCATCCCCTGTTCCGATTCCTGCGGCCGGAAAAATAACCGGCAGCGCCACGTCTGCCGCATATCCGCCGCCCGGCGGCAGTGAAGCCGCAGCCGGGATTTCTTCCGGAGTCTGAAGCCGCATGTCCGCCGCATCGTATGATCGCGGTACATCGTCGGCAAAGCGCCGCGGAAGCGCACTGACCTCATCGGCGTAAATTCGCTCCTCTATGGACACCACCTGCTGCCGCGCATCCCATTCGGAGGCGGGAGCCGCCGATTGAACAGGCGCTTTCGGCTCATGCGTCCAGGCCGACGGCGCTGTTTCAGCCGGCCGCAGAGGCGAAAGCGCGGTTTTCTCCATGATGTCTTCAGCCCAGCGGCCGGGATCCTCGGGACGAACGGGTCTTTCCATCTGCAGCTGTTCAGGCCGATAATCCGGAAGGACCTTGTCCAGCACGACCGCATGGGCCCTCTTCAGCAGCGCCAGATCCGACGCGCGCCCCAGAACGAAACTCGGACAGTGCCTGATCAGGAGCGCGTGCAGCAGCGAGGATGCGCAGACTGCAAGCAGGGCGGCATACAGATTTTTCGGGTGCCGTCCCCCTTCCCGCCGCAGTATCCTCGGATACGCTGCCGGCATTCCGTCAGCCCTGCAGCGTAATCAGAAACTCGGCATTGCTGCGCGTTTTCTTCAGACGGCCAATCAGCAGTTCCATGGCCTCTACAGCCGGCACGCCATTGAGCGCCTTGCGAAGAATCCAAATCTTGGCCAGTTCATCTTCGTGCAGCAGGAGTTCCTCCTTGCGTGTGCCGGATTTCTCCACGTTGATGGACGGGAAGATGCGCTTGTCAACGAGATTGCGGTCCAGCCCAAGCTCCATATTGCCCGTGCCCTTGAATTCCTCAAAAATCACTTCGTCCATTCGGCTTCCGGTATCCACCAGAGCCGTGGCAATGATGGTCAGGCTTCCGCCGTTTTCGATGTTTCGCGCCGCGCCGAAGAAGCGCTTGGGCTTGTGCAGGGCGTTTGCGTCCACACCGCCGGACAGGATTTTCCCGCTGTGGGGCTGAAGGGTGTTGTACGCCCTCGCCAGCCGCGTGATGCTGTCGAGCAGGATCACGACATCTTTCCCGCATTCCACCATGCGCTTGGCCATTTCAATCACGATCTCCGCGACCTGCACATGCCTCTCGGGCGGTTCATCAAAGGTCGAGCTGAGCACTTCGGCCTTGGTGTTGCGGATCATGTCCGTCACTTCCTCCGGGCGCTCGTCAATCAGCAGAATGACAAGCTTCACTTCAGGATTGTTCTTTGAAATGCTGTTGGCCATTTTCTGCATCAGGACGGTCTTGCCGGTGCGCGGGGGAGCCACAATCAGGCCGCGCTGCCCCTTGCCTACGGGGGTCATCAAATCCATGACCCGCATGGATATTTCAGCGGGATCCACCTCCAGTACCAGACGCTCGTCCGGGAACAGCGGGGTCAGGTTTTCAAAGGGCACCACACGGCGGGTTTTTTCAGGATCATCGTTGTTGATTTTCTCAACCTTCAACATCGCGAAAAAGCGCTCTTTGTCCTTGGGCGGACGGATTTCGCCCAGCACCAGGTCGCCCGTCCGCAGGCCGAAGCGGCGGATCTGCGACGGAGAGACATAAATGTCTTCCGGACAGGGCAGATAATTATAGATCGGAGAGCGGAGAAAGCCGAAGTTGTCGGGCAGAATTTCCAGAATACCCTTGCCTATGACATTGCCGCCGCAGCGGGCGTGGGCCTTCAGGATTTCGAAGGTCAGCTCGTGTTTGCGAAGAGCGCCAAGACTTTCGAGCTTCAGTTCATCGGCCAGTGCAAGCAGTTCGGGAACCGTCTGACGCTGCATTTCATAGAGATAAAGCGTCATGCCCCTGCGGTCGGTCGGGGATTTCTGCACAGCCGCCGGCTCTCGCTCTGCGCTGCCGCCGGGCGCGGCCTCGGCGGTCGGCACGGCCTCCTGTGAAACAGGGGTCTCAACGGGTGTTTCAGCGGGGGCCGGCTCGAATGTTTCGGCCTTTCTGCGGCCGGGGCCCCTCCTCGCATGCTTTTTCTTCGAACCCTTTTCCTGATCGCCCGATGTCCTGGTGTTTTCTCTGTCTGTCATAACGACCGTTCCCTTTTGCTGATAATTTCCCTGTAAACAACTGAAATGCTTTCTTTCAGCTCTTTCAGGCTTCCGTTGTTCCAAATTACATAATCTGCGCGCCGGCATTTTTCATCCAGCGGCATTTGTGCCCCTATTCTCTCAGTCATCTGCTGCTCGCTCATGCCCCGTTCACGGAGCCGGGCGCGCACAAGGGCTTCGGATGCCGCCACACATATGACCGCATCCCACCCGGCGGTCTCGCCGACCTCGTACAGCAGCGGAATAATGACCGCCGCATCGCGACCTTCCTCGAAACGCGCGGCCGTCCACTGCCGCCAGCACTCACGCACCGCCGGATGAACCAACGTGTTCAGGAGTTCAAGGCGGGCCCGGTCCCGAAACACAATTTCCGCCAGTCTGCCGCGGTCAATTTCCCCGGATGTCCCGACGATTGCGGGACCGAATGCCTGCACAACCTCGTCATAGACGGGCATTCCCCGGCGCATGAGCCGATGCGCCTCAATATCGGCGTCCATCACGGCCACGTTCAAGCTCTCCAGCGCCGCGCCTGCAGCGGATTTTCCGCATCCGATTCCTCCGGTGAGCCCAAGGAGCACCGGGCTTCTGGCCGCAATCCTGGTCATAAATGCCCGCTCATGAAATTCTGCTCCCGCAGGACTCCCACATGTTTCAGCACATTCATGGCGCCCGTATGCCGGTCATCAGCCTTCAGCGCCTCCACCGCATAATATTCGGCATTGTCGAGATTTCCATGCTGCAGTTCCTCTTCCGCGCGGGCCGCCGAGCGGGCCGCCATCTCTTCATCCGCTTCCGAAATAATCTCAAAGACCCTGTATTTCCGGTTCCCCCAGCGATATCTGAACCAGCGCCCCTCTTCGGGACGGAATTCAAACATACGCGCGGCCGCCTCCGCAGGCGGATTCAGCGCATTCACAAAGTAGCGCATCTGCAGTTCGGGCGATCTCGACGAAAACTCGCCCAGCGCATGCACATACCACTCAGCCCCGTACTGACCGGCCCAGGCGCGGAATTCCGACTCGTCGCCCTTGAAGAGAGCTTCCCCATAGCGCTCAACACGCCGGCGGATTTCCACTCCCTCAAATTTCGGGTGCAGCACGATGGGCGACCCGCCATACGCCAGAATCGAGGCGCTCACTCCAAAATTCGCCGCCACCGGCTTCTGTTCGCCGTTTTTCGCGAACCACTCTGTCAGTTCATCAAGTTCGCGGTAATATACATTGGTCCGCCCCCACTGCTCCGGCTGAGCCAGAGTGTTCCGGGCTTCAACCACCCCGACACATCCCGCGAGCAGGACAAACGCCCATCGCAGTGCCGGGGTTCGCTCCTTCAGCTTTCCGTACAGCACCCCAGGCAGCGCCGACGCAAAAACGGCCAGATAAACATGAAATCTGAAAAAGAACCAGAATGTGATTAACGAAGCGCCATAGAAGAAAACGAACTGAAACAACTCAGATTGCGCACGTCTCAATTGATAAAAACAGCATACACAAAATGCGCCCAAAGTCAATCCCAACAAGCCGGGAAAGAGCAGCCGGGCCTGGGCCCAGGTTGTGGAATGCAGTGCAGGCACCCACATGATGCGCTGGCTGAAGCTTAACAGCGACGGATCAGCCGGTTTGTGGTTGAGAAAGCGAATCTTCGCCCAGAGCAGTTCCCCAAAGTGCGCATAGCTCCCGGAGACGGCTGTATGAATCACAATCCCCAGAAGCAAGGGCAATGCGAGCAGGAGCAGATAATGCCGGCGCAACAGATGCACGCCCGGTCTCTGTTCAAGAATGCAGGCAGCCGTCACGCCGCAGGCCAGGAGCATCGGCGGAGAAATCATCCAGCCATGAGCCCGCATATACGGATTCAGCAGGCTGAAGAACATCAATGCCGTCCATTCGAAAAGCCAAAGTTCACGAAAGGCCGGACGGGACACAAACCCGCCCTTCAGCAGTCTCACCGCGCCGGCCACAGCCCACAGGAACACATAGAACTGGACAAGGTCCCAGTTGACCGCCGCCAGACTCAAACACAGCGCCGAGGAAAAGGCCCACAATCTTGCGCGGGGGAAGCCGCAGACAGCCCGCGCCGAAAATGCCAGATGGGCAATCAGAAAAGGCAGCGCAAAATTCTCCCTGGATATCTCCTGGCCCGTGGAGCGGATCACACTGGAAATTGCCACCGCATAGAAAAATCCCGAAATCCATCCCGCAGCCGGAGAAGAGGCCGCCTGCCGGATCCAGAGGACCATCAGCGGAATTCCGAGACAGAACCAGAGCACCTCCATCCACCGAATGCGTTCAGCCAATGGCATTCTCGAGGGCCAGCAGCGGGCCGTGAGGGCGTAAAAATATTCTGAACCAATCGAATAGGTCCGCCGGACATTCACCCCGGAAGGATATTCAACAGAGAAGTCCATCTCAGGCAGACGACCGGCCATGGCCGTCTGGATCATGCGAAAATGCAGCGCGCTTTCCAGCGTGAAGGCGGGAGATTCGCCCAGGGCCCTGTACTGAGCCTGAAGCACCTCGCGACGAATCCCGACCCCAAGGGCATAAAGAACAACAAGTCCCAGAACAAAGAGAATATTTCTGTACTTCAATTTCATTGCATTGAAAGCATGACGGCGATTCTGCAAGCCGCTCATATCGGCGCGCACAGCGTGCGCGCCCGACGGATCTACAATCCGAGTTCTCCCTGCACCATGCGGGAGAGGCTGTGCAACTCATACTTGCTGAAAAATGACACAAGGCGCGAACGATCCCCCTCCCGGACGGCTAAATCCTCCCAGTTCAGCGAAACATTCAAATCGGTCCGCAGCTTCATCAGGCCTGTGTTCCGCCGAACTGTCGGCTCGTGCTGAGCCAGCACACCGCGGAAGCGGGCCGGCTGGATTTCGGCGGCATGTTTTAGAATTTCATCCAGTGTGCCGTATTCCTTGAGCCATTTCGCCGCCGTTTTGGGGCCTACACCCGGCAGTCCGTTGATATTGTCCACCGCATCTCCAATCAGCGCCTGATAATCAACCATCTGATCGGGCCTGACTCCGGTTTTCGTCACAACCTCCTCCGGCCCCATGCAAACCATCTCCTTTGCGGGCGAGACCACACATATGCGGTCACTCACGATCTGATACATATCCTTGTCGCTGGTGGCCATATAGACCGAGGCCCCCTCTTCGGCGGCGCGGACTGCGAGGGTTGCCATGACGTCATCCGCCTCCTGCCGGTCAAGCCGGAATGAGGGCACTCCGGCTGCTTCCAGGTATTCGTTGATATAGGGGATTTGCTCTTTAAGAGGATCCGGCATGGGCGCACGCTGGGCTTTATAGGTTTCAAGCGCCGCCATGCGCTCCTCAGGACGGCCGCCGTCAAAAGCAGCGGCCCAGTGAGTGGGTTTCCAGGCCGACTTCAGCTGCAGCATCATGCGAATGAAGCCCATAAGAGCATTGGTGTGGCGGCCATCCTTCGTCGTCAAATCCGGGATGGCGTAGAAACCCCGATAGGCCATGGCGAGACCATCGAGAAGAAGAAGGCTTTTCGCGTTTGTCATGATTTGCTGTACTACGACCCCTGACTGCACGAGGAAGGCATCATGCAGACATCCCGCGCTGTGAAATCAAAGGTTTCCGGCCAGCCGGATTCTACTTCATCGCGGTTTCATCAACCGCGGTGGAGCCACCGGGCATAGCCATCATATCGGCCTTATGAATCGGTTTCCCGGCGGGATCAACAAGCCGGGCCGTCACAAATATGAGCAGATTGCGCTTCTGGCTCATTTCGCCCTTGCTGCGGAACAGCGCGCCCAGCAGCGGGATATCACCCAGCACCGGGATCTTGTCTTCCATGGTAACCATTTCCTCACGGATCAGGCCGCCCATAACGACCGTGGCGCCGTCCCAGACCACAATACTGGTTGTCACATTGCGGCTGCTGAAGACCGGCTGCGGGATATTATAGCCAATGGGATTTCCATCCTCGTCGCGATCAATGACTGATCCGTACTGAATCCAGTCCACCAGTTCGGATACTTCCGGGACCAGCGTCAGATCGATAGTGTAGCCATCCGGTCCCACAGTCGGGGTCACATTCAGAATCACGCCGGTTTCACGGGTTTCAAACGAACCCGGGGTCACGGTGACAAGGCGTTCCTGAATGGTTCCACCACCGGCCACTTCGCGGTCAATCGTGATCACTTCACTTTCAAACACGGTGGGATATATAATCTCCTGCACCACCTGAATCTGGGCATTGACGCCGCTGCGGGTCGTAATGCGCGGTGCTGACAGCAGGTCGCTTCCGCCCTTCTGCTGAAGAGCGTGGATAACCATCTGCAGTTCCGGATTGGTAAGCACGCTGGAGAAGGACAGGATATTTCCCATGGCGGTGCTGGTTCCCCGCGTGATGGCCGACGCCGGAGCCATCGCGCCGGTATTGCCGTCAAACCCGAAGAAACGCAGCCCCTGAGTCAGGCCGCTCGGATTCGCATCAGCCTGGATGCGTTCCTGCCCTGCGATAGGCGCATTGCCTTTTTTGCGCGCGATTTCATAGTTGTCGGTAAGGATCCACTCAAGGCCCAGTTCCTCAAGATCGTTCTGGCCGATCTCCACAAAACGGGCTTCGATCTCAACCTGGCTCGGAATGACATTCAGCTGTGCGAGAATGCGCTCGAAGATTTCAAGGTTTTCAGCCGTGTTGGCCACAATCATCTGGCTGATGCTGGGATTATAAGTGATTGACGTTCCGGCCGGGAACGGAACTCCCGCATCAGTGAAGAATTTTTTCACATCGCCACGGGTCATGGTCACGCTCGACCCGGTCATTTCGACAAACTCACCGGTCTTTTCGGTCTGTTCAGAACCCCGCTCAACGATCACGTCAATGATGGACGGCTGCACCGGATACATGCGGGTAATAATCACGCCCGTGGCCACACCGGCCGGGGTGATAATGACCACGTTCCCATCAATGCGATAGCGCAGGTTGGAAACCTCGGTGATGATTTTCAGAGCGTCAATCAGAGAGATGCGGCGCAGATTGAGCGTGATGGTCGGGATGGAAGAACCGCCACCGCCGCCGCCAAAGTCTGAAGGCTGTTCCATCATACCGGTGTCAAAACCGGGGAAATCAGCAAACGGATCTGCCGGCGCTGCAGGAGCCGGCGCCGGGGCGGGCGCCGCCTCGCCGGGCTGGTTCAAATTAAGGATGATGTTGACCCCAACGCCCTCGGGATCGCCCGCCAGACTGGCGTCCACCAGGAAGTTGACCACATCCCGAATGTTGGCCTGGCGGAATTCAATGGATGGAATCATGATGGAGGACATCTTTTCGCGGAGTTTTTCCGTCGTGGTTTTGGTGTCGATGGATTCCTGCTTCACAACGGTTTCCGGAAGTTCGACCTCTCCTGTGGGCGGATTCCATTTTTCACGCACCTTGCGCATGGACTCAGCGACTGTGGCTTTGCGCTCCAATGTGCTTACACGATACCAGTGCTCTTCGATGCGGCGGAGATACCGCATGGCGTCGGTGTTGAACTCGTCAACGACCAGAACCTGGTCAAAGAGTGCTTCTGCGGATTTATAGTCGCCCATGTCAAAATACTGCCGGCCCTCTGCAACCAGCTCTTCTGCTGTTTTCTTTTTCTCAATGACAACCGGGCGATCCTCAAGAGGAACGGGACGGGCGGCAATTGCAGCCTGACGCTCGATATCCCGTGCAAGACGGGTCTTGAGTCGTGCGGACGGCCCATGAGAAGGATCAAGTTTCAGCGCCCGCTCGACACTCTTCATGGCGGCTTCCAGCCGTGCAGGGTCCCTGGCCATGTTGCGGGCATCCCGATAGCTGGCCTCAACGAGACCCCAGATGGCGTGGTCCCTGTTCTGCTGTGTGGCCGGACGCGGAGGGAGCTTGCTCAGGGCATCCTCAAAATATTTCACGGCGGCCGCGAAATCGCTCTGGTCCAGGGCCTTGAATCCGGAATCGATCGCCTGCAGAGCGCTGGTTTCATCGGCCTGGCGCCGAACTTCTTCCTGCTGTGCACGAAGCTTTGCCGTTTTCTTGTCAACGACCGGCTCATCGGACGGAGCCTTTTCTTCCGGCATGGCTTCTGCGTCAACCTCATCGGTCATGACTTCTTCCTCGACCGGCATATCCATGGTCTCGTCTGGTAGGGGTTCCTCTCCCATGGAGGAAAACAAATCCTCGACAGCCGAGGCTTCCTCTTCCTCAAAAACAGGCTCCAGTTCCATTTCGACAGAGGGAACCACGTCTTCCTCGACGGGGGCTTCAAACATCAGGTCGTCCTGCACAGGCGCTGCTTCTTCAGCGGGCAGTTCTTCCGGGATATCCATCACGGGTTCTTCAGAAAGAAAAGCGTCCAGGTCCACATCGTCTGTCACAACCATTTCGGGGGTGTCCATGGGCTCATCCATGGCCGGCAGGTCCTCTGACTCGAACGAAGGCATCTCTTCTGCAGCCGCCTCTTCAACAGCAGGAGATTCCTCTCCCATAGGAAATTCATCTTCTGCCGTCACCTCTTCATCGGCAGGAAGTTCGGCCGCGGCATCTTCCGCCACAACGGCAGGAGCGACGGAGGGATCTCCCGTCAGATCTTCCAGAAGCATATCTATATTGAGGTCGTCCTGACCTGACACCTGCACTGCGGGATTCAGCCACATACAAAGCATGATGGCTACAATGGCTCTGGCCAATTTCATAGATATTCTCCTTCTGGATATGTCTGATTCAGCTTTATAAATTCCAACAAAACTTTTCCTCATTCCTGCCGGTCTCTTTCAGCCGGCGGAACCGGTCGCCCCGAAACCTCACGGTTCAGCCGGCGGAGGGAACTGCGCTGCCGCACTTTCCACTGCGCCCGGTTCTGCCTGCATCGCCGAGGGCTCCGATATTCCGCGCAAAATCATGCGTTCCTCTTCCGTCAGCGGAGGAACCTGTATCTGCTTCTGCGTTTGTTCGTCCTCTATTAAGACGTGTGAAGGGTTGATGTCAATGACTTTATGCGGGCGTCCCTTGACATCAATGGCGTCATTCACCCGCACCTGATACTGACGGCCGTCGAGCAGAGACACCAGCGCGGCTATGAATTCCTTCGCGGTGATGGGCTCATTTTTCTTGAGCTGAAGCGACTTGCCGTCTTTTTCCAGCGTTAGGATTGAAGTAGCCTCATCATAGGCCGCGACCTTGTACCCCTCAACCACGGCGCCCAACTTGGCAAAGTGGCTCTTATCCGCGCTGCGCAGGTTCAACAGGAAACTCTTGCCTGTTGCCAGCTCGCTCACGCCCTGGAACCGGAGGAAAAACGGCTTCACGACCATGCGAACCATGCGGAGCTTGGCCGCCGGAGACGGGTGGTCCTCCGGATCGGTGGGATCCGTCTTGTTCTGGAACTCCTCCACATTTGAAAACCCGTCGCCGTCCAAGTCCAGTGCGGAATCGCCGGGATCATAGGGATTGAGTCCGAACTTCTTCTCGAACTGGTCGGGCATCCCGTCCCCGTCATAGTCCATGCCCGCAATGTCTTCACGGCTGGGCTGCGCGGCCTGGCAGAATGGACATTTGGCGGCGTTGAAGGCAATCGGTTTTTCGCATGAGGGATTGACGCAGTATACCCTGAGCTGGCTCACCAGCATCAGGTTGGACTGAATCGTCATCTGGAACGGACTCCGCATCGCGGCGTCCTTCTCCACCCAGACCGCGGGATCCATTTCCGTCGCGGTAATGCCCTCCTGCTGCGCCACGCCGGAGCCGCGAACCGACGAAGCCGCATCGCCGCCGATCAAATTCAGCGCCAGCAGTATGCAAAGAGCTGCAAGCACAATGAGCGCCACATCGAGGATCAGCTTCTCATAGGAAGTGGCCAACCAGCTTGTTTTTTCTCTAGGGGCCGCACTCACTCCGCCGTCTCCTGGGTTGAGGTCTGGGTTTTGAACCTGTAGATATCAAATTCGATTTTTGCCGTGACCGGTTCACGGCCTGCAACCACCCGTTCTTCTGCGCTGGGTACAATGGCGGGCGCAGCCGTTCCGGCGAGCGTCGGCACGCGGCCCTGCTGGAACATGCCTGTTCTCTGAGACTGGCCCGACATGGCACCCCGCGCGGCAAGATCGGCGGCCGTTTTGGAGGCCTGTTTGATCGCTTCGACAGCCCGTTTGATATCAGGCTGATCACTGCTCAGCTGAATGCTGGTGACCACGATTTTCATGTCATTGCGGGCCATTTCATTCAGAAATCTCCAAATGGCCTCCTCGCGACCCCGGACTTCCAGAACGAAGTGCTCGGAAGAATAAAGCTCACTCTGCTTTTTCAAGGCAACCGGACCGGAAGCCTCCGCAGCATCTTCTGTTCGTGCCGCCCGCCTGGCCCGGCGGGCCGCGCGGGGGTCAGACGCATCAATTTCCGCGGTTGCTGATGCCGTGCCTTCGAACAGCTCCCGGTTGAAGGATACAATCTCCCCCAGCCCGACAGAGAACACCAGCCCCAGCACTTTCTCTGCCTCCTGAAGCTGAACAATGAGCCGGCTGATCTCATTCGTGTTCTGCGGAAGTTCTCCCTTCAGGTAACGGTCAAACCCCATGGAGAAACCGGCGGGCAGCGTCACCTTCGCTTCCTCGGCGGCCGAACGCAGGCGGCGCACAGAGCGCTCCAGCAGCGGCGGGAATTCCGCGCGCTCCATGGGCTTCGGTTCGATTTGTCCCTGCAGGAGGTCGCCCATCAGCGCTTCAAACCGCTGCTCCATTAGATTTGCGTTTTCAGCAATGCGCTCGACATTTTCTCTGGATGGATAGGGATCACGCCGCTGCAGCTGCGTCAGGCGAGCTTTCTTCCCGTCCAGATCCGACTTCACGGTGCTGTAGCCCTGCCAGACTTTGATGAGGACCGCGGCCAGCACAATGGCTACCACTGCAATAACGGCCGCCCCAATGATCAGTCCCAGTTTATCCTTGCGCAAGTTCATAACGGCAGGCCCTCCTGCAGCACAATTTTGATTTCGAACTCGCGGGCGAAATCATCTGCCCCTGGAGCGGGCTGCCGCTGAATCTCGGTTTCCTCCGAAACAAAATCGAGCTTGCGAAGGTTGTCCCGGAACTCCAGGATGGGAGTGGCCGACCGGACCACATCCAGGTATCCCCGGCCCTTGACCGCGAGAGCCGTAACAACGCCCGGCGCTTTGGGCTGCCCTGCCGGAGCGGCCGGGCCGCTGTCGACAACCGGCACGATGGAAGCAATCCACATGCCGGATGGAAGGGCGGAGTGAATCTGGCTCATCATGCGGATCCAGAGGCTTCTCTGGTTCATCAACCCGTAAATCTCATCCATTTTCCCGGAAATATCGCCAATTCTCTGCTCTTCGGCTGAAAGCTGGGATTCGATGGCCGCAAGGTCGTCAACCCGGGCCGAGATATCCGCGAGCTGCGATGCCGCATAGGATTTGACCCGCGCGATATAGCCGGTGACGGCCATCATGGCCAGAACCGCCGCGACGCCAGCGCCGATGAAATAAGGCCTTTTTTTGCGAAGCTCTTTTTCCTTGAGGACTTTCTTGGGCATCAGGTTCAGTTCAATCGGGCAGGAAAGGACTTTGCGGAGGCCCAGACCAACAAGCTCGCCCATCAGGTGCGCGGATTTCCCGATTTCCTCAGCCGAGATACTGGCCCCCACCGCCACATTCCTGAAGGGATTCAGATAATCCACTTCAACCTTGAGCTTCTCCTTAAGGAAAGTATCCGTATAGGGAATCACGGAAGTGCCGCCGGTCAGGAGGATCAGCTCCGGCTTTCCCCCACCCTGCTGACTGCGGTAGAAATTGATCGAGCGGTTGATTTCCGCATGCATGCGCGTCATGATGGAACGCACGCTCTTCGACACCTTGTCCGCCACTTCGCTGGCCGGACCCTCATAAGCCCCGCCGAAGGCCACAAAGGCGTGGGCTCGCTTCAGATCTTCGGCGTCCGCGTAATTCATGTTGAACTCGCGCATGATGTGCTGAGTGATCGTGTTGCCAGCCACCGGAAGACTGCGTGTAAAGATGCGCCCCTCTTCGATGAATATCAGGTCCGTCGAGCGGGCACCGATGTCCACCACCAGAGTGCAGCCGGCCAGATCATCATAATTGTACCGGACCGTGTTGTAGAGCGCCATCGGCGCCACATCCACCAGATCCGGGTCAAGCCCGGCTTCGCCGACCGAATCCGTCATCTTTTCGATCATCTCCGCCTTGATGGCGGCCAGCAGCACATCCACTTCGCCGGTCGCGCCGCCGATGAGCTGGTAGTCCCAAACCACCTCATCAATGGGAAACGGCACATTTTGCTGTGCCTCGTAGAGAATGATCTGATAGATCCTCTCCGAATCCACAGGAGGAAGCTTCACATAACGCGAGAAGACCGACTGGCCCGCAACAGACACCAGCGCAGGCCCGGGCTTTATGCCGGTTTCGCGCATCATGCGCCGGACGGCCTGCACGATGAATGCGCCCCGATCGACATCACTCTGGGAATCCACTCCCAGTGATTCACAGCTGAAGTTGATCAGTTCAAGGCCCCCGGACTTTAGCGCGACAAATTCAGCCATCTTGAGGCTGCTGGCGCCGATGTCGAGTGCAAGTATACGGTCTTTGTTGAGCATATTGTTGTTACCCGAAGGATTTACTTTGCCGGTGCCGGATTGATGGCCTCGTATTCATCGTACTGCAGAAAAGCAAAGGGCGTCTGCAGACGGTTGAGCACCAGCCCGTCCCGGATCCCGGGCAGCAGGTTCGGGTCTTCCCACCAGCGGCCTTTCCCCTGGTCGGAGCTTTCCACGGCGACCGAAACCCCCTTGTGCTTGATTTCCACACCTGCGCGGTACACCGTTCCATACCGCCCCAGAGTAGAGGGATGCAGATACATCACTTCCTTGTGACGGCTTCCACGCGGAACATTCACGCAGGACACGGTGCCCCGCAGCAGCTGATATCTGGGATCCTTGCCCTGCAGCACAACATAAAAAGTGAAATCCAGCTGTTCTGTCCATTCAGGAGCGGTATCATATTCGACCATCACGGCAAACCAGTCTTTGGCCGCGCCGGAGGTGTTGAACCCGGAAACCTTGAAGTCCGGAGTCTTGACCTTGCTCCCGCTGACTTTTCTGATCCGGGCGACATCCTGAGCGCCGGCCTGCGCAGAGGCGGTTTGAGAAATAAACCCCAGCAGGGCGGCCAGACATGCGGCAAGAATAAGTTGTGTCTTCTTCATATCAATCTGCCTCGTTCGTCCGGCGGACTGCTGTGCCGGATTCTGCCGATTACAAATCAAACAGATGCAGTATAGAAATCCCAACTGCCAGCGTCAACACTACTTGCAGAAAAGTTGAATTTCTTTTTCCGCAAACAGATGTTCATTCCGCCGCAGCATCCCTCAGGGAGCCCCGAAACGCGCAAATGCCCCGCTTGGAGTTCGCTATGAACTCGCACATCTCAAGGACGGCGGAAGATGAATATGCGGCGCGTATCTTCTCCACTGCCTGCGAAACATTGAGTCCGGAAGCATAAAGCGTCTTGAACGCGCTTCGGATTTCGGCGCGGGCGGTCCCGTCAAACCCGTTGCGACGAAGTCCCACCACGTTCAAACCGGCGATGGAGTTGAACGCGCCGCTGGCGTGTGTGCAGAAAGGCGGGATGTCCTTGCTTACCGCCGAAAGCCCCCCCACCATGGCCAGCCGCCCGATCCGGCAGAACTGGTGAACCGCTGCGCTGCCGCCGATAAACACGCCGTCCCCAACCTCCACATGCCCGGCCAGCAGGACGTTGTTGGCCAGAATCACCCTGCTCCCGAGGCGGACATTGTGCGCCAGATGGGAATAGGCCATCAGATAGCAGTTGTCGCCCATCACCGTGGCTGACCCCTCCATGGTCCCCCGGTGGACTGTTACTCCTTCGCGAATGGTGCAGCTGCTGCCTATGCGAACAAAACTCTTCACGCCCTTGAATCCCAGATCCTGCGGCAGATCGCCCAGCACAGCGTGCGCATGAATCCGGCAGTTTTCTCCGATTTCCGTGAATTCATGAATCACGGCATGCGGGCCGATCTCCGTGCCCGGCCCGATTTTCGACCCGGCCCGGACATAGGCAAACGGCCCGACACTGACTCCGGCGGCCAGTTCCGCGCCCGGTTCAACAACAGCCGTCATATGAATATCAGAAGATGCCATCAGTCCCTCTCAAACTCGACCAGTCCGGTCTCGCGCAGGCTGATATAATCCTGCTCCGTCTCGGTTTTTCTGTGGCCGACAATAACATGGTCCAGCACACGGATGCCAATGATTTTTCCGGCCTCCACAAGCTGGCGGGTAAGCGCCACGTCCTCCTTCGACGGAGAAGGATCTCCCGACGGATGGTTGTGGAGCAGGACCACCGCCTGACTGCCTGACTGGATGGCCTGCTTGAAAACGTCCCGCGCATGGACCAGACTGGCATCCAGGAGCCCGCGCGAAACTTCCACCGGGGGGCCCTTCAATTCATTGCGGATGTTCAGCATCAGCACCCAGAATACTTCGCGGTTGAGTGTGCGGGCCTGCAGCCGGACCTGGTCCGCGGCCTGAGCCGGCGTGAGGATTTTCTCGCGGGGGCGGGCGGTTTCCCTGCCCATGCGGACCGCAAGTTCCAGGGCGCACTTCAGAACCTGCGCGCCCACTTTCCCCACTCCCTTGACCGCCTGCAAATCCTGCACGGACTGTTTGGCCATATTGCTCAGGCTTCCGAACCTCTGCATGAGTTCGTCAGCGAGGACCGTGACATTTTTCCCCGGGATGCCCTTGCGAAGGAGTATGGCAAGCAGCGTGGAATCGGACACATTTTCGGCCCCATAGCAGTCGAACAGTTCACGCGGCTGTTCCCGCACCGGCAGCTGTTTCACGGGTATGCTGTAAACCAGGTTATCCTTTTTCATCCTCGCTCCAGTCATCAGGGGCGGCCGCATGGGGCGGTTCGCCGCGGATATAGGGTCTATACAGGTGAAGGATGCGTTCAGGCACCCACGCTCTCACATGGAAGCCGTCCTCCTCGTACTTCTCATCGGCCATTCTGGCATTTGCGCGCAGGCCCGCAATCAGACGCGTCTGATCCAGCGGGATACAGAGCTCGACCTCGGTGTGGCGGTGGCGCAGCGTGTCCGCAAGCTGCTCCTTCAGATGATCCAAACCCTCCCCTGTGCGCGCGGACACCATCACTGAACCGGGAAGCAGTTTTGACAAGCGCCGAGCCTGCGCGAGTCCGCTTTCGCAGTCTATCTTGTTCAGGACAGCCACCACCGGCTTGTCGTCCGTGCCCATATCCCGGAGGACATCGTTAACCACGCCGATCTGCCGTTCGGCCAGCGGATGCGAGGCATCAATCACATGGATCAGGAGATCGGCATCCACCACCTCCTCAAGCGTGGCCTTGAAGGCCTCCACCAGATGATGCGGAAGCTTGCTGATGAATCCCACCGTATCCGTCAGAAGGGCCATCTGCTGATTGGGAAGTTCCACTCTCCGGGTTGTCGGGTCCAGCGTCACAAACAGCTGGTCATTGGTCACCACACTCGACCCGGTCAGGGCATTCAGCAGGGTTGATTTTCCTGCATTGGTGTAGCCCACGATGGAAACAGACGCCCAGCCGTGCCGGCGTCGGCCGCGCCGCAGTTCCGAGCGGTGCCGGCGCACCCCCTCCAGCTGATCCTTCAGCCGCTCGATCTGCTGACGGATCCGGCGGCGGTCCACCTCCATCTGCTGCTCCCCGGGGCCGCCGCGCACCCCGATGCCTCCGACCTGGCGCTCCAGATGCGTCCACATGCGGCGCAGCCGGGGAAGCTGATACTCCAGCCGCGCGAGATCCACCTGCAGGCGGCCCTCGTGCGTATCGGCGTGCATGGAGAAAATATCCAGAATGATCTGCGTGCGATCCAGCACGGGCAGGCCGATCAGCTCTTCAAGGTTGCGTGCCTGCGCGGGAGAGAGATCCTCATCGAAGACCACGCACCGGGCGCCATGGAGCTCAGCGAGACTCCGGATCTCTTCCGCTTTGCCTCGGCCGATGTAGTATCCGGGATCCGGTTTGGGCCGGCGGCAGATCAGCGTGTGAACCACCTCTGCCCCATCCGTTTCCACAAGCCGGGAAAGTTCATCCAGAGAGTCGCGGATTTCCCAGTCCCGGGCCTGGCCGATCGCCACCCCCGCCAGCAGGGCTTTCTCTTTATTTATTTCCGTCTGCATCATCGGTCACACATTCAGGCGCACCGGGTCCTGTTTCGCCCATGCGGCGCAAACCTGTTCGGCCGTTTCCCCGACAGTCATTCCGGGTTTCACTTCGATCCATTCCACTTCAGCCTGGTGACGGAACCACGTCATCTGCCGCTTGGCCAGCTGGCGGGTCCGAAGCACCGTTCGTTCTTTTGCTTCCGCAAGCGACATCTTCCCCGAGAGTACGGCCGCCGCTTCGGCATAGCCAATGGCCTGCGCGGCGGTTTCTGAAAACCGCGGATGCTGTTCCCTCAGCCGACGCACCTCTTCCATCAGTCCATTCTGGTACATCAAATCCACGCGCCGTGCGATTCTCTTTTCGAGCGCGCCCCTTTCCATATACAAGCCCGTAATTCTCACCGGCGGGAGCTCCGCCTTCGGAGGCGGCGCACCGCTGTGCGCGATTTCGATGGCGCGGATCAGGCGGCGCGGGTTCTCACGGTCCCTGACTGAAGCATACCAGTCAGGATGCTCGTTCAGAAGTTTCTGCCGCAGAGCCTCGAGACCCCTTTCTGCCGCCAGCGACTCCAGTTCCGCACGAAGGGCCGGATTGGGCTTCGCGCCGGCATCCAGCCCCTGCAGAAGGGCCTTGATATAGAGTCCGGTCCCGCCGGCCACGATAACGGGGGCTTTCGGGAGGCTGACGCGCACATGTTCCAGCCAGGCGCCGGCGCTGAACGACTCCGAGGGATCGGCCAGATCAATACCCAGATACGATACCGACGCCCGTTCTGCGGCAGACGGTTTAGCCGTTCCAATGTCCATGCCCCGGTACACCAGCATTGCATCGGCCGACAGGATCGCCAACCCTCGCCCGGCGGCAATCCGGTGCGCCACCGCTGTTTTCCCAACCGCTGTAGGTCCGGCCAGGAACCATCCGCTGTGTTCATGTTCGGGGATGCTTCACCTGCCATGTCGAGGTTATCAGATAAATGCCCACCCCCATGCAGATTGCCATGTCGGCAATATTGAAGGCGGGCCAGTGCCATTCCCTGATATAGAAGTCCAGGAAATCAGTCACCCACCCCAGCCGGAGACGGTCCAGCAGATTACCCAGAATTCCGCCCGCCATCAGGCCCAGAGCGATACGATGATCAAGTGTGCTGCTGAGAAAAGCCTTCCGGAAAAGGATCATCAGGGCCAGCATCACGACCGAAAAGATGATGAGAAAGGCATTTTGCCCGCCGAGCATGCCCCACGCCGCGCCGGTGTTGCGCAAATAGGTCAGGTCCATGAATCCGGGGATGACCGTGCGCGATTCGGCCAGGACATATTCTGTGCGAATAATGTATTTTGTGATCTGGTCGGCCGCAGTGATGAATAAAGCAATCAGCAGGGCAAGCATTCCGGCTCCGGAAACTACTTCATGTCCACAGGAGGCCCAAGCGGACGATACTTCGTGTGCACTTTCTCATAGATCGCCTTGCACTTGATGCAGCGGCGGGCGAACGGCAGCGCCAGCAGGCGTTCCTGGCCGATGGCGCATCCGCAGTCTTCGCAAACGCCGTAGGAGCCTTCATTCAGGCGCTGGAGCGCCTCGTCTATTTCATAGATCACATCCTGCTCCCCGCTCAGCTGGCTCAAGGCGAACTCGCGGTCAAAGTTGTCGGTGCCCTGATCGGCCATGTGGAGGCTGTAGTTGGAAAGATCACCGGCGGAATCACGCGGCGAACGGGTCAGGTTGTCGCCGGCAAGAAAATTGATCCCGTCCACCACCCGGTCGCGCAGCTCATGCAGGCGCTGACGGAAGATTTTGATCTGCTTGGCTGTGAATTTCACCTTCACCGTGACCAGAGGCTTCTTCACTTCAGGCTTTTTCGCCGGTTTTGAGGCGGCGGCTTTTTTCGCAGCCGGCTTTTTGGCCGCGGGCTTCCGGGCCGCTTTTTTCACGGCGGCTTTCTTCGCAGGCTTCTTTGCCGCTTTCCGGGCAACCTTCTTCACAGGCTTTTTCACTGCGGATTTCCTGACGGGTTTCTTTGCCACAGACTTCTTCACGGGCTTCCGGGCGGCGGGCTTCCGGGCCGCTTTTTTCACGGCGGCTTTCTTCGCAGGCTTCTTTGCCGAAACCGCTTTCTTTTTCACGGCTTTTTTTGCTTTTTTCGCGCTCATTTCAACACCTCAATATCCGGTTGTTCGCAGTCGCCACACTGGTTTCTGCCCATCAGGAGTGGCAGTGTCTATCACAGCCCTTATCCCCTGTCAACTTCATGATTTTACTATTTCCACTTTAATGCTGCAAGCATGTCCGTTCAGGTCCGCAGCCTCGCTTCCTTCGTCGGTTTCGCCCGCATAAACAAGGTCCAGAGCGAGTGTTTCACTGCGGATATATTCGCCATGTTCATCCAGGGCCTCCCGCAGCGCCTCGTCTCCCGTGAAGCGGAGCCTGATCCTCTGCGTGACATCCATATCCATCGTGCGGCGCATGTTCTGCACCCGATTCACGAACTCCCGGGCAAGCCCTTCCCGCACCAGTTCTTCGGACAGCCCGGTCTCCAGAGCGACCACCAGTTCCCTCTCGGAGGCCACCACCATGTCCGGATGCGGTATGCGCTCGATGATCAGGTCCGTCAGCCCCAGCTCAAGTTTCTGGCCCGCGATTTCCACGGCCGCAGTTCCCCTGCCTTCAATAACGGATTCCAGTTCGTGCTGCGATATTTTCTGTATCGCAGCGGCGGCCTGCTTGACCGCTGGACCCAGCCGCGGCCCCAGGTTCCTGAAGTTGGGTTTCGCCTTCAGCGTCACCAGATCGGCTTCATGCCCGCTGAACCAGATGTTCTTCACATTCAGTTCTTCCGCAATGATATCCTTCAGTTCCTGAATCTGCTCCAGAAGAGACGCATCGCGACTGATCACATGAATGGCCGGCAGCGGCTGGCGGACCTTCAGGTCGTGCGCCGAGCGGAGCTGGCGGCCCAGCACCACCACGCTCATGACGGCGGCCATCTGCTTCTCCAGCGACTCGTCACGGTTCTCCCCGCTGCTCTGCGGGAAATCGCAGAGGTGCACGGACTCCGGCATGTCATCTGTCCGCAGATTGCGGTAGATCGTCTCGCTGATGAACGGAATGAAGGGCGCGGCCACCTTGCTGAGCTGCAGCAGCACGGTATAGAGCGTCCGGTACGCCATCGCCTTGTCCTCGTCATCCGTGGATTTCCAGAACCGGCGGCGGCTGCGGCGGATGTACCAGTTGGTAAGGTCCTCGATGAACGCCACAAACGGGCGAACGGCCTGCTGCAGGTCATAGACATCCATCGCGCCGGTCACCTCGCTGATCAAATGATCCAGCGAGCTGAGAATCCAGCGGTCCAGCAGGTGCGCGTTCCCGGCAAGAGCCCTGCCGTTGGAGTCAGAAGGCTTCCATCCATCCACGCGAGCATAGGTCACAAAGAAGCTGTAGGCGTTCCAGAGCGGAATCAGCAGATGCCGCAGCGCATCCTTGACGCCTTCTTCCGAAAAGCGCAGATCTTCCGCCCGGACCACCGGTGAATGAATCATGTAAAGCCTGAGAGCATCCGCACCATAGGTGTTCAGAATGTGCACCGGATCGGGATAATTCTTGAGCCGCTTGCTCATCTTGCGGCCGTCCTCCGCGAGGATGAGACCGTTGACCACCACATTGCGGTAGCAGCTCTTCTTGAAGATTGCCGTCGAGAGAATCAGCAGCGTGTAGAACCATCCGCGCGTCTGGTCCAGCCCCTCGGCGATGAAATGCGCCGGGAAGAATTTCTTCAGCTCGTCCTTGCGCTCGAAGGGATAATGCTGCTGGGCATACGGCATGGACCCCGACTCGAACCAGCAGTCCAGCACTTCCGGCGTCCGGCGGTAGGTTTTGCCGTCTTTCACGAAGGTGATCTGGTCCACGATGTGCTTGTGGAGATCATTCACCTTTTCCCCTGAAAGTTTTTCCAGTTCCGCGATGGAGCCCACGCAGATCATGTCCGCCCCGTCCTCTGAAATCCAGATCGGCAGACAGGATCCCCAGAAGCGGTTGCGGCTGATGTTCCAATCCTTGGCGTCCTGCAGCCAGTTGCCGAAGCGCTTGCTTCCGACATAGCCGGGTACCCAGTGGATCGTCTCGTTGTTGGCGACCAGCTGGTCGCGCAGATCCTCCACCTTCACATACCACGCATCAATCGCGCGGTAAATCAGCGGAGTGTCCGTGCGGTCGCAGAACGGATAGCTGTGCACGATTGTGCTCTGATGAACCAGCTTCTTCTCGTCTTTCAGGCGGCGGATGATCAGCTTGTCGGCATCCTTGCAGAACATGCCCGCATATTCCGTGACCGGCTCCGTGAAGTTGCAGGACTCGTCCAGCGGGTCGGCCAGCTCAATGCCTTCTGCGCGGCAGACGCGGAAGTCGTCTTCGCCGTAGGCCGGAGCCAGATGCACAATGCCCGTGCCGTCCTCGGTGCTGACAAAGGCATCGTTCAGGACACGGAAGGCATTTTTCTGATCCGCAAAATACGGGAACATCGGCTCATAGGTCCAGCCCTTCAGATCCCTGCCCTTGAAGGTCTTCAGCACTTCATAGGCTTCTTCCTTCTTGTAGTACGCGCCCAGCCGCGCCTGTGCCAGGACATACACGCTTCCGTCCTCGCGGTCGCGCACGGCCGCATAGTCAATGTCCGGCCCTGCGCAGATGGCCAGGTTTCCGGGAAGCGTCCACGGGGTTGTCGTCCAGATCAGCGCAAAGGCATTCAGCCCGTCCAGCGCGCCGCCCGTGTTATTGAGCCGAAGCCGCACGGTGATCGCCGGATCCTGCACGTCCTGATAGTTGCTCCCCGCCTCGAAGTTGGAGAGCGGCGTGGTCAGCTTCCAGCTGTAGGGCATGATGCGGTAGGATTTGTAAATGCGGCCCTGATCCCAGAGCTGCTTGAAGACCCACCAGATGGTCTCCATGTAGGATACATCCATCGTCTTGTAGTCGTTGTCGAAATCCACCCAGCGGCCCATGCGCGTGACGGTCTTGCGCCACTCCTCGACATAGCGCTGCACCATCGAGCGGCAGGTCTCGTTGAACACATCAATGCCCGCGGAGCGAATGTCCGCCGGACCCTTCAGGCCCAGTTTCTCCTGGGCAAGAGCCTCAATCGGAAGCCCGTGGCAGTCCCATCCGAACCGGCGTTCGACATAATGCCCTCGCATCGTCTGGTAGCGCGGCACAATGTCTTTGATGATTCCGGCCAGCAGGTGCCCGTAATGCGGCAGGCCCGTCGCGAACGGAGGCCCGTCGTAAAAAACGTACTCCTCGCATCCCTTGCGCTGCGCCAGCGACTTCTCGAATGTCTTCTCCGCTTCCCAAAATGCGAGCACGCCCTGCTCCATCTCCGGGAAGCTCATCTTGTTGGATACCGGTTCCAGCATCGTCTCCGCTCCGTTTCTCTCACAAACAAAAACGCGCTAGAGTATGCGGCCCGCCCCGCGGAAATCAAGTGGATACCGAGATGAATCCATGGGACGTCTGGCTTGTCTGCTTCCGGATGCGCCCCCGGCGGGTGTACCCCATCCTTATTGCCCCCGGCGGGCTGGTCCCGCCGGAGCGAAAGATCAGGCACAATACGGCGGAACCCGCAGACCTTTCCTCACCCGCGACACAAGGTCGCGGGGGTCGGCACAAACAACACCCCCCCCCGCTGCTGGAGGGACGGGCTCTGTTCGCCCGACGAAGCCTCTGGGCGAAGTCGGGTCCCGTCCCCATTCCCATCGCATTCTTTTTCCGGCCAGCTCAGAGGCCGGCTTCTGCTTTTGAGCCTTTTTTTTGAAGTTTTCAGGCCCCTTTTCAGGCAGCACAAAATCCAGACGGCGCGATTTTATCGGCCGGCAGATCAGCCCGTCATGGTGTCAGTCCGGCCTCGATTTTGTAGAAGGCGGAATTCTGCACGTCCAGGACCGCGTCGGTGAAAACATTGACCGGTGGTGTTGCAAAAACACCCGAACCAATCACCTGGTAGGCATCCAGCAGGTTGGTGGTCCCCCACACCCGGTAATATCTGCCGCTTTCTCCCGGCCATTGGATCGTCCTGCCGATTCCAAATGCATTGGTCAGGGCGGATATTCTCAGATAGGAAGCGGGATCTTCCGGATCCGTGCCGGCCGTGTATTCGTCATGGTTGTCATAGGTGTCCCCGTCGGAGTCAATCCCGGCATCCGGCGCAAACAGACAATCCAGGGTGGCGGGGAACATCTGTTCCCAGACGTCGGGAATGCCGTCCCCATCGGTATCCATCGCGGCCGCCGGCGGCAGCAGAACGGCGACGACCTTCCAGTTGAAAGCGGCCGGCGCGACCAGTGTTTTGACAAAGAACTCGATGTTGGTCACCAGCACACACTCACCCGGGTCGAGAATGCCGTCGCCCGCTCCGGCTTTAATCTGCGCCGTGATATCCGCATACGGCCATTTCGTGAGCACATTCGTTCCAGACGGATGCATCAATCTGTATGCCGCGGTGGCCTGAACACAAAAATGGAAAGGCTCCGCCATCCGCACTCCATTGGTCTGGTTGTTGCAAATCCTGATGCTGGCCAGAAGTGTGCCGGACAGCCGGTTGGTCTGCCACGATTCAATAACCGCTGCGGCGCCAGCCGCCTGCTGCGCAAACACCGCGGTAACAATTGAATTGGATACCAGAACCACCGTTGTGGTGGATGCCAGCGGACTGGCCACAGCCCCGCCGCCAATCTGATCCCAGCGCACGAAAGCGTAACCGGAATTGGTCCGGGCCTGGATGGCCACAGGATCGCCGGCATCCACGGTCAGGGTCCCGGCCGCGGGGACGGTTGTCCCTCCGCTTCCGGGCTGGCACACAATGGTCAGCAGAGGCCGCGTCATGCATCCTTTGACATTCGACCAGTCGCTCAGCCCGGCATCGTTTTCAGCGCGGATGCGATAATGATACGTCACGCCGGAAGTCAGCCCGGTCACCACAATGGAATTTGCGATACCGGCTGGACGGCCCCCATAACCCGGCACAAAGGATGCAAAACCGGCATCTTCGGATACATCAACCCAATAGGTCCATGCACCAGCCGTCAACTGCCAGTTGGCCTGGAAACTGTCAGGATTGTGATCTGACGCATCCTCAGCCACCGGCGCGGCGGGACGCATGAGCACCCACGCCTCAGCCGTATAGCCGGTGCCGGCTGTATTGACCGCATAGGCGCGATAGAAGTTTGTGAGGCCGGCGCTCAATCCGCTGACCTGCTGCGTCCAGGTCCCGGCGCCAAAGTCTCCAAGTTCCTCTGCGCGGCTGGCCGAAACAGGATCAAAACCCGGAGCGGGGCTCCAAACAATTCCGCGCTGGAAAGCGTTGGCCCCGTACACATTTTCTATGGTCGCGCCCATCAGCGCGCCGGTCACCGCCGCGCCGAGATGGAACGGTCCGGAAACCAGCGGACTCAGAGGATACACCAGGAAACTGTTCGTGACCGCGGCGGGCAGATAATTCGTGCTGCCCTCCTGTGACGCAGCGATGCTGACCAGACCGGTTCCCATGAAACTCAGATTGGTTCCGCCGGAGAGGACCGCCGGGCCGGATGCCGCAAAACTCACCGGCAGCCCGCTCGATGCGGTTCCCGCAAGCTCCAGCGTGCTGGTGATGGCCTGGTCTGCAATCGCCGCAAACCCGATTCCCTGCGTTGCGCACGCAATGACCAGCCAGTTCGTATCGCTCCCGCGGTACAACGAATCCTCAATCACCGCCTCAACCCGCGAGGTTCCCGCATTCACCGGCGGCATCATCAGGGGCGGATAGGTCACCACCACATTCAAGCCCGGCGGGATCGTGCTCACCGTGGCCGTCTTTTCAGTTCCGTCATACACATAGCAAAGGTTCGTGAACACAATTTGCGCAGGAACCCGATCCACCTCAAATGTCACGCTTGTTGCCGCCGGATTCCAGTCGGCATTTCCGGCCTGCGACGCACTCAGAACCACCGTGCCCAGATTTGTAAAAGCCACCTGGTTCAGGTTTGTGCCGGTGAACACCGCCGGGCCGGACACCACGCCGTAAATCACGGGCAGACCGGAAGAACTGTCCGCACTGAGGTCCACGATATTCGTCGCGCTCTGGGTGCCCGGATTAGGGAAATTGATCGTTTGCGATGCCCTGGCCGCGTTTACAACGGCTTCGATCCAGGCCTCGTTCCAATTTGCGTCACCTGCCCTCGTCGCGCGCACCGTCACGCTCCCGGTGCCGGTCCGCATCCAAAGGTTCGTTTCACCGGCGATCTCCGCCGCGCCGGATTCCACCGTGTAGGTCCAGCCGCCCGACGACTGTCCGCCGCCCGCAGCCAGCCCGTTTGTTGTATTGAAGGTTTGCGGCGTGGCCGGGGTGAAGGTCAGATCGTGCTGATCCTTCTTCAGCGAAGCGCCTGCCAGATTGATCCGGTACGGCGTCGTTGTGCTGTCGTTCACGAGCCAGAGCGCCGCGCTGTGCACCCCAACGGTTGTCGGCGCATAAACGATTGAGAACCCCGCTGCCCCGCCCGGCTGAATACCGGCCGGCATATTGCAGGCCGCAAAGAAAGCCGCGCCTGCGCCGCTGGTGGTCACGCTTGAAATATATAAACTTGCAGCCCCGCTGTTTGTGATCTCAAACCAGTTCGTTGCCGCATCGAAAACCAGTTGACTGCCGAAGTCTGTGCCCGCGGACAGGGCGGCCGCATCTCCGCTGCCTACCACCTCGCCCCCGGCGCCCAGAACCGTCATCTCCGGAACGGCATACGTGAAGGCATTGGACAAGACCGTTTCACCGAAGCTCACGGAAAACACGCGAACATCGCCCAACCCAAGGGCTCCCGCCCCGGCGGTCACGATGATCTGAGTCGGCGATTGGCTGCTCACCGCAGCGCTCGCGCCGCACAGCGTAACATTAGTCACATCGCCGCTGCACAAATTGGTGCCCGTGATAACGACCGGATAACCGCCAACGTATGAACCCACGGCAGGTGCCACCGCGAAGATGGTTCCGGCCGGGTTGTATGTGTAGGCATTGCTGACAACGATATCGCTGGCCGACTGGAGCAGGATGCTGCCCGTGCCCGCGCCGCCCGGCCCGCACTGCACACTCACCCAGTTCGTGCCCTGGTCGAGAATCGTCGCCGCGATCCCGCAGAGCGTGGCGTTCGTTATGCCGGCGCCGTCGCCGATGCGGCCGTTCGTGATCAGGACCGTGTTTCCGCCGGAAGCCGGACCATTATTGGGAACCAGCGAAAACGCCTTCACCAGATTCGTCACCGCCGCCGCGGGATTCCAGTTTTCATCGCCGGCCTGCAGCGCCGCGACCAGAACATCGCCCGCGCCGCTGAAGGTCAGGTTTGTTCCGTTGACCATGCCGGGGCCGGCCATCACGGCGAAGTCCGTCAGCGGCAGGCCGGAGCTGGCGCTTGCGCTCAATCCAACGGCTTCATTCGTTGTGCGGGGCGACAGGTCCGGGAACGTGATGACCTGGTCCGCCCGGCCGACCGTCAGCGTGGCCACACTCATTCCGCTGTAAATGACATCGTTGATGACCCCCGTCACAGTGTAACTGCCGGCCGCAATCGGGGCCGGGGCAGCCCCGTTATAGGTGATTTCAACATTCAATCCCGGCGGAACAGTTGTTGCAGTGACAACCCGCGCGTTGCCGTTGTAAATTTGACTCAAGTCATTGAAAATGAATAATGTCTCTGTCTTTGCAACCTCGACCGTGCGGGTGGCCGACGCCGGGAGCCACTCCGCATCGCCCGCCTGCAGCGCGTCAATGCTGACAGTACCCGCACCCGTGAACGAAAGATTGGTTCCGCCGCTGATGGAACCCGGTCCCGATGCGATGGAAAAACCCACAGGCAGTCCTGAACTTGCCGTTGCCGCAAGCCCGACCCGGCTGGTGGTCCATTGAGGTCCGAGGTCCGGGAATGTGACGCTCTGGACCATTCTCGTGATCGTGAACGTGCTGACCGCTGTGCCGTCGAACATGGCGTCATTGACAGTGCTGGTGACCGCATAGCTTCCAATGGCCACCGGGAGGGATGAACTCCCGTTATACGTGGTGACAAGGGTCAGGCCCTCGGGGTCAGTGATGACCGTGGCTCCGTGCGGAGATCCGTCATAGACGTGGCTCATGTTGGTGAATGATATGACCGCATGGGGCTTGGAAACCGTGATCGAATTCGTGACGCACGGCGCAGCGTCATAGTAGAAATTCCCGAGCTGCCATGCGATCACTCGAACGGTTCCCGTGCCCGTGAAGGTCAGATTAGTGGCGCCCGTGACCACACCGGGACCGGAATAGATGCTGAAGGTCACCGGCAGGCCGGAACTCGACGTGCCGGCCAATCCCACGCGGTTTGTGGTCCATTGCGCGCCCGGATTAGGAAACGAGAGTGTCTGCGGGCGCCGGATCACGTGGAAGGTGATCGGAATCCGGAGCGGACTGTTGGTCGCCCCCGGGACCGTGATGATATTGGTTGCGCAGTACGTGCCCAAATCGAGGCCGGCAGCCGACACCGACGCCGTAAAGACCTGGCTGTTCTGAAACGCAACTGTTCCGGACAACAGGCTGCCGGGAGTCAGCCAGTTGGTGGGCCCGGCGCCGAAGGCGAAGGTCCTTGAATAGCTCATCCCGCTGCTGCCGATACTCTGAATGGAGAAGGTCTGCGGGGCCGGATCGCTTCCTTCGCAATACGCCGTGAACGTCAGCGATGTCGGACTGATGCGCGGCTGCGGCGGCGCGGTCAAGTCGCTGGAAATCACGTCCAGCTGCACGGCCGCCCCGTTATGAATGTTGTCCCACTCGTATTCCTGGAACGCCACCCAGATCGGGGTTCCCGCAGCAATGCCGAGCGCCCCGAGATTCACATCGTACCGGGTCCAGGGCCCAAACTGACCACTGGGATTGCCCCCCCTCGACCAGATATTTGTATAGACCACGCGCGTGAAGTTCGCCGGGGCGGGCCCGGCGGTTGAGATGCGCACATACACCGTGTCCGGGAAATTCGTGAACGCGAACCGCAGCCAGTAGCTCAGGGAGGATGTCGCCGTCAATCCGTTCAGCTGCGGCGAGATCAGCCACTGGTCGCTGTGGTAGCCGTCTGAAGCACCGCCACCGGTGGTCCACGAGCAGTAGGCATTGGCCGAACCCGCATTCGCCGTGGGCGGGACAGAACTCGTCCCATTGCCCCATCCCGGGAGGGGCATGACTCCAACCGGCAGGCGATACCATCCCGAGCCGCCCAGCAGATTTGTCTTGGTCCAGCCGGGAGGCGGAACACCGTATTCAAACGACTCGAGCATCTGAGCCCGTGCCGGGGAAGCCATCAGGGCAAAAAGCAACAGAGCCATTCCATAAAGAATACCTGCTGAATTCGCCAATCGCTTTCCCGCCGGGCTGGAGGACATGGTGGAACACCGTTCATTCGATGCTGAATTTATCACAGGGGCCTCTTTCTCAATAAACGCGGCCAGACCGGCACGGGAAGCCCTCCCTCGAACAATTTCTCCCTGTCGGCACGTTCCTCATCTGGTCGTGAATATTACTTCAGCGCGCGAATTTACGGCCGCATGGCGCCGGCTGTCAAGATATTGCGCATCCGGCCCCGCGGTCAGCCGCAGAAAACATATCTGTCTTGATCGAGGCTGATCCTGAGCAGATGCCTTGAGGCCGGAGATGAACCCGCAAGAGTGGACTTTTTTTAATGTCTATACCAAAATAGCGCAGCATTCCTTCCCGACATTTCCAAACTTGTGAAAAAACAGCCGGGACGGCACTGGACAAATGCAGACTCTCCTGATACATGTTATCGCGTTCAGAACTGAAAACCTCATGCGGGAGTAATTCAGTGGCAGAATGTCAGCTTCCCAAGCTGAACGTCGCGGGTTCGATCCCCGTCTCCCGCTCCACTCTTTATGCATCCAGTCAGCACGGCCATTCGGCCGGTTCATCAGATTATTCGGGTCAGCGGCTTTCTGTTTGTTTTTACATCCATTGCGGCCCTGCTGCGTTAAAAAAATCTTTTCGCGGCCCGGCTTGGATTTTTTGTAATCCAAGCCCGAAAATCTGATTTTCACCCTTATTTTCCAAATATTGTCCGATTTTCGACGATTTTTCGCGATTTCTGAGCCTTTTGGGACGATTTTTGGTCAAAATGTGTCATTTTGACGCTTCTTAGAGGGCTTTATGTGTCAATTATGTCTCTTTTTATGGTTTGGCGTATTTTTTTATTATTTATATATCAATATGTTATGACTTTTTTTGTTTTTTGGCATGGTTGTTGCTATTATATGGCAGTGGAAACTGAATGATCCCGCAAGGGTGCGGGATGGGATTAAATAAGAAAGGAGCAATGATATGTACTTGCCGGAATACAGAATGACGGGATGGGAACCCTTCTCCGGACTGCGGGCGCTTCAGCGCGAGATGGACAGCCTGCTCGACGGCTACTCGCACCGCAGCCGCAGCGATTTCGCGGTGAATGTCTGGAGCAACGGGGAGAAAGCGGTCGTGTCCGCCGAACTGCCCGGATGCGATGCGGCGGATATCGAGATCAGCACCCTGAAGGATTTCCTCACAATCACCGGAAAGGTGAAACAGGAGGAGACCATCAAGGATGCCGTCTGCCACAGGGCGGAGCGGAGCTGCGGGGAGTTCTCCCGCACGATCCGGCTCCCCTTTGAAGTCGAACAGGATAAGGCCAAAGCTTCCTACAGCCAAGGCGTGCTGACCGTTGAACTGGCCCGGGCGGAAGCCTCAAAGCCGCAGAAGATCAAAATCGAAAGCGCATGAAAGGGGTGAACACCATGACACAAGAAACCAGAAACCTTGCGAAGAAAGAAAGCCAGAGCGTGGAGCTGCCGCAGGACCGCCCGGTCTTTGTCCCGGCAACGGATATCTATGAGACCGACAAGGCGATCTTCCTGCGGTGCAGCATGCCCGGCGTAAGCAGTGACAGTCTCGATGTGGTTCTTGAAGACAGCGTGCTGACACTGACCGGGCATCAGAGCTGGAAAACCCCCGACGATTTCCAGCTGGTGTACCAGGAGTATGAAACCGGGGTTTTCCGGCGCAGCTTCCGCATCTCGGAAGAAATTGATCAGGGCGGCATCAAGGCCGTCATGAAAAACGGTGTGCTGAACCTCGAGCTGCCCAAATCGCCGAAAGCCCAGCCGAAGAAGATCAAGGTGGAAATGATTTCGTAAACAGAAGGGAGGTGAGCAACGTGAAAAACAAACTTGTTCCGTGGAAACGGAAGAATGAGCTGCAGAGGCTTGATGAAGGCTTCGGACTGAATCCTTTCAGCCAGCTGCGCAACCAGATTGACGAGCTGTTTGAAGAGGCATTCGATTCCTTCCCGTCCTTCGGCCGCTGGCCGGCCCTCGGCAGACTGGGGAGCGACATGAAAATGGTTTCGCCGGATTTTGAGGTCACATCGACCGAAGATGAAATCCAGGTGAAAGCCGAGCTCCCCGGAATGACGGAGAATGACATCGAAGTGACGGTGGACGAAAACTCCGTCACCATCGGCGGGAACAAGAAGGAAGAGAGGGAGGAGAAAAAGCGTGACTGCTACTTCTCCGAAGTCCGCTACGGCCACTTCAGCCGCACGATTCCGCTGCCGGCGGGCATTGACCGCGAAAAGGCCAAAGCCCAGTTCAAGCGCGGAGTCCTGAAGCTCACACTGCCCCGCACCGAAAAGGCCAAAACGGAGCGGAAGCAGATCAAAATCGAATCCGAATAAAAACCAATCCCCGGGGGCGCCCCGCGCCCCCGGACTTCCTCATCCCCGGCGGCATGCGACGCCTGTTCCGTGCTCAGTTCCCCGGTTCTGGAATCCGGCTGATGCCGCGCAGGCGTTCGATGATGGGCAGATGCTGGGTGCAGCGGCTTTCACACAGTCCGCAGGCTGTGCAGGCTCCGGCATCGGCGGCTTGGATGTCCCAGTGCCATTTCAGGCGATCAAGCACCGCCGCATCGGTTCCGGAAAGCATTTTCATGTTATAGGAGTCCATGTATTTCGGTATCGGAACGCCTGCCGGGCACGGCAGACAATACTGGCACCCGGTGCAGAGCTGATCAAATGAGTCTTCAATCCGCCGCTTGAGCTGATTGATTTCCTCCGGGCTGTAGGGCTTGAACTGTTCAATGGCCGATACCGCCGCATCCACTTCGGATTTGTTCGCAAACCCCACCAGCGCGCTCGTGATGGCTTTGTGCGAGAGCAGGAACCGGAGCGCGGCGGTGACGACATTTCCGTCGTCCGCACGCCGGATGAAGTTGAACCGTTTCGCATGCGCCGGGATCAGCCCCCCGGCCAGCGGATTCATGCAGACGACGCCAATGCTTGCCTTCTCCGCCGCCTCGATGCCCTCCTGCCGGTACGGGAAGTTGAGCGCGTTGTAGCCGATGGTCATTCCTTCAAAAATGTTTTCGCGGATGACGGCGGCGGTTTCGGTCCCGGTCATGTGAGTGGAGAACACGACATGCTCGACCAGCCCCTCCTTCTGCGCCTGGAGAGCGGCGGCGACAGCGCCCTTCTCCTTTCGCTGAACCCAGTCCGCGGGGTCCATCACGCACCACACATGGAAAAAGTGAATGCAGTCCACGCCCAGCCGCTTCAGCGAGGTTTCAAGCTGGGCCCTGAGTTCCGTTCCGGCAGGCTTGCCCGACTTGGTGGACAGATAGAATGATCCGGGCTTCATGTCGCGAATAGCGCGCGCGGTGATGTCCTCGCTGCGGTCCCCGCAGTAGTACGGGGCGGTGTCAAAATAGTTGATGCCTTTTTCATGGGCGTGGAGCAGCACACGGGCGGCATCGCGCACATCGTCGTCGTTCGCAGGCGTTTTGAAACGCATCGTGCCGGCGCCGATGGCAGATAGGGCCTTCCCTGTTTTCCCGCAGGTCCTGAAAATCATTTCAACTGCCCCATGATGGTGATTTCACGGCGGTCATGATAAAGCTGCTTGAGCCTGAATTCAACCTTGCGCTGCGCGGACAGGAAATCCTCAAGCGGCTTCACCGCGGCACAGGGATTCTGCTGGGGGATTTTGATGTTGCAGACAAAGAAGCGCATTCGACGGGCGCCGATCCAGCGGCGCAGGAGCCCAAGCACCACGCCGGGAGCCACAAGCATGTCGCTCACCAGCCAGTCCACGGGGCAGAGATCGCGCGGGGGCTCAAAGGTGATGCCGTTTGCCCTGATGTGTCGCACCCTGCCCCACCCCGGCTCATGAGGCGGGAGCTTCATCGGTCCGTGATCCACAGCGGTCACATGGCACCCCCGGCGGATCAGCGCATAGGTCCAGCCGCCCGGCGCGGCGCCGAGATCAACCGCAGTTTCATTCTTGCGCGGCTGGCGGTTCATTAACTGGAATGCCTCCTCCAGTTTGAGATAGGACCGCGAGGGGGCTCGCGAATCCTGATGCATGCGCAGCGGCGATCCGGCCTGAAGACACGGCGCCGCGCAGGAGTGGTAAAGCCCCCGGGGGGTCAGGCACAGCTGAAGAAGCAGGCCGGCCTGGGTATCGGTCATCTGCCGGCCTGTTTCCGGGAAATGCTCCCGCGCGACGCGCAGAACGGCCTTTTCAATGCCCTTTACGCGCGGGCCGAGATTGCCGACTGTCCCGCTCCCCGCCGGAAATGAGCAAATACTCCACGGCAAGTTTCCCTGGAGGGCGGGGCCCAGCATCTGCCGCACCTGTTCCGCGGTTACGGGTTTGAGCAGCTGATCAGGAATGAAGCCCGCATCCGGCATGCGGCGTCGCTCAAAAATAAACTCCGGAGGAAGCGGGACAGAGGCCCGCACCTCAACCATGCCGGGAACAGGACAAAGACATACAGCCTTCCCGCCCAGCCTCTGCGCGATTTCATCGCGCAGCGCGTCTTCAAACCCGGGCCGGCAAACCAGCAGATCCATGAAAACCTACCGCTGCGCGGTCGGCATATAGGCGTCACGCGTATAGTCCTGAAGCATGCGGGCCGCACTGAAGCCCGGAATGATGGTCGCCATGGATTCCTTCATCCACTGGACCCATTCGCACGGACATCCGGCGGTGCGGTTCTGGTAGTAGAGCGGAATGATCTGGTTTTGCAGAATATCGTACAGCGAAGTCGAGTCGCGATAATCCTGCTCATCCTCGTTGTCAATATGGTGTTCGCTTCCGATGATCCATCCGTTCTTCCCGTTGTGGGCCTCCGGCCACCAGCCGTCGGAGACGCTGAAATTCAGCGCGCCGTTGATGGCAGCCTTCATGCCGCTGGTGCCGCTGGCTTCCCGCGGCCGGCGCGGAGTGTTCATCCACACATCCACGCCCTGCACCAGATGACGCGCAATGCGGATGTCGTAGTCCTCCACAAAGAAGATGTAGCCCTTGAGATCAGAATAGATGGCCTTGGTGACAATGTCCCGGATGAGATCCTGCCCCGGCTCATCGGCCGGATGGGCCTTGCCCGAGAACACAATCTGCACGGGGTGCTCGGCATTGGTAATGATCTGCCGCAGCCGGTCATAGTCGCGGAAAATCAGGCCGGCGCGCTTGTAGGTGGCAAAGCGCCGCGCAAAGCCGATGGTCAGCACATTGGGGTCGAGCATGCGGTTCATCTCCCGAATGCTGTCCGGACCTTTGCCGTGACGGGCAAACTGCTCCACGAGACGGTGACGCACAAGGCGGATCATCCTGTCCTTTTGGCTTTGATGAGCGGCCCACAGGTCCTTGTCCCGTATCTTGAGGATGCCCTTCCAGAATTCGGGGTCGTCCTCGTGTCCGATCCAGCCGGTGCCCAGAGCTTCTTCGATGATCGTCCGGATATCGTGTCCCAGCCAGGTTGTGATATGAACACCGTTGGTGACGGATTTAATGTTCTGATCCGTCGGCTTTGCGCCGGGATACAAGTGATGCCACATGTGGTTGGCCACTTCACCGTGAAGCTTGCTGACGCCATTGCTGTAGTGGCTGAAACGCAGGCCGACGGCCGTGAGATTAAACGGCTGTGATCCGCCTTCCGGATAGGATTTTCCCAGATCCAGCATCTGATGCACATCCACTCCCATTTTATCGGTGAAAACCCGCATGTACTTCTCGACGAGCGAGGCCTCGAAAGCCTCATTGCCCGCCGGCACAGGAGTATGCGTGGTGAAAAGGGTGTTGACCCGGATGGCCTCGGAGGCTTCCTTCCATGTCATGCCTTCGGCCAGATGAGCGCGCATGCGCTCCACCACCTGAAACGCGGAGTGGCCCTCGTTCATGTGCCACACGGCGGGCTGTATCTTCAGCTCCTGAAGCGCGCGCACGCCGCCGATGCCCAGCATAATCTCCTGACAGAGACGCATTTCGCGGCCGCGCACATACAACTGGGATGTCATGGGCCGGTCGCCGGGATCATTTTCAAGGATATCGGTGTCCAGCAGATAAAGCTGAACGCGGCCGACAGCGAGCTGCCACACGCGCGCATACACCTGGCGATCGGGATAATCCACGGTAACAACAAGATCGCGGCCCGCGGCATTATGCATGGGCCGGAGCGGCAGGCGGTAGAAGTCAAAATTGTTGTAGATGTGGTGCTGCCGGCCGTCGAGGTCAATCGCCTGGTGAAAATATCCTTTGCGATACAGCACTCCGACGCCCACAAACGGAATGCCGAGGTCGCTGGCGGCTTTGGCATGATCCCCGGAAAGCACCCCGAGACCGCCGCAGTAAATGCCTAGGCTTTCGTGGAGTCCAAACTCGGTGCTGAAATATGCGATCTTATCGCCCTTGTATTCAGGATACTGCTGCTGGAACCAGGTGGGCTCATCGGGGTTCATGTAGCGATCGAAGTCGCGGATGACTTTTCTGTACTGCGACATGAAATTGCCGCCGCCGTTGAGCAGCCGGTCCCAGTGATGCGGTTCAATGTTGATCAGAAGTTCAACCGGATTGCGGTAGCGGCCCCAGAGATATGCATCAATATTTGAGAAAAGCAGGCGGGCTTCAGGAGTCCATGACCACCACAGGTTGTAGGCGAGATCGCGCAGGCGCGCGAACTCCTGAGGGACCTGAATATCCGCAACTGGAATCGGTTCAATAGCCATATCTTTGCTCCTTCACATCGTTCATTTAAACAGAGCGGTACAGGTAAAACGGTTGACGCCATCTTTTCAAGTACAAAACTCCATTTTATTCTCTTAACATCAAATACCGGCAGATGTAGTATGAGGTTCTTTTCAGGGGCACATGCCGTTTGTGCGCACCGGAATAAGTTATGCAGCCGAAACAAGGAAGCGATTAGAATGGGCGAAGTTCAACTGCGGATAGATACGGAGGAGTCCCCGTCCATTCCGATGCCCGCCCAGCGGCCGGCAATCCCCCCGCCGCCCCAGCTGAAAGCTCCCGCTCACCGCCATTTGCGGTTCGCGCACAAGATCACCCTGCTCGCCGTATGCATGATTATTCTGACTGGACTGAGTATCACGTTTCTTACCGTCACTCAGTTCAAGCGGGAGATGTATGAGCGCGAGCGCAGTTCGGCCTACATGGCCTACAGCGCGGTGGTCAATTATCTCACCGCCCACCATCATTCTCATCGCGGCACATTCAGCGCCAAGGCCATGGATTATGTGATCCGCAACAAAATGCTCCGGCTCAGGGAGGACATGGATGCCTATATCACGCACCGGCCGGAACGGCTGGTTGTGTTTGATGAGCGGGGCGCGCCGATTTATGAATTCATCCGCACCGAAGAGTTTGGCCCGCCCCGAGCCGCGCCTCTTCCTGCCGACCGCCTGCCCCAGAACGTCCGGCTTGATTACGACCGCCGCAGCGGAATGGTGCATCTGCGCGGCCCCATTGCCGTGCAGGATGAAGATGTGCCGGGTTATGTTGAAATATCCTTCCCCTGCAGCATCTGGCAGAAGGTGAACATCCTTTTCACACAGGCGTTTCTGATCATGTGCGGGGTGATTCTGATTGCCATTGTGGTTACGCTGACGCTGGATCAGCGGGTGCTGGCTCCCATCGCCGCGCTGACCGCCGCCGCCCAGCGCATTCGCAAGGGCGACCTGAGTCAGCAGGTTCCCGTGAAATCCGATGATGAAATTGGAACACTGGCCTCGACGTTCAACAACATGATCAGTTCTCTCAAGATGCGCATATCCCTGCTGCACTCCATTCAGGACTGGACTGTGCGCATCGGGAAGGAACTTGAAAGCGAGCGCCTCTACGGAACGCTGGTGGCGATGTTTTCGGTCGTTTCCACTTCGCGCGCCTGCCGGATCTACACGTACGATAAAGCCCGCAAGGAACTGCAGATCCAGCTTGAACGGGGCGCGGCTCATCTCCCGGAACCGCAGAACGACCAGCTCACCATCCGGGCCCTGCATCAGCGCTGGACCGAGTTCCTGAAAGCGGACGGAAAGATCGTCAGCGATCCGACCGGCGCCGTGGAACTGGCGATTCCCCTGATCTCCGGCGAAAAACCGATCGGGGCGATCCGCATCGGCCGCAAGCAGGACGGAACGGTTTTCAGCGATGAGGAGGTCACGATCCTGCAGACGCTGGCCCAGCACGCTTCCGTTTCGCTGGACAATGCGCACCTGTATGAAGAGCTTTCGGAAAAGGAGCGGATCGAGCAGGAAATGATCTGGGCCCGGCGGATTCAGCAGGAACTGCTTCCGCAGTGCGCGCCGGACATTGCCGGATACGACATCTTCGGCGGAAGCATTCCCGCGCTGGAGGTCGCCGGGGACTATTTTGACTATATCAGCATTGACGGCAACCGATGGTATCTGGTGATCGCCGATGTGTCCGGCAAGGGCGTTCCCGCGGCGCTGATCATGAGTATCACCCGGTCACTTCTGCAGGCCTATGTGGATTACGAGTCGTCCCCGCTGGACGTGCTCAACAAGGTGAACCGCCGCATCAGCCAGACGATTGAGTCGGAAATGTTTGTCACCATTGCCGTCGCCTGCCTTGATGTGCGCGAAAACCGGATTTCCATTGCCCGGGCGGGTCATGAACCGGTTTTCATGTTCAGCGGCAAGGACCAGATCGAACGCATCGCGCCGGCCGGTGCCGCCATGGGGCTGCTTGATCCAGTGGCCTTCAGGCAGTCGCTCCGGCCTTTTGAAGGCGCGATGGCATGCGGCGACGTGGTTCTGCTCTATACTGACGGGATCACCGAGGCCCAGAACAAAGACGGCGAGGAATTCGGCTACGACCGGATCGAAGATCTGCTCCGCAAGCACAACGCGGAGTCCGCAGAAAACATTTACAACATTATTATCAACGCCGTCGAGGAATTCGCCGGGGATCAGCCGCAGCACGACGATATCACCATGCTGATCGTCAAGAAGACGGGCTGAGAAAAGGCACCGCTCTCCGCACCACTTCGTCGAAACCCGTAAATCCGGAAAATCCAAGTCCTTTGATTTTTCCCGTGGAAAGATGCGAGTCCGGCGGCCGGGCGGCGCGCCGGGGCACGATGACCCGGGACGGACGCAGGTGATCTGTTTGCAGGCCCAGCAGCGCGGCCGTTCGCAGGGTCCACTGCCAGCGCGTGCCTCCCTGCTCTCCGCTGACGTGAAAGACTCCCGCCGCCCTCTTCGCAAGGAGAAACTCAACAGCCTCGGCCACGTCAGGCCCAAACACGGGGAAGCGCACCAGCACATCATCAACGTCTGCCGGGCGTTCCGACCGCAGCGCTGAAACCATCTGTGCAATGAAGCCCCCCTGTCCCGTCAATTCCTGCCCGATCAGAACGGGCGGCCTGATCACGAGCGAATTGCCGCGGGCCAAAGCGGCCTGTTCGGCCGTCACCTTTGTCCGGCCGTAGACATTCACCGGACACACCGAGTCATCTTCCGTGTAGGGCGGACTGGTTCCATCGAATACATAATCCGAGCTGATCAGCACAAAAACGGCTTCAGGAGGAAGCGCGGCGCATATAAAGCGGGCGGAAGCCGAGTTGATCAGGGCCGCCTCATCGGGAAATTCCTCGCAGCGGTCGGGATCACGCCACGCGGCGCAATGCACAACGGTATCCGGCTCATGCTGAACAAGCAAATCCTTCACAGCGAGGGGGTCTGTCAGGTCGCACGAGACAAGCCCTGGCGCGGAAGGCCTCCAGGCGGTCCCGACCGCGGGGCCGCGAGACGCCATTCGGGACAGCACCAGACCGCCCAGATATCCGCTCGCGCCCGTCACCATGCAGGTCCTGCTCATGCCGGGTTTATACACCGGGGGACCCTGCCTCAGGCAAGCCTCAAAAAATGCGGAGAGCCGGCGTTAAGCAGTTGCATTATCCGCGGCGGATGAATAGGATCACGGCTTTGTTTTCGCAAGAGGAGAAGGATATGAAAATTACAGTGGTTGGAACCGGATATGTCGGACTGGTCACAGGAGCCTGCTTCGCAGAAGTCGGTCACGACGTCATGTGCGTGGACAATGACGAGAGCAAAATTGCCATGCTCCGGCGCATGGAGATGCCGATTTATGAAATCGGGCTGCAGGAACTGGTGGAACGCAATGTGGCGGGAAAACGCCTGCACTTCACGACGTCCATCGAGGAAGGCACCGATTTCGCGGAAGTGATCTTCATTGCCGTCGGAACCCCTCCGGGGTATCGCGGCGAAGCCAACCTCTCCTATGTGGAACAGGTCGGCCGCACCGTGGCGGAGCATATGACATCCTATCGCCTGCTGGTTGAAAAAAGCACGGTCCCGGTCAACACCGGGATGCAGCTCAAGCGCACCATCACCAAGTACATTGAGGGCGGGCTCGATTTTGATGTGGCATCCAATCCCGAATTCCTCCGCGAGGGCACGGCAATTGAGGATGCATTTCAGCCGGACCGCATTGTCATCGGCGTGGAAAGCGAACGCGCGGCGAAGCTCCTTCGCGAAGTCTATGACCCCATTGTCAAAAAATCGGGCTGCGAGTTTCTCGTGATGAACATTGCCAGCGCCGAGCTGACCAAGCATGCGTCGAACTCGTTCCTGGCCATGAAGATTTCCTACATTAACGCCGTCAGCCGGGTGTGCGAGCTGGCCGGGGCGGATGTTGAACAGGTGGCGCACGGCATGGGGCTTGATTCACGCATCGGCCAAAAGTTCCTGAATGCGGGCGTCGGCTACGGCGGCTCCTGCTTCCCGAAGGATGTGGATGCCTTCATCCATCTTTCCGACCAGCTGGGCTACGATTTCCAGCTCCTGAAGGAGGTGCAGCGCATCAATCAGAACCAGCGCGAACACATGCTGCAGAAAATCAAGCATGAGCTGTGGGTCATGCAGGACAAGACCATCGCGATTCTGGGGCTGGCCTTCAAGCCGGGTACGGATGACCTGCGCCAGGCTCCGTCGCTCTATTTTGTGCCGCAGCTCATCGAGGCCCGGGCGAAGTTGAAGCTGTGGGACCCCATCGCTTCAGACAATTTCAAGAAGCTGTATCCGGACCTGACCTACTGCGACGACATCCTGGATTGCGCAAAAGACGCGGACATGGTGCTGATTCTGACGGAATGGCCCGAAGTCAGGGACCTGGACCTCAAGAAGCTCAAGAAGGCCATGGCGGTTCCGGTGGTCATGGATGGACGCAATGTGTTCGATCCGGCGGAAATGCACAGGCTGGGATTCATCTACCATTCGATGGGCCGGCCCTAATACAGAAAGATTGCGCTTCAAATTGACATCCTGCGGGGTTTTCAATAGGTTCTGTGCTTCACGATTTGGATTGAGAAGGGAGTGAGTTAACACGTGGCTGAAGTAAAAGTCAAAAAGGGTGAAACCGTAGAAAAGGCGCTGCGCCGGCTGAAGAAGAAGCTGGACAAGGAAGGCACCATGCGTGAAATCCGTTCGCACCGGCACTATGAGAAGCCCAGCGAGCGCAAGCGCCGCAAGGCCGCCCGGGCCCGCACCCGCATCAATCGTTACTAGCATTCACGGCCGGCCCTGAGGGCCGGCCGTTTTCTTTCCACCGCCCTTCGCTTCCCGGAGCATCGCGATGCTTTTTGCCCTGACATCCCGCTGGAACGCCGGCCGACATGCAGCCGGCGAGGAGATGATCGAGGAGATTCTTGATCTCGGTTTTCCGGCTGTCGAGCTGGGCTATAATCTCCGCATGGATCTGGTCCCGGGCGTGCAGAGCATGGTCCGGCAGAAGGCGGTCATTGTCACGTCAGTGCATAATTTCTGTCCCGTGCCGGTGGGCGCGCCGGCAGGCCATCCGGAGCTGTTCACGCTTGCCGATCCGGATCCCCGTGTTCGTCAGCTCGCCGTGCAGCACACAACCAGGACCATCCGCTTTGCCGCGGAAACAGGCGCCCGCGCAGTCGTGCTGCATGCCGGCAATGTGGATATGAAGCGACTGACGGAACGCCTGCTGGCCCTCTATGAGCACGGCCAGCAGTTCTCGCCGAAATTTGAGAAGATCAAACTCAAGATGCTGACCCTCCGGGAGAAAAAAGTCCGCCGGCAGCTGGAATATCTCTACAGCGGGATCGAAGCCCTGCTGCCGGTCCTTCAGGAATGCGGCATTCGCCTGGGAATAGAAAATCTTCCCAACTGGGAAACTCTTCCGACGGAAACGGAAATTGAGGCGCTGCTGAAGCACTTCAACTCCCCCCTGCTGGGATGCTGGCACGACACCGGGCACGCAGCCATTCGCAGGTTCTTCGGGCTCATTAATCCCGAACGCTGGATGGAACGACTGGAGGAGCATTTGATCGGTCTGCACATTCATGACGCGCGCGCGCCGGCCATGGATCATCTGATGCCGCCATCCGGCGAGATTGACTTTACGCAGTATAAACGCTATGCCGCGCGGGATGTCTGCCGCGTGTTTGAGCCGGGCCCTTCCGCTACCGCGTCGGAAATCAAGGCTGGTCTTGATTACATCAGGACCTTATGGTCTGATTGACAGCTTGCAACAACAAACAACGGGTGAATGAATGAAAGCACTGATTACTGGCGTTACGGGACAGGACGGCTCCTATCTGGCCGAACTGCTTCTATCCAAGGGCTATGAAGTCTATGGCATGTGCCGGAGGGCATCCACAGAGACCTATGAGCGCATTGCGCATATCAAGGACCGCATTGAACTCGTGCAGGCCGACCTGCTGGATCAGCTGTCGCTGATCAAGCTCTTTGAGCACATCATGCCGGATGAGATCTACAACCTCGCGGCCATGTCATTTGTGCCGACCTCGTGGAGCCAGCCGGTGCTCACAGGGGAATTCACCGCCATTGGGGTCACGCGCGTCCTTGAGGCCATGCGGCAGGTTTGCCCGCAGGCGAAAATGTATCAGGCTTCGAGCAGCGAGATGTTCGGCAAGGTACGCGAGGTGCCGCAGACGGAAATGACCCCCTTTCACCCCCGCAGCCCCTATGGCGTGGCCAAGGTGTACGGACACTACATCACCGTAAACTATCGCGAGAGCTACGACCTGTTTGCCTGTTCCGGCATCCTCTTCAACCACGAGAGCCCGCGGCGCGGGAAGGAGTTTGTCACCCGCAAGATCACCGACGGCGTCGCCCAGATCAAGCTGGGCGTTGCAAAAGAACTCCGGCTCGGGAACCTGGATGCCGAGCGCGACTGGGGCTTTGCCGGGGACTATGTGGAAGCTATGTGGCTCATGCTCCAGCAGGAGCAGCCCGATGACTATGTGATTGCCACCGGGCAAACCCATTCGGTCAAGGATTTCTGCCGCAAGGCGTTCGCCCGCGCCGGGCTCAATTACGAGGATTATGTGGTGCTGGATTCACGTTTTGTCCGGCCGGCGGAGGTGGATCAGCTTCTCGGCGATCCATCCAAGGCCAGAAAAGTGCTCGGCTGGAAGCAGAAGACCAGTTTTGACGAGCTGGTCAACATGATGGTGGATGCCGATCTGGAGCGCTGGGCCGCTGTCAAGGGGTAAGTCATGCGGGTACTGCTCACCGGAGCCGCGGGCTTTGTCGGCCGCCATCTGGCCGCAGAGCTGACCCATACAGGGCATGAACCCGTGCTTTCGGACGTGCGGACCGGAATCCCGGGCATCCGCGCGGCAGACCTGCGCGATCCGGATGCACTTTGCTCTCTGGTGCGCGACACCCGGCCGGATGCCTGTGTTCATCTGGGTGGCATTGCATTTGTGCCTGTCGGATGGGACGATCCCGAACTCGTGATGGATGTGAATCTCATCGGGACCATTCATCTGCTGGAAGCATTCCGCCTGCATGCGCCGGCCGCCCGACTGCTGATTGTCAGCTCTTCGGAAGTCTATGGGCGACGGCCTGTCGAGACTCCGCTCACGGAAGAGGCCCCGTTTGCCCCCTCCAATCCCTACGCCGTAGCCAAAGCCGCGGCCGACCTGACCGCACTTCTTTACGCAAAGCGCTATGGCATGCCCGTCATGACCGCGCGACCCGACAATCACACCGGCCCCGGACAATCCCCGCAGTTCGTCACCACAGCCTTCGCGCTCCAGCTGCTCGACATCAGGCGGGGCACATCGGCGGGTTCCATCAAAGTCGGCAATCTCAACAGTGTCCGCAATTTCACGGATGTCCGCGATGTCGCACGCGCCTATCGCCTCATTCTCGAAAAGGGCTATGCGGGCTGCGCCTACAACATTGCGTCCGGGAACATGGCGGAGATTGGCTCTATTTTGGACATGCTGTGCGATATTGCCGGGATTCAACCGCAGATCACCGTGGATCAGGAACGCTACAGGCCGGCCGATGCCCTGCCCGCACTGGATACGGCCCGGCTGCGCAACCATACCGGCTGGACGCCGCAAATCGCGCTTCAGGTCACTCTGTCTGATATTTTCAATCATCTTCAGGCCGGCGGATGACAGCCCGCAGACATCTGCACAAGGCCATGCGCCCGCTGCTGGGGCTGCTGATTCTCTATATTGTATTCCGGCGCATTCCCGTGGATGAACTGGCATCAGTCCTTCTCCACAGCCTGCATGCCTGGCCCTGGTGGATATCCGGCATCGCAGTCACCTTCCTCGGGCTGCTCGCAGGAGCGCTTCGCTGGCACCGCATTTTACGCGATCAGGGATTCACCCTGCCGTTTTCGGAAAGCTTCAGATACTTCTTCGTCGGCCAGTTCTTCAATTCATTCTTCCCGGGCGCATGCGGAGGGGATGTCGTGCGCGCGTATTCCGTGATTCGCAGCAAAGGGACAAACAAAACCGGTGCGGTCATGACGGTCCTGATGGACCGCGCGATCGGGCTGCTGGTGTTTGTCATTCTTGGGTGCATCATGATCGCCTTTCGCTACCGGCTGTTTGTATACAGCCGAGGCACTCGCCTGACGGCATATCTCATGGGAGCATTCCTCCTGGCGACGTCGGCCGGGCTGATCGTACTCTTCCGAAGGAATCTGTTTGAACACTGGCCTTTATTCAAGAAGTTCGAAGAAACCACGCGTGCCGGAGCCCTGCTTCGCAAAGCGTATGATGTCCTGCTCGTCTACCGGAGCCGCCCCAGGCTGCTGGTCTCGGCGATCGGGCTGTCCTTTGTCAACCTCGCCGCCCTGACCAGCGCCTGCTTCTTTTTCGGACACAGTCTGGGCATCGGGATATCCTGGTTCGACTACTTCACCTTCTTCCCGATAATTACCGTATTCACGGCCGTCCCGATCACTCCAGGAGCACTGGGCATCCGTGAAGCTCTTTTCGCCGGCATGCTTCATACCGTGGATGTGAGCTCCTCTCAGGCGGTGCCGCTCTCCCTGCTGATGTACGCGGGAGGGCTTGTGTGGAGCCTGTTTGGCGGTCTCATATTCCTCCTGCAGCCGAACCGGCCGCATGCGCTGCCCATTGACACCGCAGCAACTGACAGATACTGTTAACAGATATGTTTAAAAGAATTCTTATAACCGGGGCAACGGGCTTTCTGGGCCACCATGTTCTGCCCGTGATGCGGAAAGAATTTGACGCCGAGATCATAGCGGTCGGGAGCAGGAACTACGACCTTCTCAAGCCGGGCGAACCCGACAGGATGATGCAGGAGATCAAGCCGGACTGCGTGCTGCATATGGCCGCAAAATCAGGGGGCATCATCGACAACAAGGCGCGGCCGGCGGACTATTTCTATCAGAATCTCTTCATGAATCTGCATACTTTCGAGGCGGCTTTTCGGCACGGCGCAAAGAAATTCATGACCTTCATGGGAGGATGCTCTTACCCGGCCACGGCCACATCCCCCATCGGCGAGGACCAGATGTGGAAAGGCCTCCCGCAAATCGAAAGCGCAGGCTATTCTGTCGCCAAGTTGATGAATCTCACCCAGTCATGGGCCTATCGCGTGCAGCACGGATTCAATTCCGTGGTGCTGATTCCCGGGAACATGTACGGAGAATGGGACAATTTCAATCTCACACAGGCGCATGTCATTCCCTCACTGATCAGGAAATATCTTGAGGCCGAAGAGCGGGGCGATCCCGAGATCATCGCCTACGGAACCGGAAAGCCCACCCGCGATTTTGTCTATGCCGGCGATGTCGCCGCCACCGTCCCCTGGTTCCTGAAGAATTACAACAGCAGCGATCCAGTCAACATCTCCGCCGGAAAACGCATTTCTATCCGCGAGCTGGCCGAAACCATCAAGAAAGTGACCGGATTTCGAGGAAAGATTGTTTGGGACACCTCCAAGCCGGACGGGCAGATGGACAAGATATTTGACGTCGCCCGTCTGCACAGTCTCGGGTTGTCCTGCGATACAAGCCTCGAGGACGGCCTCCGCCGCACAACCGAATGGTTCATCAAGGCCCGCAAAGACGGGACGGTGCGGCTGTAATCATGAAAACATGTCTGGTCACAGGCGCGAAGGGCTTTATCGGGTCCGCCGTTGCGGCAGAAGCGGCGCGACTCGGCTACGAAGTGACCGCCGTTGATCTCGACAACTACGAACAGCTCCGCGGTTCACAGGCGGACATTCTGATCAATGCCGCCGGCAACTCGCGCAAGTTCATTGACGAACAGGATCCTCAGCGTGGATTTGAACTTTCGGTCACTTCCATTATGCGGATCATGCTGGACTTCAAGTGCGGCCTGTGTGTGCATCTTTCCAGCGGCACGGTTTATCCGAACGAAGGGGATCCCTCCCGCAATGCCGAAGGCGCAAATCTCAAGCCCCGTGAAATGACCCGCTACGGCTTTCACAAATGGCTGGCCGAGCAGATGGCAAGGCATTATGCCCCCAGAACCCTCATCGTTCGCATGGGCGGCTTCGTGGGGCCCGGCCTCAGGAAAAATGCCGTCTTCGACATTCTGACGGACGGGAAACTTTTTGTTCATCCCGATTCAGAGTTCCAGTACATGGACACGCGTGATCTCGCGCGGCTCGTGTTTGAACTGGCCGGGGGAGCCGCGGGAAATGAAACACTCTTCAACCTTTCCTCCACCGGCACCGTTTCCGTGCGCAGGATTGCCGAGTGGGCCGGCTACAAACTGACGCGTGATCCGCTCGGATGTCCAACCGTGCGCGCGGAACTGAATGTCGAAAAAGCCGGCCGTTTGCTGGCCCTTCCGGAAACGGGCGAAACGGTCCGCCGGTTTATAGAGGAAGTCCAAAGCGGAAAGGTGAAGCTGAAATGATCATATCCCGTACACCGTTCAGGATCAGTTTTTTCGGCGGGGGTACGGATTTCCCCGGTTACTTCACCCAGCACGGAGGATCCGTCATCTCTGTCACCATTGATAAATACTGCTATCTTTCGGTGCATCATCTGACAAAGTTTTTCAAGCACAACTATCGTGCAAGCTACTCAAGAACCGAATCCGTCATGAAACCGGAGGAGTTCGAACATCCCCTGATCCGCGAGTCGCTTCTTTACGCTGGAATCCGTGAAGGCGTTGAAATATCCCATGTGGCGGACCTGCCGGGCCAGACCGGCCTGGGCTCATCTTCCGCATTCACCGTGGGCCTGATGAACTCGCTGTGCGCCTTCATCAAAAAGCGCATCACCCCGGAATGGCTGGCGCGGGCCGCCATCGAAATCGAACGCAACCGCGTCAAGGACGCCGGAGGCTGGCAGGATCAGTATGCGGCCGCTTATGGCGGCTTCAACCGGATCAATTTCCAGACGGACCGCGAAGTGACGGTCCAGACCGTCGGCATCGCGCCCGAGGCCCTTTTTGAGCTGGAAGCCTCGCTGATGCTTTTCTATTTGGGGTCTGAATGCTCCGCGGAAAACATTCTGCGCGAGCAGATTTCCCGCACAGGCGAAAACTTCGACCGGCTGTCACGGATGCGGCAGATCGTGGATCACGCCGAGGATATTCTGCAGAACGGCAAACATCTGGACGAGTTCGGGAAGCTCCTGCACGAGACCTGGCTCCAGAAAAAAGAACTCTCTTCCGGAATCAGCAATCCGGTCATTGACGAAGCCTATGACGCGGCCCGCGGAGCCGGGGCCATTGGCGGAAAACTGCTTGGCGCGGGCGGGCGCGGTTTCCTCTGCCTGTACGCGCCGACTGCAAAACACGCGGCTGTCCGGGAGAAACTGAAGGACCTCAAGGAGGTCTCGTTCCGGTTCAGCGAAGAAGGCAGCCAGATCATTTTCAACAGCGATGAGTGAGAACAAGCCCAGAATCGCTTTCTGGTTCAGGTACGGAGCCGCTGAACACAGCGAGCTGTTCCATGCCCTGCCCGGCTGCATCCGTGAACTCTCAAGACACTGTGAAGTGCACTATTTCGGGCTCAAAACCCGGAAGATAGTCCCGATGGAGCTCAGGGAAAACGCGATTCTTCACGAATTTCCTTTTTATGTGAACCGGGGAAGCGGCCTGGACAAAATGCTGAAAACTGCCTTGTGGATTCTGTGCCTGCCTTTCGCTGGGCTCTATTGCCGGGCAAAGAGAGTTCGCGCGGTTTACATAGACGAAACCATCCCCTTCACTGCGCTGATCGCGCGCGTTTTTGCAGGGCCGCAAGTTGCGCTCACTGTGGCCGATTTCTTCGTGGATATCTATTTCACGGGGTCGCTGGCGTTCCTTGGACGTGCCATCCGGCGGATTGACCTCTGGTCGTGGAAAACGGCCCGGCTCATTTTCACGCGGGCAAAAAGCACAAAAACCTATCTCGCCTCAAAGGGGATCAAACCAGAGCGCATTTTCCCCGTGTATGACCCCTGCGACATGACCGTTTATCATCGGCTGGACCGGAATGAATGCAAAGCGGCAATGGGGTACAAGCCTGAGGAAATCATTCTTGTACATCACGGCATCCTTCATCCAAACAAGGGCAATGCGGCCATCATTCGGGCCATATCCGAAATGCGGGATCAATATCCCGTGCTGCGCTTTCTACTGATTGGGGACGGCCCGGAAATGAAAACTCTTCAGGCTCTCGTGAAGGATCTGAAGGCAGAGGACATCTGTCGCCTAACCGGCTGGCTGCCGTCGCTCGAACAGGTCAATGCGGCTCTCAATGCAGGCGATATCGGGCTGGTAATGCGCACGGGCGCACCGTCAGACGATTTTCACATGACCGGCGCCCTCGTCCACAACATGGCCTGCGGGCTTCCCATCCTCGCGGCCCGCCTGGGCGGCGTTTCAGAAGTGGTTGAAGAAGGCCGCAACGGTCTTCTTTTTGATCCGCGCAGCATGGATGAATTCAAGCAGAAGCTCACAATGTTTATTGAAGATGCCGAACTTCGAAACCGCTGCGGGCTTGAAGCTGAAAAAGATGCCCGCATTCATTTTGACATGGACAGCGTTGTCCGCCAGACCGTGGAACCTCTGGCCAGACTTGCGGGGGCACTGTGAAAAACAGCATCCATGCGGTTCTCCTTGTCGGCGGCACGGGCACGCGGATACAATCCGTGCATTCCGACCGGCCCAAGGGGCTGGTTCCCGTGGCGGGCAAGCCGTTCCTTCAGTGGCAGGTCGAATGGCTGACATCGCAGGGCATCTGCGACATTCACCTCGCGGCCGGACATCTTGGAGAGCAGCTCGCTAAATGGGGCATGGAATACAGCGCAGCAAATCCCGGCATCTGCATCACGGCCACCGTCGAACCCATGCGCCTGGGAACCGGCGGCGGATTGAAATTCATCGAGGACGAAATCCGGTCCGATCCATTTCTCGTTCTAAACGGGGACAGCCTTGCGCCGAACCTGAAGTTCCAATCATTGGAAGTTTTCCACAAAAAAGTTCCAACCATTGGAAGTTTTTCGCAGAAAACTTCCAATCATTGGAAGTTTTCGATTGCGGTGACAAAGATTGAAGAATCCGGCCGCTACGGGACCGTGGAGTTCAATGACGATGGACTCGTTACAGCCTTCCGCGAAAAAGCTCAGCGCGAAGCCGGCTGGATCAATGCCGGAGTCTACATGATTGACCGCGGCGTACTGGCTCTCATGGAACCGGGCAGAAACATATCCCTTGAAACGGACCTTTTCCCGCAACTCTGCAAAGAAGCCCGTCTCGCGGCCTTCCCCTGCCCCGCCCCCCTGCTGGACATGGGCACGCCGGACGGACTGCACGCCATGGAATGTTATCTGGGGCGGGCATAATTGAATTGCAGAAATGGCTTATAACGGGTACATTGCGGTGTTTTGAACTGGGAAAAATGACTGCGGGAGAATGCATTGGATCCAATCAACGAGACATTTCGGAGCCGGCGCTATGATCTGGCCGTGGACACCATCACCGAAGGTGACATCAACGAACTGATCGAGTGGCTGAAGCTGTATCCGCGCCTTACAATGGCCGATGCAACCCGGAAGTTTGAGGAAGACTGGTCAAAATGGCTGGGAGTCAAATATTCCGTGTTCTGCAATTCGGGTTCCTCCGCGAATTTGCTGATGTATGCAGCGCTTGATTCCAGCGGGAAATCAGGAAATAAGAAAGTGATCGTCCCCTCGGTCGGCTGGGTCACCACCGTTGCCCCTGCAATCCAATTCGGCTGGGAGCCCGCCATGTGCGAATCGGATGCACAGACTTTTGGCCTGGATATCGAGCACCTGAAGACGCTCTTGGAATCCGGGAAGGTGGACAATGTCATTCTGGTCCATGTGCTGGGAACGCCCTGCCGGATGGATGAAATTCTGACACTTCAGAAGAAATACGGTTTTAAGCTGATGGAAGACTGCTGTGCGGCCCACGGTGCGCTTTCACAGGGGCGCAAAGTCGGCTCCATGGGCGATATGTCATCCTTTTCATTTTACTACGGCCATCACATGTCCACAATCGAAGGCGGCATGGTTTGCACAAACGATGAGGAGTTGTATCACCATTTGCTGATGCTTCGCTCGCACGGCTGGTGCAAAGACCTGCCCAAGGCGGAATATGACCGGCGAATGCAGCAGTACGGAATTGATCCCTTCCATTCACCATTCACTTTTGTGGTGCCGGGCTTCAATGTCCGCCCCATGGACCTGACTGCACGGATCGGAATGATGCAGCTTCCGCGACTGGACAACATCTCGTCCATCCGCATGAAAAACCACAAACTCTATCAGAAACTGCTCGATGGCCAGGTTGAATTTGCCCGCTGTCTCGAGGGCGACGCCATCAGCAGCATTTCCTTCGGTGCCGTGGCCCAGTCGCCGGAACAGCGCAAAAATATTGTCAGCGCCCTGGTCGAAAACAACATTGATACAAGAATCTTCTCGGCTGGCAACCTCGGGCGGCATCCTTTCTGGTTTGAGCGCTACGGCGTCTTTTCCGCCCCCATGGCCGACCGGATTCACAGTTGCGGGTTCTTTCTTCCAAACAACCAGACGCTGGATGAGAAAAATATCCGTTTTATTTGCGATGTCGTTTGCCGCGCATTGAAGTAGAGAATGACCTCGCTCAACCTAGCCGTCATATTCCCGAACAACAACAAGCGGGCTCTCGGCATTCTGGCGCAAGAGGTTGCGGCTGTCACACCACCGGTTCAGGCCGCCCTCATAGCGGCCCATGCCCGAATACACGGATTTTCAGCTGCCCTGCTGGATGCAGCACAAGCGAACATGCTTCCAAATGAAGCGGTCAAATGGGTGGAACACAAGAATCCACAGTGCGTGCTGATTTGCACCGACTTCATCAATTCCGGGGACGTCACAAAGATGGCCGCCGCATCGGAAACAGCCAAGGCCATTAAGGAGATTTTGCCGCAGATTCCAGTCGTGATGGAAGGTGTTGTTCCCACGGCATATCCCGAACGGGTTCTTCGCGAAGAAGGCGCCGATCTGGTTATCCGCGGGGAGCCCTTTAAGCCCATAATTGAACTACTGACACTCCTGAAGGCCGGCCGCCGGGACCTGACTTCGATTCAAGGCCTCTGCTCGGCATCCAGCATGGGAAAAGGAGAATGCAGCCTTGCGGCACCAATCATGGATATGACCCACTTCCCGGAGGCCGCGCATGATCTTATTCCTCCTTCGCTTTACCGCGCCCATCACTGGCATTGTTTCGACTGCCTCGACCGGCGCACGCCGTATGCCGCGGTGTTCACAACAGTTGGCTGTCCATACAACTGTTCTTTCTGCAGTGTTGGGGTTGTAACCGACGGGCCCTGCTTCCGCATTCGTCCGCTGGAACAGGTGATGAACGAAATTGATTTTCTGGTGAAACAACACGGTGTACGGAACCTCCGTATTCTGGACAATGTCTTTACCGCACGGGCGGACTACGTGGAGCGCTTCTGCGACGAAATCATCCGTCGCGGCTACGATCTGAACATGTGGGCCTATGCACGCATTGAGTCCATTCGCAGCCCCGAACTGCTTTCCAAAATGAAGAAGGCCGGGGTGCGCTGGCTCGCCTATGGAATTGAGGCGGCCAATGAGCGCGTGAAAAAGGCCATCTCCAAAACCACCAGTGATTCAGCGACTGACCGCGTCATCGAATGGACCAAGTGCGCCGGAATATGGATTGTAGGCAATATTATTTTCGGGCTGCCAGAGGACGACCTGCAGAGCATGCAGGAATCTTACGAACTCGCTGTGAAATATCAGTTTGAGTGGGCCAATTTCTATTGTGCTGTGGCTTATCCCGGGACTCCGCTTCACCGCGAGCTGGTTTCCCGAGGCGTTGAACTCCCGCGCGACTGGGCCGCTTACGGGCAGTACAATCCGAATTTCAGGCCCCTTTCAACCCAGTATGTCTCATCGGAAGAGATTGTTAAATTCCGCGATGACGCCTTTGTGAAATACTACACAAATCCAGATTATATTCGAATGATCGCGGGAACATTTGGGCAACCGGCGGTCGAGTTCATCAAGAAAATCCTTGCCTGCGGAAATCTGCGAAAGTAGCTTAAACCGCGATGAACAAGTCCAAGAGCGTCATGTGCGGAAAACTGACCGTAAAAGCCCGCTGGCTTTGGGAGCAAACCATCCGGCTTCACGGACGGGCCCCAGAAACACGCCTGGCCTCCTCACTTTCACTCGTCGAAATTCTGACGGCGCTTTACTACAACGGATATGTTAAATCCAAGCCCGCCGAACTCAACTGGGAGGGACGAGACCGGGTGATTATCAGCAAAGGACACGGCGCCATCACACTTTACGCCATTCTCGCAGATCTGGGCTATTACCCCATGAACGAGCTGGAGCGGGTCGGCCAACAGGGATCATTTCTGGGCGGAATTCCCGATCCCATCATTCCGGGTTTTGAAACCGTAAATGGTTCTCTGGGCCACGGGTTGGGCGTGGGCTGCGGCATGGCCTGCGGACTGCGGCAGAAGGACAACACCTCTACGAGCGTGGTAGTGATCGTCGGAGACGGAGAACTTCATGAAGGAGCCAACTGGGAAGCGGCCATGTTTGCGGGCCATCACCGGCTCAACAATGTGGTCTGCATTGTGGATTTCAACAAGAAGGCCATGCTCGATAATACGGACAAGATCATAGGACTGGAACCGCTGGATGCCAAATTTTCCGCCTTTGGCTGGGACACATTCCGTGTGGACGGACATAATCTCGCGGCCCTGACAGACTGCTTCGAGCGGGTATTCAAGTATCCGCGCAAGGGTCCCGTGGCAATCATTGCCGACACGATCAAGGGGCGTGGTGTACCGGTCATGGAGAGCGACCCTCTCTGCCATGTGCGAACACTTTCTAAAAAGGAAATCGCCGAACTGCTGGGAGAAACCCGTGACTGATCGTCCCGCCAAGCGAATGCGCGATATGTTCCTGCAGGGCGTGCTGGAGGAAATGAATGCGGCAACGGACATATTTTTCGTCACGGCGGATTTCGGATCGCCTGTACTGGACAATATCCGGGAACAGCATCCGGACCGATTCCTCAACGTGGGCATTGCCGAACAGAATCTGATCAATATTTCCACGGGTCTTGCGCTGGAAGGATTTCGTGTATTTGCCTATGCCATAGCACCGTTCATCACCATGCGATGTCTTGAACAAACTCGGACCAATTTGTGCGTGCTGGCTTCGGTTAAGCCCCTCTCCGTCTGCCTGGTCGGGGTCGGAGCAGGCATGAGTTATGATGTTTCTGGCCCCACTCATCAGGCGCTTGAGGATATCTCCATCATGCGGTCGCTGCCTAACATGGCTGTTTTTTCACCGGCAGATGCGGAATGCTCCCATGATCTGGCAAAGCATGTTTCCCGGCGAAAGGGTGCCTCTTATGTGCGACTTGACGGGAAAGCGCTACCCCCAATCTATCAGGCGAATGAACGCCTTGATTGGAACAAAGGTTTTAACGTTCTGAGAAAAGGAACCTCAGCATCACTGGTTTCCACCGGGTATATGACGCACAAAGCAATGGAGACTGCGGATATCCTCACCAAAAAGAATAAGCGGATTTCAGTCGTAGATGTTTATTCCCTGAATCATCTTAATGCCGTGGCATTTGCCGACTGCATCAAAGATGCGGGCCCAGTCATCACTCTTGAGGAGGGCTTTACGGGGCGCGGCGGGCTCGACTGCCTGATTATGAATGCCATAAAAGGGCGGACGATTACAGCACTGGGACTCCTGCCCGAATATCGTTTTGACATTGGGAATCGGGATGATCTTCTGAAGTTACACGGTCTCGACGCCAACACCATTGCGGAAAAGGTTCTTCAGACTGCAGTTCATTAAAGGGGAACATCATGCTTATATCCGTTGTGCTTTCATTTCGTAACGAGGCAGACAATTTGCCGGAACTGATTCGCCGACTGGAAGAAGTTTTTGCCCCGTTGGAATACGATTACGAACTGATTTTTGTCAACGATGCCTCAACTGACGGCTCTCTTGATCTTCTCCTTGGTGCGCGCGCAAAGAACCCCCGCATCAAGATCCTCAACACTTCACGCCGATTCGGGGTCACGCCATGTGTTCTGGCCGGTTTCGACAAGGCTGCAGGCGATGCCATCATCTACATGGATACTGATTTGCAGGATCCTCCGGAACTGATTCCACAATTGATTAAGAAATGGGAAGCCGGCGCGGATATTGTTCATACAACGCGCACAATTCGAAAGGGAGAGAACGCATTCAAAATGTGGCTGACCCGTCAGGCCTATAAGCTCATTAATGGATTTTCCGATATCACAATTCTGCAGAACACCGGAGATTTTAAGCTCATCTCACGGCGGGCCCTGAATGAAATACTGAAGCTGGACGAATTTGACCCCTTTATGCGCGGGCTGGTGGCGTGGGTCGGGTTTAATCAGGAACAGGTCTTTTACGAGCGTGATAAACGTTATGCCGGCGTGACCAAATATTCCCTCTTGAGAAGCCTGAATCCCTACAAGGAGTTCATTCGGGGCATTACGCTGTTTTCCACCACCCCCCTCTATTTCGCCCTTCTGCTGGGGATGATTATATCCTTTCTTTCGTTCCTTATATTCGCCGGCCTGGTTCTGTCACCCTTGCTGGCCGGAGATATGAGGTGGACATGGGACCATCTTCATCTGGCTACTCTGCTTCTCCTGGGGGGGATTATTCTTTTCACGGTGGGTATTCTGGGCATCTATGTTGGCCGGATCCATCGCGAATCGGTCAATCGCCCCCGCTATCTGATCAAAGACTGGATTGCCTGAATATTATTTCTGCAACCGATTGGCGGCAAGAACCACATTGCGGTGACGCAAGTCCGTGCTGTTGGGGAATCGCGGATGTGCGGGAAACTCCGCAACGGCTTTCTTGTAGTTCTCCATAATCACTTTTGCAACCGGATGGTTGGGATCAAAATATGACCCAATGATGACGTAATCGAATTCCTGTTTCGCGAACGGCTCAGAAAGTTTGGGCGGAATGAACTGATAGGTCAGTCTGCCGTTCACCCACTTGGTCGGTTCATCGTCCGGTATCCCCAGAGACGCCTGTCCATACTTTCTCTGAATGTAAGGAATACCGAAATAGCATGTGCGCCCAGATCTGAAAATACCGCTGATCCGGATCATCTTATCCTCATCCATTCGGTCGTAATACTGACTGGGGATGCTGGGTATCGATATAATTATCAGAGCAGCAACCTGAACAGCAGCTGTTGCATGAGCAATTTTCTTACATCCGGCCATTTTCCCAATCAGGGAGGCCCCCGACAAACCGCACAAAGTGATCCCGCAAATCGCCACCAGTCCATGCACCGGACCACTCCCATACTTGGGATGAGATATAATTTCAACAGCGATTCCCGCAGCCGCCAGCAGATATTCGCTTCTCCATATCCGCGCAAAGAACGGGACATCCTCAACAGAACCTTCGACAAATACGCGTAATATAGAAAACATAAACACGCATCCGACCATTCCGAAAAATACCTGCTGAAATACTTCAGAGAACAGACGATTGAGCATCCACGGCGGCCCCTGATTGGCGGCTATAGTCTGACGATAGAAATCTCCTTCGAAGACTTCCAGATACCAGCATCCTGCAGCGAGGAATATTACGCAGGTGACCCAATAAAGCAGCAAATGCCGGCGGCTCCGGAAGAAAAGCATCACAGCGGCCGCCACTATATATGCCAACGCAGTCTGCTTTGTGAAAAAGGAAGCCGTCAGCGCAATCGCCGCAATTACGGTTTTCCGCATATCTGGTTCAATCAGAAAATAGAAGCCCAGCAGCACAAGAAACACATGCAGAGCATTCACATTGATTTCCATAACCCAAAACTGAATGAGAAATGCAGTGCTGAGCACCATCACAGGCGCAGCCATGCTCATAACCAGATCCTTTGCAGTCAAACGCCATGTCCACATGAACATAATGCCGGCACATCCGGCAGAGAACATGAGGCTGACCAGTCGGGGCCAGAGAAAACTCATTCCAAACACCTTGCAAAATGCCGCGCTTATGTACCAGTAAAGAGGGTTATACGTCACACAACTGTATTCAGAAGACAGAGGCGCATACAGCACCTTGCCCTGCAGAATCTGATCAATCATGGCCATATGCTGATATGCAGGAGCGCCAATATCATAATCCGCACCCATTCGGCTGATAACGATGCCGACAAGCGGGATTAAAGGCAGAAGAACAGCCAAACAGATAAACTTCTCTCCCAGCGACAAATCGCACCAGCCATTCCACACTTCACGAAATGCCTTTCCTCCCATAATATGCAGTCTCCCTTACTCTGACTCAGCCCTCGCTCAAATCCTTGTTTGGGCGAAAGAACTCCACCCATTCAGCAATGCCATAACTCAAATGCATGAGCGGAACGAGAAAGAAAATGAGCAGATGCTCAAGCCGGCGGGTCTCGGCATATTTGCCGAGCGTGATATAAAGCACAGCCAGCAGATAGGCGAACAGATCCAGCAGGAGCAGCGTGCTGCCCCATGTCGAGAAGCATGCCGCAATCCCAAACACAACCAGAGAAAGCACCCATAGACCCGGAACAATGGTGGTGGGCTCAAATTCGACACCGGCCCGGAGCAGACGGATGCGGGTGGCGCCATAACCGTGCATTTGTTTCAAATAACGCCACAGTGACGCGCGGGGATAATGATAGACCCATGCTTCATCATAAAACACGATTCTATGGCCGGCCTGCTGGGTTTTCCACGCGGCAATCATTTCCTCCCCGGGCCAGAATTCCGGGGGAAACAACCCGATGGACTCCAGAACTGTTCGGCGGTACGCCATGTTGCAGCCGATGATTCGGCTCCAGGATATGGGCCGGATATGCTCCCCGGCCTTGAGATACCGCTCGGCCACATAACCAGCCGCCTTGGACTGCAGCGCGGTCCCGGCCAGCCGCGTGAATAGTTTCACATCATCCGGGACGAGGCTGGGCCCGCTTGCCGCGCCCACGCCTGCATCTTCAAAAGGCTTGAGGATCAGTTCAGGCCAGTCCTCGCACACATAAACGTCATCGTCCAGAAAAGCGACAATGTCGGCCCGGGAGCGGCGGAAGCCCTCGTTCTTCTTCTGGCTGGAATCGCCGACAGGAAAGGATACCGGCAGATGCACCAGCTGCGGGTGCTCCTTCTGCATGAGCTGAAGCCTCTCAAGCACATGGGAATCAGATATTTTACCCGCAACGACCACTTCGATGTGTTCGAAATCCCGGGTGGCAATCAGTGATTCCAGTGTTTTGATCAGAATCGGGCGTCCCATGGTCGGAATGACAACGGACAACCGGACTGACGAAGAAGCATTCATCGAGCGGGCCCCGTCTTGAAACGGTCCGCCGCTAAAGTGACGGCTGCGGCCAGACAGACGGCCAGGCCCGTCAGCTGCACCCACAGGGTTGCGACAGACGGCGCAAAGCGCATCTTGACCCAATGAAGCCCCGGAGGAATATAGACCCCCTGAAATAGATAGTCACAACGGAGCAGGTCAACGGGATGACCATCCAGCAAAACCTCCCACTCTGGCGACCATTTGTCGGCCAGGCGCAGAAGACATGGTTCATCGGCGGACACTTGTATTTCCACACGGCCGGCACTGTAATGCTTCACTGTCACTGTGCCATTAACCACCCCATCAGGATTCGAGGGTTTTCCCAGCGGGGTTTCGGTTGAAACCAGTACAGTGGATTTCGCATCATGGGATGCGCTCTTCAAACGCATCAGCGCCTGATCATCAGGCAGGGTTTCCCATTTCGGGATCAGCGCGAAGCGCTGCAGGGAAGTTTTCGACTGCAGTATGGCATGGCGACCGGGGGTGGCTTCTGCACCGGGGATGATTTTCATGCTTCCTTGATCCATTGCAACGCTGTATGCGAAGCGGATATCGAATTTATCCCTCACGGCGGGATCGCGCTGCATCTGCGTCCAGATGCCGGCGGGCACGAGCACCGGCCCCACCCCGCACAGCCCCCAGTATCGGAGAGGATTTGAACCAACCGCATTCAGAAAGGCTTTGTAATCCTCCGGCATGCGCGGCATCTGCGTGATATTGATCGTGTTTATGCCATGATAAGGGAAAAGATAGGTCAGCCAGTGATTATAGAACCCGGACTGGTCGGCCAGTGCTGCCCGCTGGTATGTCCGCGCCGATTCCTGCTTCAGAAACTGAACAACTTCGTTTTCGGCCACGTCATTCCGGCTCATTGTCTGGATGTAATATCGTGAAAGATAAAAAACGTCTGCCATCAGCAGCATGCAGGCGAACCAGGGCATCCAGCGGAACTTCCGGGAGGGAAGCAGCCATATCCAGACAGCAAAGACAACAAGCATGCCCCCGCCGTAGAAAAGGGCCTTCATGCGGCCGCTGACTATCTGTGCGGCGTGCTGGGCCCAGCCGGCTTCGGCCATGCGGCCAACGGCCCCGCTCCATGAAGCCGCCGTAAGCAGACCGACAAACAGCATCAGCAGGCCGGTCAGACCGGCAACGGCAACGGTTTTGCGCGCTTTTGATCTTTGCATATCTTCCGTGAGAAGCCCCTGCAGGCCCAATGCGGCCAGAATGCCCGCCGCAAGCTGAAATATCTGGAGGAATTTGTTCGGATTTCGAATAGAGGACACAACCGGCAGCGCATAAAACAGCCGATAAAGAGGAAAATATTTTCCAAAGGACAGCAGCAGCGCCAGCAGCGCAATGAGGCCCCATGCCCGGACCTCCATGCGATGTGGATTCGATGCAGAGTTCTTGCCAAAGGAAAACACCAGCGCCAAGAGCATCAGCGCCACAGCGGAGGCTCCCAAATACTGGTTCTCAAGCTTGAAGTTCATGAACCCCTGCCCCGTTTTCGCCCACTCGGCAGAACGGCCCATCCTTCCCCAGTAAGGACCTGAGGGTTCTCCGCTACGCCAGCCCATGAAGCCCGGCGCAATGAAATCAATGGATTCCTCCGGAGGCCAGCTCCACTGGGTCACGAACTCCCATTTCTGGCGAGGATCTTCCTGCGACATGCTGGCCACGTTTTTCACATTGGCGGTGTATCCTGCAAGAAGGGGGCGCAAAGCAATCAGCAGTGCCACCATCAGCATGGGAATGGCTGTGCGGGAGATAGCCGCCGGCCGCCAGCCGCCGGTGCGAATCAGGCTGAACAGAAAATATGGGAACAAAAACATGGCAAAAAACAGTGCCACATCCTGCTGTTCAAGGAACATCATGCCCATTGCCCCGCCCGCCAGCACAGCCCAGCGCATTTTTCCCGACTGAACCGCCAGTTCAGCCAGCCAGAGAAAGGCGGCGGCGAAGACAAGCACGCCGAATTTGCCGATATGCCCGGCATAGGTCAGCGTAAAGTTGCTTCCCAGCCAGAAGGCCGTCAGAATGCCGACCGTGCATGCGGGCCAGTTCAACCCCTTGCGCCGAAGATAGAGCAACAGGAAAAAAGATGCCATTGCAACATCAATGGCATGTATCCAGTTCGTAAAAAAGTTCAGAGGGAGCAGCCAGAGAAGCAGGTTGGTCCAGTTCAGGAAGAGCACGTTTGGAAGGCCCATGAGCGCTGAATCATCCCACCAGCCCAGGAAGCCCCGGGGAAGAGCTCTTTCACGCAGGGCCAGAGCCCCGATATTGTCATCCGTGGTCAGCAGTATGCGTGAAGGGTCAAGAACTCCATGGAAAACCAGAAGCGACAGCAGAAAAAGGGCCGCGGCCGCAAGAAGAATTTTCTTTGATTCGCGTTTCATTCAGGCTCTCCTGATTGAATCACCGACGCGCGGATATGCTCAACAAGCAGGCCCCGGTTGGGCTGTGCTTCGGGGGTCAGAATCACTGTTGTCATTCCCGGCTGAAGCGTCATTGGCTCGAGCGTCCATTCCGTCAGCTGATTCGGAGGGAAGTCGCGCACTTGAAGTGCCGGAGCTTTTGCGCGCAAACGGACGGGCCCGCCCATTGCCGCCGCCCGGAGAACCGGACTTGCTGTCAACGGTCCATCTGTCAGATTCCACAGGCGCATCTCTGCTTTTTCGGGAATAGTGCGCCAGTCGCGATAGTCTCCGGTCTTGGTGTACTGCCAGCCGGGGCCATACAAAGCCAAGACAGAACGGCCATCAGCTCTTGCCTTTGCGATCACATCCTCTTCGGTATTGTAGAAGATTTCCACCACCACGCGATTTGAGTTGGATGAATAAAAATCGCTGCGCGTGGCCAGCCCCAGCTTGCGCAATTTCAATCCCGCTTCATTTGCAATGGTAACGTGCCGCGCAAAATACTTGCGCGGCCATTCCCACGGGCCCACTCCGGGAGCATCCCAGTAGGTTTTTGCAATTTCAAGATAAGCCGCGTCCGGATTTCTCACAAGAAACTCCTCGGCCGTCTTTCTCCAGTTGCCTTTCAGAAAATTGTCCAGCGGCTCGTTCGGGATTGTGAACGTGAACTGGACATTTGTGGAGGGATGGGCTTTCAGCTCGTTCCAGGGTTCAAACCAGCGGTCCACCAGCACCGGCGTGCCGGCGGGAAGATTGGAGTCGGTCCATCTAACAATCTCGAAATAGGGCGTCGGCTTTCCCGTGACCCGGGTCTGAAGATAAGCGGCGGGAACTCCGGCCGCGACGGCAGCTGCACACGCAATCCATGCGAACGGGCTGGCTTTTCGAGGCAGAAGCGAGGGAAGGTTCCACAGCCCATACGCAATCAGCGCCAGGTAAAACGGCATGATTCCGGACATGTATCTCGGATCATATGTGGCCCCGGATGCCTTGCGGGAAAGCGCAAACAGCACCAGCTGCAGGACCATCAGGCCGGGAATCCAAACAAGATGTTTCTCTTTCCGCCGGATCATCACGGCGACGGCCAGAGCCAGCGACAGCACCAGCAAGCCCACCGCCCAGGCATCGTTGCCCCAAGCGAAGCGCAGCAGGGCCGTCCCGACACTGGGAAGCAGGCGTTCTCCACTCAGAGCCACAACCTGGGCCCCAGCCTCCCGGTTGGCGCCAATTTGCGAAAGCAGCGGCTTCAAACCCCATGCCGCAAAAACAAGCGGAGCAAGCACAATTGAATAAACTCCCGCAATACAGCCGAGACTTCTCCACGGCTGGTCGCAACCTTCGCGATTCAGAAACAGGACCGCACCCAGAATCAAGGCTCCCGCAGCGCAAAGTATCAGACCCGTGATCTGGCTGTAAGCCGTGAAAAACAGAGCGGCGGCAAGCAGCAAAAGAGTCTTCCATCGAACGCCGTGGCCGCCTCTGATTTCATGAGTCAAAGCCACCATTGCCCAGAAAAAAAGGAAGTAACCCAGAAAGGCGGATGCGTAGAAATAAGCTTCTCTTGAATAACCAATATGATAAGGGTTCACCGCGACCAGCGCCGCCAAAACAAGTCCCATGCCCTTACCGCCCATGCGACAGGCACCAGCGTATGCGACAGGCACGGCCAGCATTCCGAGCAAGGCGTGAGGGAATCGCACCCAGAAAGGCGTAACAGGCCATTCTGTCAGGCTTAGAAACAGCTGCATAATCCATGCAGGCATGGGCATCTGGCCAGCCGCACCCGACACTTCAAACCATTGCGTCCACAGCTGCACTGGCGGGATATGCCGCTGGGCCAGGCTCCACAGCAGAATAGTATCAGCCCTGAACGCAGACATGCCCAGATCATGGAGACGGAAGAATGCCGCCGCGGCCGCGATCCCCAAAGCCGTTACGCCAAACACCATATTTCGCCGGTCAGCCGTCATAATCAACCATTAGAGTCAGTTCGGTGCATATCCTGAATGCAGAGCAGGCGACGGGCAAGTCTAAACTCAGGGCCTCGCCCGCCAGAATGCGCATTGACGCGTTCGGGCCCTGTGCGTATCGTCTCCGATGAATATTCAGCTACGGAAAACATGATTGCGCCGGAAACACTTGAATACCTGCCGACAGATGGGGCGGATTATCTGCGCCATACCGACTTCAACCGCAGTCCCACCCATCGGAACCGGCTGGGCTGCCTCGTGAAGATGGTCGGCCGGTGCGGCCCGGCTCAGCCCCGGATACTGGAAATCGGTTGTGGAATCGGGAACATCTCGATTCCCCTAGCCAGTCTTGGCGGCACCATCACCGCGATTGAGCCGCATGAGCCATCGCTGCAAATTGCCGCATCGCGCAATCCATTCCCCAATCTCACCTTTAAGCATCAGTCTCTGGAAGAAACGGAATTGGGGGCTTTTGACATCATCATCCTTACTGAAGTTCTGGAACATGTGCCTGATCACAAAGCCATGATGAAACACCTGGCGCGCGGCATGCGGCCGGACGCGAGGCTGATTGTCACCCTGCCCAACGGGAGGTCCCTGACCGAACGTCTCTGCCGCCCCAGTTACGCCCTGAAGCGCACAGCGGCAGGCACTGCGCTGGTTCGCGCAATCAAAAAGCTGCTCGGCGCCAGAGACATCACCACCGCCAATGCCGCGACTCCGCACGTTCATTTCTTCAGCCTGTTTGAAGCCGACCGTCTTTTCACCGAATGCGGATTTGACGTGCTGATCTTCCAGCGCTATTTCCGTCACTGGCTTCTGAAAGAAACCTTCTTCACCAAATACAGTCATTCAGAAGATGCGGCACGTTCTGATTTTGTAAAGTCACAGCATATTCGGCCCGAGAAATGCTCTCTTTGGGCCTTTCTTCTCAAGCCTTCTGGAGGGGGACCGTCATGACCGGCGTCAGCTATGATGATCTGTGGAGCGGCACATGGAATGACACAACCCGCTATGGCCCGGCCTGCCGGCACCGCAGGCGCATTGTCGCGAAACTCGTCCTCCGCCTTCCCCATCAAACCATCTGCGATCTGGGGTGCGGCGACGGCCGCCTGCTGTCTGAGCTCTCCCGAAAAACATCCGCCGCTCTTTTTGGCGCCGATGTTTCCGCAACCGCCGTAGAGCAGGCCGGGAAAAACGTGCCGGATGCGTCCTTCCGGCAGATGGATCTCCAGGCGGGGACCATGGACCGAAATTACGACGTGGTTATTATGTCAGAAGTTCTGGAACACATCGAGCATGACACGGCCGCACTTAAAGCCATCGCACCGCACACACGGCATATTGTGATCTCCGTTCCAGGTGGAGCAGAAGACAAAGTGGATCGTCAGTACGGACATTACCGGAACTACCATCACGACTCCCTGATAAAAGTGATGAATGAGGGCGGTTTTGATGTGATTTTCTATCGTCGCTGGGGATTCCCTTTCCATGAAATCCTGCAGTTCATAATGTCACGCGGGCAAGATGGAAAAGAAGTGCAGGATGGCGCTTACACCCGCTTGAAAATAATTATCGCGAACATCCTCTACGGCATATTTTTTCTCAATGTGCTGCCCATGGGGAGACAGGTTTTCGCCGTGGGCCGGAGCCGGGAATATTCGGGAAATACATGAAGATTCTGCTGGTCTCAAATTATCAGCCGCCCCACATGGGCGGGATAGAGTTTGCCGCTGGTGCGCTGAAACGCTGCTGGGAGCGGGACGGGCACACTGTAACATGGCTGACCACCGATATCCCCCGGGGTGGACAGCCTTCCACTGCTGAGAACGTAAGGATTCCCGCATGCAACGTCTTTGAACGGCTTTGGGAAATCAATTCGCCGATAGTAAGCCCCTGCGGCTATCCCCGGATTCGGAAACTCATTCGAGAACACGACATAGTCAACATCCATTCGCTGGCGCCGGGGCTTTCGTCGGTTTGTCTTTCTGCTGCCATTCGCTGCAGACGTCCAGCCGTGGTCACGCAGCACGTGGCCATTATTCCGCTCGCATCCAAACTTCTTACTGCCGTCCAGCACCATGTCATTTGCGCAGCCGCCAGGCGGGCCGTGCGGCAGGATATTCCCCTCACCTTTGTGGGTGAAGCCGTCCGCAGGTGGTTTATTGAAGAAAGCGGAATTCCCGCTGAAATGACCCATATGACCCCCGCGGGCATTGAACCGGATAAATACTTCCTTGTGCCGGATTCCGAGCGCGCAGCGCTGATGCGGAAATGGAATCTGCCGGAGAATCAGTTCAAGGTTTTGTTCGTCGGACGTTTTTATGAGAAAAAAGGGCTGCAGCTGATCCGGAAGGTTGCAGAGCAGTGCCCTGATATCCTCTTTTCCTTCCGCGGAAGCGGCCCGGATGATCCCGAAGCATGGAAGCTGCCCAATGTTCGCATTCTTCCAATGGTCACAGATGAGGAGCTTCGCGAGATTTATGGCTGCCACGATTTGTTCATCATGCCCTCGATCGGCGAAGGCTGGCCGGCCGTGATCCCGCAGGCCATGGCCTGCGGCCTGGGCTGCATGATCTCCGAAGAAACATTTCAGGGATACAACCGCGACAGGGACCAGTTTATTGTCGTCCCCCGCAATGCTGATGCTATTGTGAAGCAACTGAATGATGCAAAGGAGGACAGGATTCCCTGGCTGAAAAACCGGGTCGGGATTTCGGACTATGCTGTCCGCACATGGAACTGGCAGCAGACTGCCCGAATCTATTCAGAGATTTTCGAGAGACAGGTGCAAAACGCAGGGCGGTCAGACGGACGGCAGGCTGATCTGCACGAGTGACCCCGCGTTGCGCTGCGGAACAACGGTCCACTCCTTGAGCGCGGCCGGAATCAGGAGGGTGGTTCCTTCTTCAATATCCTCTGTTCCTCCAGTCCACCTGATTTGCAGCGGGCCTTCCTCTGCAAAGAGAATATGAAAACTCCGGCCATCATTCCGGAAAGATTTTGAGTCATTCAGATGATGCGTCCTGAATATGAAATATTTGCATTCAAATTCCCCGGCATCCACGCGGGGATCTTCATCATCGTTCGGCCGGAGCACATTCAGAGCCTGTTCCAGATGCAGCTCACGCGGCCGGCCCCAGTCATAAACGCGATAGGTCGTGTTGGAATTCTGCTGAATCTCCAGCAGCAGGCAGCCGGCATCAATCGCGTGGATCCGTCCCCCGGGGACAAATACGGCGGTGCCTCTTTTCACTGGCACGGTTTTAAGACAGTCTGCCACGGTGCGGTTCTCGATTGCTGAACGAAGGATTTCGGGGGTTACTCCTCGTTTCAGCCCGGCATAGACCCTGGCCCGCGAATCCGCCTCCAGCGCATACCACATCTCCGTTTTTGCCTCGCCGCCAAACCGGGCGGCGCCCTCGTCATCCGGATGCACCTGCACACTGAGGCATTCATGAGCATCTATGATTTTAACCAGCAGCGGGAAGCTTTCGTCACGGCGGCCTGCTCCCAGAAGGACTTCTCCCATCGTCTGTGTCAGCTGATGCAGTGTCTTCCCCTTCAGCCGTCCGTTGGCCACAACACTCATGCCATCCGGACGGTCCGCAATCTCCCATGACTCGGCATATATTCCCGGGGGCAGCCCTCGCCTGTATTTGCGCACGATCCGGTCTCCGCCCCAGACATAGTCCCGATAGACCGGCTCAAACCGCAAAGGATAAATCTCATGCATCATAATTCACCCTCGTTCCGGTCAAGCACTTCGCGCAGCCGCACAGCCAGACTGAAGCGGGAATACGGTTTGGTCAGTATGCACTTAACCTGATCCGAAGGAATACCCGCTCTTACGGCCATGTCCGTGCTGAACCCCGTCGTGAACAAGACTCTGAGCCCCGGATGTTTTATGCGCAGCCGGGCGATGATTTCAGGACCGTTTGCCTTTGGCATGATGACATCGCAGAATACCAGATGAATCTGAGCGGGATCCTGATCCAGAATGAATTCCGCTTCGGCCTCAGTTTCCGCCTCGAGGGCCTGATACCCCAGCGAAGCCAGAAGTCGTGAAGTCAAATGCCGGACGGTGTCGTCATCCTCCAGGACAAGCACACATTCATTTCCGCGCGGCGCCGGCCGAGCTTCCGGCACTTCCCGATGCTCTGCGCGCAAGTGACTGCAGGGGAAATACAGACGAAATTCAGATCCTTTTCCCGGCTGACTGTCCAGCACCACTGCCCCACCCAGCTGCCGCATGAAATCGGCAACCATGGCAAGGCCCAGTCCCGATCCTTCTCCCTGCTTCTTCGTCGTGAAAAACGGTTCAAAGGCGCGTGTGCGAACCTCGTCAGGCATGCCGCAACCCGTGTCCTTGACGGAAAGAAAAACGCACAGTCCTCCCGGCTCCGCCTCCCTGAGGGGTGTATCAGAACAGGGACAGGATCCGGTTTCAACCGTAAGAAACCCTTCATCGGGCATGGCATCGCGTGCGTTTACGGCAAGATTGAGTATGATCTGTTCAAGCATGGAGGAGTCAGCAAGCACGCTTTCCCCCAGCGCGCTTTTACGGATATGCAGCTGGATGCGCTCTCCCAGCGTCCGCTGCATAAACGGCGCCATTTCATCCACAATTTCATTCAGGTCAAGCGGCTGGATATCCGGCAAACGCGAGCGGCCGATGGAAAGCAGTTTTTGCGTCAGGCGGGCGGCACGGCAGCACTCCTGATACACCTGAGCCATATCCTGCTGTACAGGTCCGTCTTCCGGGAGGCCGGTCAGTGCCAGCTGGCTGTAGCCCATGATGGTCGTCAGCAGATTGTTGAAGTCATGCGATATTCCGCAGACAAGCTGTCCCAGTGCATCCATTTTCTGAGACTGCACAAGACGGGAACGACTTTCCTGCAGAGCCGTTTCAGCCTCTTTCCTCTCCAGAATTTCCGCACGGAGCTGGCGGTTGGCCTTGAGCAGTTCGGCGGTTCTTTCCTGCACCCTGCGCTCGAGATTGTCTCGGGCGTGCTGCAGTTCCATTTCAACATGCTTGCGTTCTGTGATCTTGTGCAGTGTGGCAATAACAGGGCTGTCGGGTTCATCCTGCAGCAAGCGGGCATTCAGCGAACAGTATTCAATGGCCCCGGCCTTGTGAATGACCGTAACTTCCGCATCCTCCAGAATACCGTCCTGCCTCAGTGCCGTCAGCAGAACCGCAACCTGTTCCGGCTGCACACAGATCGCCTGGAAAGGCCGGTTCTTCAGCTCTTCCGGCTCAAAGCCGGTGAGAGCGGCGACCGAAGGACTCACGGCCCGTACGCGGCCGTCAAGGTCCAGTTCGAAATAGACATCCTGAATGCTCTCGAAAATCCTCCGGTAGCCGATCTGACTCTGCCTGAGGGCTTCTTCCGTTTCCCGATAGTTCGTGACATCCAGCATCACGCCATACACATAGCGGGGCTCTCCGTTCTCGTCGTCCATATACGCGGCATGATTCCGGAACCATTTGATGCGGCCATCCCGCGCCCGGACACGATAGACCAGGAAAAAAGAGCCCCCCGTTGCATTCTTGCGATATACCTCATTCGTGATTCGCGCGCGGTCTTCATCCACCAGCTGGCGTATCCACAGGTGCGGATCCGCCATCCATTCCGCCGGAGTGAAACCCAGAATGCTTTCGACCTGAGGACTGATATAAACCGTGCGATTGACCGGACCAAGCTCAACAATATAGCTGATGGCCGGAAGCTGTTCCACCAGCTTGCGGTACTGTCCCAGATTGAGCAGAAAATCCTTAGTCATGGCGTGAACTCTGATCCAAGAAAATAGCACCGACGGCGCAAAAAAAGCAACATCTTCCCCTCGCACGGCGCGCCGGCCGGCCGGCTGCCGGTGCTTTTATCGCACCTTGATATGGATCAGCGCGCACACACCGGCCGCAATCGCCATCAGAACACCGGTAGTTTTATTGAAGGCATAAAAATTGTCAGCGGGGTCGGGATATTTGGTCAGCCAGTGCTCGGAAGGGAACCATCCGTCCTTGATAAACCAGGCAGCCAGCACCACCAGCACAACGGATGCAATCAAATAAGAGCGGGTTCCCTTCACATGATAATTACGCGCCATTTCCGTTTCCTCTTCTTTTTTAGACAGTCATGTTATCGCATATCGGCGCGGGATCAAGCCTGACCTGCTCGTTCTGCTCCAGCCGCCTTCTTGAGTTCAGCCACTTCCGCCTGGGCCAGGGGCCGCCACTGCCCCGACCGCAGCGCATCGAGCTTGAGCGGCCCGATCCGGATCCGGCACAAGCGTTCCACTTTTTTCCCTGCGGCCGCATACATTCTGCGGATCTGCCGGTTCTTTCCCTCCAGCAGCGTGACTTCGGCGCAGTTCCGGTCATCAGGAGCCAGCCTCACAGCCGCCGCGGTCAGGCACTCTCCATCGTGCTGGATCCCCGCCAGAAATTTCTGCACATCCTCAGCCGTCAAAGGGGCATCGCTCCAGACCCTGTAAACCTTGGGAATGTGATGACGGGGATGCGTCAGGCGCGCCGCAAGATCTCCATCGTTTGTTACAATCAGAAGGCCCTCACTGTCGCGGTCAAGCCGGCCGACGGTATACACCCGTGAGGACATCGGGGGGAGCAGGTTCAGAAACGTGCGGCGGCCGCGCGGATCGCTCGATGTGCACAGCACATCGCGCGGTTTGTTCAGCACAAGATAAGCCAGGGGCTGCACACCGACGGGTTCCCCCCTGAAGAGAATCGTGTTCACCGCCGGATCAATGGTGACTCCCTGTTCAGACACCACGGTCCCGTCCACCGTGATCAGGCCCTTCCGAATATACTCTTCACATGCGCGGCGAGACCCGATCCCGCACTGGGCCAGATACTTCTGCAGGCGCAGCTTATTCGGCGGGTTTTGTCTTGGGGAGTCCAAGTCCACGGTCTCCCTCTTTCCATTTCCCGCGGCTTTCCAGCAGAGTGACGCGCTCATAGCGCTTCAGCACATTGCGCTTGGCCGCAATCTTTCCGGAGGCTTTCAAACTTGGATGTCTCGACATTTCCTTACTCCTGACTCGTTCTTCAATACATGCAAATTGAGGGCTGGTTTTTACCAGAATTGACAGGAATGTCAAAGGCTGAGTTCAACAATTTCCGGGCAGCCCTGCCACCCGCGGCTTTTTCCAATGCGCATCAGAAGGTCTTCGCAGAGGCCTCTCATTTCGGCCGCTACGGGCTGGACCGTTTTAGACTGCGGAGGACGGTTGATTAAACGACCTATCTGCTCCCGCAGGCCAAGCAGCCCCAGTTCGCCGCGGCCCGAGAAGGAATCCCAGACCGGCGCAATCGGTTGAATAAGTTCAGCCAGGCCCTGCCGCATGGCCAGTTCAAGCCCCTGACCGGAACTCCATTCGATGCGGCGCATGTCGAGCGTCCACATCAGACCATCTGAACGGCTGACCCATCTCGAGGAGCGAAGAATCTTCGCTGCGCAGAGTTTCCAGCAGCGGTTCATTTCATCCGGGCGGCGGCTGAACGGAACGCAGATCTTCCGGATGTCCGGCGGACAGTGCGCCATTACGAACAGCCGGCTGGCTTCCTCTTCTCCGACAGCCCACAGAGCGCGGGCCGTCAGCAGCGCAAGGTAGGCGCTTGGAATGCGGAGCGAAGAAAACTGCTCCAGGCAGAACTCAGCCACACCGCCGGCAATCTGGCGGACAGACTCGTCTCCGGTCCATGCGCCCGAGCAGGTGCTGCGAAGGGTCTCTTCAATGTATGCGACCAGCGCCTCCAGCGCCTGATTTTCCGTGTGAGGGATCATTCGCGACCTATGAGTCCTTCCACTTCACTCAGAAACTGATTCACATCCCGGAACCGGCGATAGACCGATGCAAAGCGCACATAGGCCACCTCATCAAGCTTTTCCAGATGCGTCATAATCTTCTTCCCAATCACGGTGCTGGGGACTTCGCGGTCATACTCGGCTTCGAGTTCATTCATCACACTGTCCAGCATCATCTCGATTTGCTGGAGACTGATCGGTCGCTTCTCGCATGCGCGCACGACACCGGCCATGAGTTTTTTCCGGTCCAGTTCTTCGTGGCGTCCGTCCCGCTTGATCACCCGCAGCGCGGACTTGACAACCTCCTCATAGGTGGTGAAGCGATGCTGGCAGCTCAGGCACACCCTCCGCCGGCGGATGGCATTTCCGCTGCGCACGGTCCGGCTGTCGATCACTTTATCATCCAGATGGCTGCATTTCGGACAACGCATAAACCTGTCTCCTGACCAGCCCTCCACAATTCAAAGGGTGCGTTAAGAAATAGCATACCATATTTTGTGGGGTCAAGAGGAAAGGCTGTACAGAAAAGGCGGCCATGTGCTTTACATGACCGCCTTACACCAACACATCGGCGCGCCCGAAGCGCGCCGAGGATTTTTGCAGTGTTATTTCTTTTTCTTCGCGACTTTTTTCTTCGCAACTTTTTTCTTCGCGACTTTTTTCACTGCCTTCTTGGCCGGGGCTTTTTTCTTCGCGACTTTTTTCTTCGCGGCTTTTTTCGCCGGGGCTTTTTTCGCGACTTTCTTTTTCGCTGCTTTCTTCTTCGCTGCCATTTCTGCTTCCCCTTTCGTTTCCGGCTGCTACACCGGAATGTTTCTCTTCTCTCCCGGGAGAACCGCGGCACTCAGCCGGCGATCCCCTCCGGACGTTTACCCTTCACTATTCAGATTTATCAGCGATGATTATCTTCTTGTTGAAATATATAATGCGAATCGTTCAACTGAGTCAAACTATTTGAAATATTTTTCGCAGTTTTTCCATTCAGAATATTTCCGCTTCAGCGCATAACGATGCCGATGGCATTTCATCCGCGCGGAGCGACATGCGGCGCACCACTGATAATAAAGGGTGAAACGGCTGCTGCGAGAAGCTGCAGAAATATTTTTAGAGCGACTGATCCATCGCGTCGACACGATGATGCGCGGCGACAAATACTGCGCGGAGCGCATCGTATGCCTTCTCCAGATCATCGTTGACGATGAGATACTGATATTCTTTCCAGTGCTTCATCTCATCCTCGGCCTTTGCGAGGCGGCGGCGGATCACATCGTCTTCATCCGAACCGCGGCCCGTCAGGCGCATGCGAAGCACCTCCATGGAGGGCGGAACAATGAAGATGTCAAAGTAGGATCGTCGCAGGTGATGATCCTCATCCATCGCGTTCATCGAACTGCGTATCTGCGTTGCGCCCTGCACATCAATGTCCATGAGCACATCCCGCCCCCTGGCTACGGCCCCCTCCACTTCACTGCGCAGTGTGCCATATGAGGATCCGTGAACACTTGCGTGCTCGAGGAACTCACCGGCCTCGACCCGCCGGTCGAAATCCTGCTGGGTGATGAAATGGTAGTCTTTTCCGTCCACTTCTCCCGGCCGCGGATGGCGGGTGGTGCAGGACACGGAATAGGTCAAATTCGGGAATTCCTTAAGCAAACGCATGCAAAGCGTGGTTTTACCCGCACCGGAAGGGGCGGATACGGCGAAGATCAGCGGTTTCCAATTTGATGTGTTCATTCTATGTTCTGCACCTGTTCTCTCAGTCGTTCCAGTTCAGCCTTGCAGGTCACCACGGTTCCGCGGATCACCGCATCGTGCGCCTTTGAGCCGATTGTGTTGAACTCTCTTAACATTTCCTGCGCCAGAAAATCAAGCGAACGTCCCGCCGGATTCTTGCCGGCCATCAAGCTGCGCGCCTGCTTGAAGTGACTGTCAAGGCGCGTCAGCTCTTCACTGATGTCGCACCGGTCCGCAAACAGCGCGATTTCACGCAGAAGCCGGCCATCGCTGTCGGCCGTGTCCACCCCCGCACTGGAAATGCGCTGCATCAGGGTTTTGCGATACTGCCTGACGGTCTGCGGCGCGCGAACGGCAATCCGGCGAATCAGTTTCTCCATCAGCGTCAGCCGCGAAGCAATGTCTTCCGCGAGGGCGGCGCCTTCGGTCCTGCGCATGAGATCAAACTGCCGCAGCGCCAGCGAGAGCGCGCGCCGGCATACCGGCCACAACACATCCCTGTCCGCTTTTGGCTCATAGAACACCACCACTCCGGGGAGCCCCATCAGATATTCCGTGCTCACCTCCTGTGCGAGCTTAAGCCGCCGGGCGGCTGACCTGATGCGCGACAGGTAGTGCTGCGCAAGCTTCTCGTCAATATGCATGTTGCGGCAGCTCCCGCCGCCGCTCTGGTTCATCTGGACCTTGCAGTTCACCCGCCCGGAAGAAACAATCTTACGGATCTCCTCGCCAAACAGGCTTTCCACACAAACCAGCTGGCGCGGCAAGTCCAGCTGAATATCCGCCTGCTTCCGGTTCACCGAACTGATTTCAACAAGAATTTCAAATCCGCGGCCGACGGCCTTCGCCGATCCGAAGCCGGTCATGCTTTTGACCGTCATGATGTTCTCCTTTTGCGGGGGCTGGTCATCTTCCATTCGGTGAGCTGCGCAACATCCTTGTCCCCGCGGCCGGAAAGATTGATGATCACAATGTCCTTTTTTCTCCAGCGATCAGCATGTTTCATGACAAATGCCGCCGCATGGGCGGATTCGAGCGCGGGCAATATGCCCTCCCAGATGCAAAGGGCGTCAACCGCCTTCACGGCTTCGGAATCGGACACGCTGCTGTATTCCACCCGCTTCATGTCTCTCAGCAGACTGTGCTCGGGTCCGACCGCCGCATAATCCAGGCCGGCGCTCACCGAATGCGTCAGGCGCACCTGTCCACGTGCATCCTGAAGCACATACGTCTGCGTTCCCTGCAGAACCCCCACCCGCCCGTCATGAAATCTGGCCGCATGCCGGCCGGTGCGCAGCCCAAGCCCGCCGGCCTCGACCCCGTACATCTTTACGGACTTATCCTTCAGGAATGCATAGAACAGCCCCATGGCATTGCTTCCGCCGCCAACACAGGCCACGAGGGCAGACGGCAGATTTCCCTCTTCGGCCAGACACTGCCGGCGCGCTTCCCGGCCTATGACGCTCTGGAAATCACGCACCATCATCGGATAGGGATGAGGCCCCAGAACCGATCCGAGGATATAGAACGTGTTATGGACATTGGTGACCCAGTCACGCATGGCCTCGCTGATGGCCTCCTTGAGGGTCTGCTGGCCGGCCGTTACAGGCACCACCCGGGCGCCCAGACGCTCCATTCGAAACACATTGAGCGCCTGGCGCTCCATATCCACCTTGCCCATGTAGACCACACACTCAAGGCCCAGCAGCGCAGCCACTGTCGCCGTCGCCACGCCATGCTGGCCGGCGCCGGTTTCGGCAATGATGCGCGTCTTTCCCATCCGCCGGGCCAGGATCGCCTGCCCTATGCAGTTGTTGATCTTGTGCGCGCCCGTGTGGCACAAGTCCTCGCGCTTGAGATAAATCTTCGGTCCGCCCAGCTCGCGCGTCATGCGCCGGGCGAAATAAAGCGGTGTGGGCCGGCCCACATAGTTTTTCAAAAGGTCCTGAATCTCCGAACGGAACCGGGGATCCCGACGGGCGGCAGCATAGGCTCTGGTCAGCTCCTCCAGCGGGGAAACCAGCGTCTCCGGGACATACATCCCGCCATAAGGACCGAAATGACCCCTCTTATCCGGCACTCTTTGCATTAAGAATGAATTCCTTTACTTTTGCCAAATCCTTTACACGGATCGCCCGCTCAACACCAGAACTGACATCCACTCCCCACGGGCGCACCCTGGCGACGGCCACAGCCACATTTTCCGGATTCAGGCCGCCGGCCAGAATCACCGGAACCTCCGCGCTTTCAACTATCCGCGCGGCGGCATCCCAGTCACAGCAGACTCCAGTTCCTCCGGGAGAACTCTCACTGTAGCTGTCGAGGATAACTGCGTCAACCTCCGCCGGGGAGAAGGCCGGCGTTTTCCCCGGATAAACCACCCGCCATATCCTGATTCCCGGGGATGGCCGCTTCAGGCTGCCGTGCAGCTGCACGACATCCAGCTTCGCCGTGTTGACCGTGCGCGCAATTTCATCTGGCGATGCGTCAACAAAAACACCTACTTTCAGGATTTCAGCCGGAAACCCCGCCGTCCACGCCGCGACATCCCCGGCCGCTACAAAGCGCTTTGAAGGCTTCCAGAAAATGAAACCGAGGGCATCGGCCCCCAGATCAGCGGCAGCCGCCGCGTCTTCCCCTGAACAAAGGCCGCAAATCTTCACGAACACGGCCGCACCTCTTTCATAAGCTCCTTAACCGCGGTTTCGATGTCGGGCTGCCGCAGCAGCTGCTCGCCCACCAGAATGCCCCCAATGCCGTTGTCATGGAGGCGTTTCACATCGGAAGCAGACCGGATACCGCTTTCACTGATGATCAGGGCATCTCCAGCCAGACGGTCCTTCAGCCGGAATGTGGTTTCAATATCCACCTTGAAGGTCTTCAAATCACGGTTGTTGATGCCGACCACCGCCGGCTGCAGGGGTTTGATTTTGTCCACCTCCTGCGCGTCGTGCACTTCCGCGAGCACATCGAGCCCGCAATCCCGCGCGCACGTCATGAAGCTTTCGATTTCTTCAGCGCTCAGGATCCCCGCAATCAGGAGCACCGCCGAGGCGCCAAGGGATGCCGCATGCCGGATCTGCCACTCGTCAACCACGAACTCCTTGTACAGCATGGGGAGGCTGACAGCCCGGCGCACTTCGACAAAATCGCCCTCGCCGCCGCCAAAATATTTCTCATCCAGCAGGACCGAAACCGCCTGCGCGCCGGCCTTCTCATAGGCCGCCGCAACGTCGGCGGGCACCAGAGGCCGGCGGATCAATCCGGCGGACGGAGATTTGCGCTTCACCTCGGCGACAAGACCGATGCCCGCCGCCTTCATGGCGGCCGCAAAATCCCCGCGGCCCCGTCCGCGCAGGGTTTCGATCGGACAAGAAGCACTTCGCTTCGCGATCTCCGCGCGCTTGTTGTCCGCTATTTCGTCAAGGATGCTCATTGTCCGACTGTTTTCTTCAGATAGGCTTCAATAAACACATCCAGCGCCCCGTCCAGCACAGCCTGCACATTGCCGACTTCAACATCCGTCCGGTGATCCTTCACCATGGTGTAGGGCTGCAGGACATAGGACCGGATCTGGTGGCCCCATGCGATTTCCCCCTTGGTGCCGTAGAACCGCTCCATCTCCTTGCGCTTCTGGTCCATCTGATATTCGTAAAGCCGGGCACGCAGCATGTCGTAGGCCTTGGCGCGATTGCTGTGCTGTGAACGTTCCGCCTGGCACTGCACTACAATGCCGGTCGGGAGATGCGTAATCCGAATGGCCGAGTCAGTCTTGTTGACATGCTGGCCTCCGGCGCCTCCGGCCCGGTAGGTGTCTATGCGAAGATCGTCCTCGTTGATCTCTATCTCAACATCTTCCGCCACCTGCGCCACCACGTCAAGCGACGCAAACGAGGTGTGCCGCCGCTTGTTGGAATCAAAGGGACTGATCCGCACCAGCCGATGAACTCCTCTTTCGGCCCTCATGTATCCATAGGCATAGGGGCCCGTGACCTGCAGCGAGATGCTCTTGATGCCCGCTTCGTCGCCGGGCTGATAATCAATGATCTCCGCCTCATACCCGTGATCTTCCAGATAACGGCGATACATGCGGTAGAGCATGTCCGCCCAGTCACAGGACTCGGTTCCGCCCGCGCCGGCGTGAATAGTCAGATAGGCATTGCTGGCGTCCAGCGGACCGCTGAGCAGCGACTTGAGTTCAAGCGCATCCAGCTGCTTTTCCAGGCCGTCCAGCTGATCATTCAGGCCGGGCAGCGCCTGCTGCACCTGCGCTCCATCCTCTTCCATCTCGAGGAGTTCCAACATTTCGCCGGCGTCATGCAGTCCGGCGAGCAGTTCCTGATAGGGGTTCAGAACCGCGCGGACCGCATTCGTTTCACGAATGATATCGCGGGCTTTGTTCTGGTCGTTCCAGAAATCGGGGGCGGAAGCCGCCTGTTCAAGTTTTTCAAGCTGACTTTGACGTTCGGCGACGTCAAAGATAACCTCGCATTTCTTCAACGCGGTTCAAATATTTCTGCAGCCGTTCCTTCAGTTCTTCCAGCATCTGCATCCCTTTCCTTCCCCATCATGATCCGCAGCCGGGCGAGGAACAAACCGGCGGACGGGCGCGACCCTTCGTGGTCCAGGCGATCAACCATACGCATCCGGCCAGAACAAGGCAAGCCTGCGCGAAAAGATCGCCCCGGAGCGTGTAGAAAGTGAACGGTTCAGACTCCGCCCGCACGGGCAGCTCATAAATCCGGAAGCCCTCCGTTCTGCGGGGCAGCGGGAGGCTTCCCCACACATCAAGCAGGCGGCCGCGCGCATCTATTGCGCACGTCACGCCCGTATTGGCCGCGCGGAACGCCGCCACGTCATTTTCCACGCAGCGGAACACACAGTGGGCCATGTGCTGGCGTGAACCGCTGGACACGTCAAACCACGCGTCATTGGTCTGGTTGATCAGCAGGCGGCCGCCCGCCTTCAGGGCTTTCCGGGCCAGCGACGCCACCGTGTCTTCAAAACAAATCAGCACGGAGAACTTCTGTCCGCCCTCCAGGGTGAACACAGAACTTTCTGTTCCCGCAGAGAAACTTTCCGATATCGGGGTCAGGGCCGAAAGAAACGGGAGGACCGTCCTGAACGGGACATATTCGCCGAACAGCACCAGATGCTGCTTGTCATAGCCCATGACCACGCGCCCTTCGGGGCTGAACAGGAACGAGCTGTTGAAATAGTTCACCTCGCCGCTTTCCGGCATCACCGCATCCATGGATCCCGCCAGCAGGGGAATCCCGTTTGTCACAAGACTCTCAATGAGCGCAAAACTGGCCGGGCTGTAGCGAACCTCGTCGGGCAGCGCCGTCTCCGGCCAGACGGTCAAATCATAATTTTCCACCTTCATGGCGGCGCCCGTCCAGCGTTCAAGGCGGTCATAGATGGTGCTGATATGTTCCGCCGACCATTTCTCAATCTGCGGGATATTCGGCTGGATCAGCGCCGCGCGCAGCGTTTGCGAGGACGGGCGGTATTTCCCGATATACCGCGCGCCATCCATGTGAATGAGCGCCAGCGCCAGAAACGCAATCACCAGTTCGGGATGCCAGCGCACGGCCGCGGAGCGGGCGGCGGCATGCCGGGAAGGAATCACCTCATGCAAGTAATGCATCACCGTTGCGGCAATCGCCGTATTGAGAAACATGATCAGCGCGGAAACGGCGTATACGCCTCCGAAACGGCTGATCTGGATGATTGTCAGGCGCTCATACTGGCTGACACCCAGCGCGTTCCACGCGAAACCGGTGAACAGAGTTGAACGAAGATATTCCAGGGCCGTCCAGACGGCGGCCGCCATGAACATGAGCGCGACATTCCACAGTCTCCCCCTGCGGGCGCTCAACCCCCAGGCCATGAACACGGCAAAGGGCACTGTGTAGAGCGCGCAGTAGGCCGCCAGCGTGAACCAGCCCGCCCAGGTCACATGGCGAAGCCAGAACAGTGAACAGCACCAGAACGCCAGTGCGCTTGAAAACCCGAGCCGCGCGGCTTCTCCCCTGCCCGCTTTGCGCAGACTCAGCATCAGCGGCACAAAGGCAAACCAGGCCAGTTCAGAATATTCAAGCGGAGGATATGCCGCCGCCAGCAGCAGTCCGGAAGCAACAGCGCTCAACAGGGGAATGGAAGCCGCCATGCGGCTTCGGACTCTGGCTGCGCACCCGTCTGAAGTCATGACCGCTCAGGCTCCGGCTTTGGCGCCGCAGCACTTTTTATATTTCTTCCCGCTTCCGCAGGGGCACGGATCGTTGCGGCCCACCTTGGCCTCTTCACGGCGGATGGGCTCGCCCTTGCTCCGCAGGGCCGCCTGCATGGCGGCCTCTGCGCCCGGAGGGGCCTCCTGCGAACGGCCGCCCAGCGTCTGCACTTCCTGATGAACATACCGCTGCGGAAGCGCCGCGCGCAGGTTTTCAAACACCTGTGCGGAAGTGGCAATGCGGAACATTTTTGAAACCACGTCGTTTTTGATGCGGTCCATGAGTTCCGCAAACATCTCATAGGCTTCGTGCTTGTATTCCACCAGCGGATCTTTCTGGCCGTACGCGCGCAGCCCCACGCCCTGACGCAGGGCATCCATGCCGCGCAGATATTCCTGCCAGTGGGTGTCAATGGGCTGCAGTATCAGCCAGCGTTCCATGGCGCCGATCTGCTTCTGATCCTCCTGCTGCACCTTCAGGTCATAAGTTTTGCGAACCCGGTCGCGCAGCAGATCCGCAAGCGCCGCGCCGTCTTTGGAGACATCCCTGAGATCTTCGGCCCGGATGCCGACAGGAAAGGTCATGTTCATCCAGTTGACCAGATCCGCCAGCGCCTCCTCTGTGTCCGCCTCGAGCGCCGCCTCGACGCGGTCGTCAATCACATCGTCCACAATGTCCAGCAGCTGCTCGCGGACATTGCTGCCGCTGACGACGTCCCTGCGCAGGCCGTAGATCACTTCGCGCTGCTTGTTCATCACATCGTCGTATTCGAGCGTGCGTTTGCGGATGGAGAAGTTCTGCTGTTCAACGCGGCGCTGGGCTGTTTCGATGGAGCGGTTGAGCCACGGATGCTCCAGCACCTCGCCCTCCTCCAGGCCCAGGCGCCCCATGATGTTCGCCACCCGATCCGATCCGAACAAACGCATCAGGTCGTCTTCCAGCGACACATAGAAGCGCGAGGATCCCGGGTCGCCCTGGCGCGCGCAGCGGCCGCGCAGCTGCCGGTCAATGCGCCGGGATTCATGCCGCTCGCTGCCGATCACATGAAGGCCGCAGGGCTTCTCGATGAGTGTTTCGCGCAGCGTTTTCCCGTCCACGCGGGAATCCAGCGTGAGACTGGAGGTGATGACATCACGGCCGAGATAGACCACGCCCTCCCCGAGCTTGATGTCGGTTCCGCGGCCGGCCATGTTGGTGGCAATGGTCACCTGGCCCGGAAGTCCAGCGCGCGAGACAATCTCGGCCTCGCGCTCGTGGTTTTTGGCGTTCAGCACGTTGTGGGGAATGTTCTCCCGCGTCAGCATCCGGCTGAGCAGCTCGGAGGTGTCCACGGACACCGTGCCCACGAGCACGGGCTGGCCGCGAGCGTGACAGTCGCGGATTTCATCAATGACGGCTTTGAACTTCTCGCGCTGGGTTTTGTAGATATGGTCGTTGGCGTCCACGCGTCGGATCGGGCGGTTGGTGGGAATGACCAGCACATCGAGCTTGTATATCTGGTGGAACTCGTCGGCCTCGGTCTCGGCGGTGCCCGTCATGCCGCCGAGCTTGTCATACATCCTGAAGTAGTTCTGGATGGTGATGGTCGCGAGCGTCTGGGTTTCGCGCTCGATTGTCACGCCCTCCTTGGCCTCAACGGCCTGGTGCAGGCCGTCGCTCCAGCGGCGGCCCGGCATCAGGCGGCCGGTGTACTCGTCCACGATGATCACCTGATTGTTCTGGACGACATACTCGACATCCTTCTCGTAAATGCAGTAGGCGCGAATAAGCTGGTCCACGTTGTGAATCCGCTCGCTCCGCTCCGCGAACGCATCCTGCATTTCCTGCCGTTTTTTGATCTTGTCGGCTTCGGAAAGAGTGGTGTCCCCGTCGAGCTCCGCGAGGAACGTGACCAGATCGGGAAGGACATAGGCTTCGGGATCATCAGGGCTGAGCGCTTCGCACCCCTTCTCCGTCAGATTGGCATCATGTCCCCGTTCATCAATGGTGAAATAGAGCTCTTCGCGGAGCGCGCGCGCCTGATCCTTGCGCATGTCGGTCAGCATGGCGTTTTCTATTTTTTCGATCAGCTTGCGGATGGAAGGCTCCTCCATCATGTGCAGCAGCTGCTTGTTCTTCGGCATGCCCTGCCGCACCTGATAGAGCTTGAGCTGGGCATCCTCGTCCTCATTTTTCTCCAGGTGCTCTTTCGCCTCGCGGATCAGGCGCGAACACAGATCCTGCTGCTTCCTGACCAGCCGGCTCACCGCGGGCTTCATCTCGGCATAGCGATGGGTGGAATACGGCGCCGGGCCCGAGATGATCAGCGGGGTCCGGGCCTCATCAATCAGGATGCTGTCAATTTCGTCAATGATCGCATAGGCATAGCCCCGCTGGACCTGGTCTTCGGGACGGGTGGCCATGCCCATGTCGCGCAGATAGTCGAATCCGAATTCGCTGTTGGTGCCGTAGGTGATGTCGCAGGCATACTGCCGGCGGCGCTCGGCGGGATGCATCTGATTCTGGATGCAGCCCACGGTCAGGCCCAGATAGCGGTAGACCGTGCCCATCCATTCGGCATCGCGGCGGGCCAGATAGTCGTTCACCGTCACCACATGCACGCCCTTCCCGGGAAGCGCGTTCAGATAAACGGGCATCGTGGCAACCAGCGTCTTGCCCTCGCCCGTCGCCATTTCCGCAATCATGCCGCGGTGCAGCGCAATGCCGCCGATCAGCTGCACATCGAACGGCACCATCTCCCACAGCAGTTCATGACCGCAGACATCCGTTCGGGTGCCGCACAGCCGGCGACAGGCGTTCTTGACCACGGCATAGGCCTCGCACATCAGGTCGTCCACCGTCTCGCCCTGCGCCAGCCGCTCGCGGAACTCCGCGGTCTTCGCCTTCAAGGCGTCATCCGAAAGCGACTGAAATTCCTGCTCCAGCTGATTGATGCGCTCAACCAGCGGCCGGATTTTCTTCAGGTCGCGCTCGTTCTTCGTGCCGATAATCTTCTTCAAAAGCCATTTCATGGATAAACCGGTGCTTTCTTTATATATATGAAACCCGTTAAGACTACGCACCCCCGCACCTTTTGGCAAGCAGACAGGAGGGAGAAGAAAGGAGTCAGGAGTCGGAATTCAGGAGTCAGAAGACAGAATTCAGAATACGGAATTTTTGACTGGATCAACAGAATCGCCGCAAAACGCGCATAATACACAAAGATTTCATATCCCGGCCGCACACACGTTAAATAGTACTATTTTAGTACTATTTACATGAACATGCGGTTTTCGGACATTTTCAGGCATTTTCGGCCTGTTTTTAACCGTTTTGGCCCGTTTTTTAACCATTTTTGGCAATTTTGGGGCATTTTGCGGACGATATTTTCAGCAGGCTGAATATTCACCGCAAAGAGCGCATGGAGCACAAAGAATGCTTTTCCTGAGTTCATGAGTTCCAGACATGAATTTCTGAATCAGAACCTGAAAAACAGGAATCGCAAAGAGGGGGTGAAACTTCGCCTGCGCGCAAAGAGGCTCCGGCGTTAAAATAGTACTTAATTAGTACTATTTTGAATTCCCGGTCATTTTTGATGATTTTTGGGGTTTGGGGGCCGTTTTTCGCGTTTTTTGGTCATTTTTAGGGCATTTTGACGTTTTCGGGCCGTTTTTTAGCATTTTCCGGCATTTTTTGGCCGTTTTTTCGCTTTTTTTGCGCGCCAAGCAGTTCTTGTCTATCCCGCGTGCGGCCGCTATTCTGTGCGCATTAAATGGAGTTGTTTTCATGAGCAAATGTCTGGTTACCGGCGCGGCGGGTTTCATCGGCTCGCATCTGTGCGAGGCGCTTCTGGCTAAAGGTCACGAGGTTGTCGGCCTCGATGCCTTCATCCCCTACTATCCCCGCCCGCTCAAGGAATCCAACCTCACGACCCTGCTGAAGAATAAAAAGTTCCGGTTTGAGGAGGCTGATCTGCGGAAACAGCCGGTCACTTCGCTCGCGGACGGCTGCGATGTCATTTTTCACCTGGCGGCCATGGCCGGCCTGATGAAGAGCTGGAGCGACCTGGAACTCTATTCCTCCTGCAACATCATCGGCACACAGACCGTGCTGGAGGCCGCGCGCGACGCAAAAGTGCCGCAGGTGATCCATGTTTCAACGTCCAGTGTCTATGGCAAGGAAGCCACCGGCCCCGAAACGACCCCCCTCGAGCCGTTTTCGCCGTACGGCCTGACAAAACTCGCGGCGGAAAATCTCTGCGCGGCGTATTCCGCGAATTTCGGCGTCCCGTACACCATCCTGCGCTATTTTTCGGTCTACGGCCCGCGCCAGCGCCCGGACATGGCCTACAACATCCTGATCCGCACACTGATCAGCGGCGAGGCCTTCACCATGTACGGCGATGGCGAGCAGACCCGGAGCAACACGTTTGTTTCCGACTGCGTGGCGGCAACCATGCTGGCGTGGAAGAAACGCGAGGCGGCCATCGGACAGGTGTTCAACATCGGCGGAGGCGAGATTGTTTCGCTGAACAAAGTGATTGCCATGCTGGAGGAAATGCTGGGCAAAAAGGCCCGCATCATCCGCAGGCCCGCGCGGCCCGGAGACCAGAAACACACCGCGGCCGACATCAGCAAGGCTGTAAAACTTCTGGGATACGCCCCCAAAACCGGCGTGAAGGAAGGCCTCGCGGCGCAGGCGGCGTGGCAAAGGCGGTCACTCAGCGCCTGATGCGGCGTGCGGCCCTTTGGCGGGCCGTTCAACGGCATATTCCGGATTCTCTTGGGACCGTTTCATCATCTCCACCCACTGGACTTCCGCCTCTTTCATCATCCCGCGGCATTCGTAAAGCCGGGCGCGCTCTTCATAGGCGGGCAGGAAATCAGGCACCAGAATCTGGATGCGGTCCAGCCGGCTGTCGGCTTCCGGGAAATTCTTCTGTTCAATGTCGGCCCTGACCCTGGTGAGCATGTCCCAGGCAAGTTCCACTAGAGAGGCGCTGGCATCCGCCGGAATCTCCGCCACGTCTTCCGCTGCCGGCTCGGGGCGTTCCGGTGTTTTGTCTATTTTGGTTTTTTCCGGCATCGGCTGGCCCGGCGCCAGCCCGCTGACCCGGCAGAAATACAGCTCGTCAAGGGCAACACTCAGCGCCCGGTCGAGCGACAGAATCGCCAGCTCCGCGCCGCGCTCCTGAAGACGCAGCGCCTCCAGGCGGCCCGGCAGGCCCAGTTCCTCCGATGCCTTGACGAGATCCTCGATTTCCTTGCGGTCATTCCTGAAGGCTTTTGAAACTTTTCTCATGTCCGTCCATGACTTCTGGAGAGCCTGACCGGCCAGCGTGATCTCGCGCTCCGCGCGCGCGAGGATGCCCGCATGGCCGCTGCGGGCCGCCTCCAGCGCCTTGACGCGTTCACTTCTCTGGCCGGACATCCACTCGAAAATCGGGATCTCAACGGAGAAGCCGACCCACCATTCATCACCATCGGAGCTTCCGTAGGCCGTTTCTGTTGCGAAGCCGCTGGTGATTTCCGTTTCGCGGCTCCGGCTGGACGCCGTCTGCAGGGAAGAACCCTCGCTGGCGCCGGCCTCATAATCTCCGCCGGTTGTGGTCCGCTCCTCTGTTTCGTAGCGGACAGTCTGGCGTTCGGAATTCTGCGACGTGGTGCTGGTCTCGGTTCTGCTGCTTTCGACGGTGCGCCGGCGGCGGTCATCGCTGTCCCAGCGCGTATAGGACACCTCGACACTGTTGAACCACGGATAGTTCGCGGCGCGCGCCTCGCGCCATTCGCCTTCATACAGCAGCGTGTTCCAGTGCGCGGCGAGCACATCGGGCCGCTGCGGCGCGAGTTCCCGAGCCAGTTCCTCCAGCCGCGAGGTGCCGTCTTCCGGCTGCAGCGTGCAGATAGCGCCCTCCTCCACCTCGCTGAATGTCACGCGGCCGGGTTCAACGCCGGTCAGCATCCGGAAGCGCTGCCGCCATGAGGCGAGCTGGACCGCTTCCCGCTCCCGGTCTGCGTCCGCCGCCGTCAGCCGCAGACGGGCATCCAGATAGTCGCTGCGGCTGATGCTGCCCTCCTCCATGGCACGCCGGACCTCCTCATGGATGGCGAGGCAATCTTCCGCGAAGGCTTCCCGGACCTTGAGCATGCGTTCACCATAGGCAATCTTGAGCGCGGCCTCCACGGTGTCGCAAATGAGTTCGTGTTCCTCCACCACCAGTTCCGCCTGCGCCATCCACCGCTCCGCGCGCGCGGCGGCGCCGGCGGCCGACAGGAGCCACGGATTGGGCGGGAAATAGCGCAGCCCCAGACGGTAGCTGTCCTCATTCTGGTCCTCGACGTCAACCGTGTACGACGAACTGGTATAGCGGGTGTTCCTGCGCGAGGACTGGCTCCCCTGCGATTCAGTCGCTGAATCACGGGTGCCGGAGGAACTTTCATCGAATATGCCGCCCTGCCATGAATCGGAAGCGGACCGCTCGGACCCCGCCTCGGAGGAAGAGCTTGATTCGGAACCGGATCTTCTGCTGCTTCCCGTTTCGGTTTCACGCGCCCAGCCGCTTGAATCCTCGTCCTCGCGGCCAAACCCGAAATTGATTTCCGGGGAACGCATGGTCACGGCCTCCGCGATGTTTCCAGACGCGCGGAAAACCTGCGCCCTCATGGCGCCAATCCGGGGATGAGTGGCCAGGGCATAGGACACCGCCTGAGAGAGCTCCACGGGCCCGCGCCCTTCCGACACCGCCACCGCAAGTTCTTCCCGGTCGGGAAAGGGGCTCGATGCAATCAGCTTCCCGGGCGGATGAGTTGAACGGCATCCGCTGCAAAGCAGAAGCGCGGCCGCCGAGACACTGACCCACGCTGCCCTTTTCGAGTTCATCAGCCTCCGCCATTCCGCCCGCACCGCTTTTGTATCCGCCCGGCGCACTCAGAACCACCGGCCGTCAGAGGTGCGGATCTGCACACTTTCGCCCGGAACCAGATCGTTCTCCTCCAGAAGCTCCAGCACCACGCGGCGCCCGCGCACAATCTGGTTCGCAAAAGGACTCAGCCGGGTCGGCAAATCGTTCACTTCCGGCGAAACGGCAGTCACTTTCGCGGGAACCCGGTGCCGGCTTCCGCTGGAATTGCGCCACACCCACGCCCGCTGGCCGACCTGCATGCTGGCGACATAGACCTCGGGCAGATAACCCACCACCTGCGATGATTTCTCCTGCACGATGCGGATCACCGGCATGCCTGCAATGATCACCTCTCCGGGATCACCCCAAATAGAGGCCACGACGCCGTCCTGCGTCGCGCGCAGCACATAGTTGTTGCGTTCACGCTCGCGGGAGGCGCGGCTTTTCTCCAGAACCTTCAGGCGGTTCTGCATCTGCCGCGCGATGGCCCCCGCAATATCTTCGCCGTCCTTCGCCCCGATCCACTCGATGAGCTGGTCGCGGTCACGCACGGCGGACCGCAGGCGCTCATCGGCGACAGCGATCAGGCCGGGATAGGACTTCATCATCTCCTCCAGCGCGGCCAGCCGGGGACGGATTTCAGCCACGGCATCCTCAGTCAGGGTTCTCTTTTCAATCAGCGGCAGCAGCCGGCTGTATTCTTTTTTGAGCTGGTCAAGTTCGCCCTGCGCGCTCTTGTGCTCCATTTGAACCTGGCCCAGCTGGAACTCGGCTTCCTTCACGGCCGTCTCAAACTGCCGCACCATCTGAAGCATGTCCCGGGCCATGCTGCCCTCGGTTTCCACGCGCTCCACTTCGTATTCGGCGAGGTCCGCATCAAGAACCGTGGTGTCCAGGCGCGCAAGAGCCTGTCCGGCCCTGACGCGCTCTCCCAGCGTCACGTCAATCGAAAGCAGCCGGGCTGTATCCAGCGGGGCCACAGCCTCCACCACGGCGTCCACCGTGCCGGTGATGTTGCCAAACCTCGCGCTCCGGCCGTAGATCCAGATGGCCGCCGCGATGGCCAGCAGCCAGCCCAGAACGGGCCAGTTCCGGATGATCCGGCGCCATGTGAACACAAACCGCCTCCTGCCATGCTGATCCTTTACCGCGTTGATCTGCTCCTTCATACCTACAGCTCCACCGTGGTTCTGTGCATCAGCAGATTCGCGCCGATCAGTCCCTCGACCGCGTGCAGGCCGTCCACGAGATCGGCCTGATAGGTCGGATCGAGAAGCTTGACATGGTATGAGTATTCAATCATGTCCCCCTGAACCGCCTCGCGCATCGCAATCAGCGCAAAGGACGAGCAGCATTCCCGCATCACATCCTGCACGTCGGCCTCGTGTTCAAATTCGGCGGGGAGCATGAACCGCAGCAGGCCCTCATACTCGCGCCGCGACGCAAAAGGCGACCAGTGCAGAATCAGCGCCACCGCCGAGATGGTTATCGTGCCCAGGATGGCCACATTGAACGTGTTGGCGCCGCACGCGATGCCGATGCCCAGCGTGGAAAACAGGAACACCATGTCGCGGGGATCCCGCACGGGGGTGCGGAAACGAATGATCGCCAGTGTGCCGAGAATGCCCAGGCCGCGCGCGAGGTTGTTGCCGATGGCCATGATCAGCATGCAGACGATGATGCCGGAAAGGATCAGGGTGTGCACGAACGATCGCGAATAGGAGAAGCCCTGAAAGGTCCAGGTGTAGACAAATGCGATCGCGGAGCACAGGATGAAGCTCAGGAGGAACGACAGCATGATCTGTTCAGCCCCCAGGTATTCAACCGGCGCAAACGCTGTCAGAAACTCATCCATAGCTTTCCTTGTTTTTCGACCATCAGAAACCCAGCAGCTCGACCGCATAATCCGGCACCCCCGGCAGGCCGCTGAACAGGGACTCCGCCCACACCGCCGAAGAGTACTTGCAGTTGCCGCACCGTATCAAATCAAATCTTTTCACCGCATCAATCATCCACTGCGGCGCGTCACGCAGCGTCTTCAGCTCCAGCACCACGCCGGAGTACCGGTTCTGCTGGTTCTGCACGATCCCCGTGTCCATCGCGATCCATTCGCGGCCCGTGCCCCAGTCGGTCCAGCCGTTTGAGGGCAGATAGCAGAGCTGGCGGTCAAAAGTCACCCGCGCATAGTGATCAATCTTCCCGAAATACGATTCGCGCACGTAGCGCAGCAGCAGGACCGGCTCCGCCCCGACCTCCCGCATCAGGCGCTTGAATTCAAGAAAGCCCTCCTCTTCCGCGCGGTTCTTGAAGCGGAGATCAAGCCGGTCCTCACGGATCAGCGCCTCGCTCCACGCCTCAAAAGGGATCGAGGCGCGCGACTTGACGATCACCCCGTTGAACTTCCGCTTCACCTCCAGATACACCTTGCCGGTTCCCGGCTCGCCGTAGGTTCGCGCCCGGAGCTTGAACCGGTTCAGGGACTCCCGCTGCTTGGCGTGATGAAGTGAAAAATCCGCGGTGTCAAACTGAATGGTGGTGATGGTGTATTCCGGCGGATTGCCCGTCCCGTTCGGGTCCGGGAGACAAAAAGGCGCAATGTATTCTCTTACTTCCGGCACAAGGGCGGGGGGAATGATATACTTCGCCTCGTGCCGCTCAACCTGGACTTGCGCCCGGGCCAGCGTCTTCTCTTTGACGTTCTTTTTCAATTGACTGCTTCCCCTTGTCCATCGGCCGGCCCCTGCCGGGCAGACGGAAAGTACCATCAAAATACTCGATCACATGTCCTTTTTCAATCAGCCATGTTACAGACTGAATCAGTTCGGCGGTCTCCCCGGAGTCGGCCGCGCCGCCGGGCGCGAGGGCCTCCAGCACCGCCGGCAGCTTGGAATCCGGATGCGATTCAACGAACTCCAGGATGGACCGTATCAGGGGAACGGCATGGCCGGGATCAATCGGACTGGGTTTGATGGCCGACACATAGTGATCGCTTCCCTTCGACCGGAACACATGCAGGCCCATGTGCTTGAGCGCAGGCTGCAGCGCGAGCGCCAGAGTGAACGGGCGCTTGGTCTCGCGATTCCATGCCTGCCGGATCCGCGCCGTGAGCGATTCATCCGGGAGCTGCGCGATCAGCGCGGCCGGCATGATCACCCGGCTCCTGCTGTGCATCATCCGGTTCAGATGCTTCTCCCTCAGAAGGGCCTCCGCCTGGTCGCGCGTCAGCCCGGGCGCATCCGCCGGGGCGGATTTCGGGCGGTAAACAGTCGTCCGGCGGCAGGAGTTCCGCCATTCCTCAATCACATCCTGATCATGAATCATCTCAATCCGCGCGCGGCAGTCCTGCAGGGACATGCCGGCATAATGCTTGGCATGCAGCTCCTGAAGCGCCGCATTGAATCCGTGATAGTTTGGCGGTCCCAGCAGCAGGCCCGTCTTCGGGCAGCGCCCCACACAGACAAATTTTCCGGCGGGTGGCTCGGTCTCCTGCTCCTCCACCGCGAAATGCACATCAAGATGCGCAGCGAGAACATGCTGCTCCAGATCCGCTTTGTTCAGGAACACCAGCTGGCACACCCCGCACTGATGAAATTCGAGCGACTGCCCTTTGGGCGCCGTCAGTTTGATGAGATAGTGCCGGGCATCCGAAAGGAAAATCGAAGCCAGCCCGAAAAGCGGGAAGGCCTGCTTGCGGGCACGGACAAGATGCACCACGGCCCCGATGTTGTTCTTCTCCGGCAGGAAATGGACTTCGGCGTTCAGCGGCTCCACACGCGGCGGGCGCGGAGCCCGTTGCGGATCGCGGAGGCGTTCGCGACGCTCCCCGGAATGGTCCCGGCGCGGAGGCCGGCGGTCCCGGTCGCGCGCATCACGCGGAGGACGGTCCCGGCGGGGACGGCGGGGGCGCTCCTCATCCCGGTCCCCGCCCGCACAGGAATTCACGGAGGGCGCCTTCTTCGCCCAGTCGGGTTCGAAATTGAGATTCAGCAGCAGATCTGCGCCGTCGTTGTGGTCGTCTGATGTCATTTGCCTCGCAATGTACGTCATTCGACAGACCGATTCCAGCATTTTCCCGCGGCGGCCCCTCATTCGCTATTGATTCGGCCCCGCGGAGCGTTAAAGTGATGCCCATGAACACGAACAGAGAACTGCTCGAAAAACAGTCATCGGCCGTCACGCTCTCCGACATGGAGATTTTCATATTCCCGGAACTGCTTTTCAGCCTTGTGCTGGCGAACATCATGTCTCCGCGCATCTGGGAATGGCGCAAAGACAAGTGGTTCGACAAGCTGGACAGGATGACCCCCTACCGGCGCATCCTGCGCCTCAAGCAGTTCATCATAGACCACTACGAGTTCAACCTCGATCTGGAGACCTGGGGCCTCACCAGCCAGCAGCGGGAAGTGGCCCGGTTCAAAGAGTGGATTGACGAAAAGACACTGAGCGAAAGCAATGCCCTGTTCGGTTATGAGGGCGACCGGTATTATTTCGACATGGATATCCGCAAGCACTTCGGCCTCGACCAGTACACCAGCGACACCATCCCCTACTGGAAAACGGAAACCGTCGAGGCCATGGACGCCTTCCGCTTCAAGCCCGGCTATTCCGGCGGCGCGGGGGAATGCGTCTCGCTGGCGGCGCTTTACGCGGCGGCCCTGTTCATCATCTGCAAAGTGCCCCTTGAGGACATCTTCCTGATGGCCACCCCGCTCCACTCGCAGAACTTTGTGGACGTGAAGGACGGCATCATCACCAACAACCGCCGCATCGTCACCAAGCCCATGTGGTTCAACGGGACCGAACTGACCGCCAAGGCCCAGCGGGCCCTGCGCAATGAGCAGGTGACCATCGTCACCCATGTCAGCGGGCACATTCACGTGATGTATCCCGAAGCCACCATAGACACCGCCGCCATGGACCGTTTCACGAACAAGCTTTCGTCGTTCCTGACCACCACCGTGGACATGGATATTCTGACCAGCTTCCTGCGCTTCAACCGCGAGCTGCAGGAATGCTTCCAGGTTGAGCACGTCTGCCACGGCAAGCCCCGCTATATCCCGCTCAACACCGCCTTCCTCTATGAAGACTCCAGCGCCTTCCGCATGGACAGCCAGACGCGCGACAAGCTCCTGGCGGACATTGATGAATACAAATTCTTCAGCGCGCCGATCGAGGGGCGCATCTCGCTGAACAAGTTCGAGGATTTCTTCAGGAAGAACAAGGTGGACGCCAGCAGGCCCGACGATGTAATGAAGCTGGTGCAGTCCTTCAACTGCGAACATTCCCGCGCCTATGAAATCATGGAGGCCCTGATGCAGTTCATCCATGTCGAACCGCGTCTGCCGGGGCGCGAAAAGACTTATGTGACCCGCGATCCGCTCGAGATTGACCCGGAAATGAGCCGGGAACAGATCGAAGAATATCTGCTTTCTGTGCGCGGGACGCATCCCGTCGCCGGGCTGGCCTTCCACGCCCTGCGCGATGTGGCCCGCGCCGGCTGGGAGCCCTTCATGAAAGCCGCCATCGAACGCAATCCCGTCGCGGTGAGCGGCGCCGCGGAAAAGTCAGATGAGGAAGTCATCCGGCTGCTGGACGAGTTCGACGGCGAATCCATCTACGACGGAAGCCGCCTTGCCCAGCCCGACGAAGTCTGGAACTTCAGGCGCGGTGACGGAATCGAAAAAGCCGTCTGCCTTGCGGACATCCTGAAAAACCGGCATCCGGAACAGGCCGTTCAGATTCGATGCGGGAACGGCCGCGCCGAACTGACCTGCGGCACCGTCTGTGCCGCATGGGACACCGCCAAGGGCCTGTCTGTCGAGCTGAGCATCTGAAGAATTTCAGCGAGAGCATTCCCCTTTTATAAACGCCGCTCTTAAACTCTGTGGCAAACTCTTCATGGGAAAAGACAGAAAACTTTCTATCACGCCAAAATGCGTGAACACAAGAAAGGATTTCGCCATTTTGGGCCACATTTGGGCCCTTTTTGCTTGACTTTATGTTTTAAATCTGTAGATAGAGAGAAAACTTACCAATAACTTGTTCGGCAGGAGGTAAGACATGACTGATACACTCGACAATGTACGTTGTTCGAAATGCGCTGCGGTTTTCCCAAAGAGCGAATTGCAATGTCCGGTTTGTGGATCTTCGGACTTCATGCCGTTTAAGATCGAAGGGAGGGGAAAGGGCACAGCGCCAAAGACGAATGTACAGGAGACGTCTACCAGCAAAGGATCAAATGCAGTCATCACAATCGTCGCCGTCGTTGTGTTCCTGTATTTCGCGCGTGGGCCAAATGGGCTTATCTGCAAGTATGTCATGCCATCGGCCTACACTCAGAGCGAACGGGCGTTTTGGAAGGCTCTGGCAGGCTGCGACTGTACACAAGGCGTCACTTCTGATGAGAAGCCGGACACCTCCAGCAAGGAAGACATCAATTCCCAATTGCGAATTGCGGCCGGGCTCGGAAGAATGAATGAAGTAAGCAGCCTCCTTGACAGAGGCGCCGACGCGAATAGCCCGGGACCTGGAACGGAGCAAGTGCCAGCAGGAGGAACAGCCCTGATGCTCGCGGTTGCCCGAAACCACCAGGATGTCGTTCGGCTGCTCCTCTCAAAGGGAGCAGACCCCAACCAAGCGGATCAGGGTGGAGGAACGGCATTGATATATGCATCATGGAAAGGCAACATCGAGATTGTGAGAATGCTACTCAAACACGGCGCTAATCGTAATGCGACAACACGGGATGGCCGGACGCCGCTCACAGTAGCAAGGAATGCCGGACATTCCGAAATCGCAACGCTCCTTGAAACATATTCGACCGACGAGAAACAGGAGTGCGCAATGCCGAACAAGAGCGTGGACACCTACGTTTCACCCGGCGCGGACGCCAGGTGAAACGAGGGTCACGCTCGACGTTGGGAACGAAGGAAAAAAGAATCACGGAAGCTTCAGGATTTCCAGACCGTGAAGGTCTTGCGATTGTTTATCCACATCTCATGAGAAGTGAATACAACGGAAGAGCGACGGACAGGCCGATCAATGGGCAGTCTTGGACATCCGGAGCGACCGGAGAGGAAAAAGAGAGAGTCAGACCGGCGGGGCTAACCCGAAACCCCTCGACAATCCCGAAAAGAAGAGAGAGACTATTCCCAACAAGGCAGCCCACCCAACCGCCGTACGCCTTCGGCTCCCGGCGGTTGGTGGCTGCCGACGTTCGGCGGAAGGATGAGGCGGCAAGTCCTGATGCCAGTCCCGAAACAAAGTGCCGCGGAGGACAGCAGAATGAAGGAGAAGAACTACAAGGCTTTCTATATTACGGCGATCGTGGTAGCACTAATCAACTTCGCGAACATTTCCAAGTTCAATGCGCTGCCGGGTATTCCCATCCTGGCAACCGGGTTCGCGGTGGCCTACTGCCTCCTAATGCCCCGAATCAACCTTCTGACAGCATCGCTCGTGTTTGTCGGCCTCGGCATTCTGAACGGAATGCTGATGCCGGTCGCGCAGAAGTCCGGGCAGGCAAACCTGAAGCTGTTCGCTGGTATCATGGGCATTTGTGTCTACGCACTTGCAGCCCCAATGCTCATCGGTTGGATTGCTCATGGTATTTCCCTGGCGTCTCGCAGAAAGAAGTCCAAGGAACAGCCTTCTTCACTGCCGGACCAGAAGTAGGAAACGCCGAACCAGCAGGTGCAGGTGACGCTTTACAGCGCGCCTGACCTGCGACGTTGGGCATGGAGGAAAGAACTATGAGTTATGTCACTTACGCCGTCGGCGCGGTTGTATCCGCATTGTCCCTTGGCCTTGCAGCTGGCTACCTGGGCTACATGCGCGGCATTCAGACATGTGATTTTCCACTCATAGCTGCGTGGTACTTCGTCCTTCCATTCCTTGCACTGCTTCAAGGCATGCGGGAGTCAGGCCCAAAGCGATCCTGGAGTTATGCTCCAGCTATGGTTTTCCCGTTTGTCGTCCTTGCAGGGGTCCTGTGCACATACACCTACACTCCGGTATGGCAAGCGTCTTGGGGCTACGCCAGCCTTTCCAGCCTTCAATCACTCGTGTTCCTTACGATTGGGACAAAGCTCGTCAGATTTGCCCCAAGAAGTCTGTTGCGGCT
>JAKQHR010000059.1 GCA_029557905.1 Verrucomicrobiota bacterium
ACTTCGGGCTCCAGCCTTCCCAGCAGGCCCAGCAGCATGGCCTGTTTCTGCTGCGGGTTGTCACCGAGCAGAATGTGTGTCATCCAGAGGCCCCGGCCCGTGGAGACCCACGCGGGATCCCCGGTCGGCCGGCCTTCCGCATCCAGCCATTCGGCGATGATTTCTCCCCGGCCCGCGAGCGGAGTGACCGGCCGGATGTTCCACGACTGCTGCGGCACCCGTGCCGGGACAAGCCATTCATTCGGATTGCGGAATGCGAAGGCGCTCCACTGTCCGCGGTTCTTTGCGGCGGCGTAGGCGCCGAGCCTGACGTCCATCAAGCGGGCCAGTTCAGGATCGGCGGAATAGAACACCATCAGTTTTCCGCCGCGCTGAAGGAATGAAGCGACTGATTTCCGCTGTCCGGCGGACAGCGCGGGGTTATAGGGCAGAATCAGCAGGCGCGTTTCGGCCGGGATGGCATCTCCGGACAGGTGGCCATGAGGGATGTTGAGTCCTGCCAGCCAGTCACTGAGGCGCTGGGCTGCCCGCCGGGAGGCGGCCTTTTCGGCCGGCTCGGTTTCGCTTCCGGGCATAATCAGGATCCGGTCTTTGCGCCCGGCGAGGCTGTACACCGTGATCTCGGTGTTTTCCGGATTCCCTTTCCACGGCGAAAAACGGATGGCTTCGATCTTGTGCCAGCCAGCCGGAGAGCCCTCGACGGAGAAGAGATTCCTTGGCATCAGTACGGTCTGCCGGCCGGCGTAGGCCGGCGGCTTGTTCCAGACATACCATCCTTTCCCGCTTTTGAAGTAGATCCCGAGCGACCGCAGGGCTTCGGGATGGGGACAGGCCAGATCCATTTCAAAGCTGGTGAATCGTGACAAGTCCAGAGAAACGGTCTGATCCCAGTAAACCCGGTCCCGCTGTTTCAGGGGACAGCGAAAGGTGGTTCCTCCGCCGCGCCCCGGGACAGCGGGCGGGCTGTTGTCGCGCGAAACCCATGCTTTTTCAGTTGTTTCCGGTGCCGCAAAACGGAATTGCACCAGCGACTGAACGGCAGAATCCCCGGCCTGCAGGCAGACGGCGGCAAGAACGATCGGAAGCCATGCTGTGATCTTTCGCAACATGGCGCGGATACTAGCATGCAGATGAACTGAAATGAACGGGTTTTTTCAGGGAATGTCAGCCTCCCCGGCGGCCGTGAGTGCCGTAAAAAAAGGTTTTTTCATTTGACGGATACGCCTGCGCAAAGGTAGTTTACTGGAAATTGAGTCAGGTTAACCGCTGGAAATATTGTGGCGGGCGGGGATTTTTTGAAAATACAGAACAGGATCAGATCGGAGGGTCGGATAAACATGAAAAAGACGATTGCGATGATTGTATTGCTTTGCGTGGCTTTTACTGTGCCGGGTGTGTGGGCGGCTCCCGCCAAGGAGCAGGTGACCCAGGGTGAACTGGCGGCGATTCTTGTCAATGTTCTGGGTCTGGCCCGGTTCCTTCCGGCTGCCCCGACCCCCTATGAGTGCGCCGAAGTGCTGGCCCTCAACGGCATTCAGCCCAAGGACGGGTGGAATGTGGACAAGGTGGTCACCAAGGCGGATCTGGCCCGCGTGATTGTGCTGGCCATGAAGCGCGGCGATGAGGTCAAGAATCCCGACAGCGACAAATCGTGGGTGGATTTTCTTGCCAGTCTGGGCGTGAATATTGACAGCATCGGCCAGGCGGCAGACAGTCTGCGGCCCCTCGCGGAGCCGGTCGTGGCCAATGTGTTCAAGGGCGGTTCACAGACTGACCCCCTGAAGGACAGTCAGGAATTCGGTGAGCCCGACTCGCCCGAGTTCGGCACCGATGCCAATGTCGCGCTTACCTATGTGGCGCTGCAGCAGATTCTTCAGGAAGTTGAATTTCCGCCGGTGGTCGTCCGTCCGATGACCCCCAACTGATATTGATTGAATAAAATGATGATCCGGGAAACCCAGGAGAGGAATATTATGAACTGGAAGACATGTTTGTGCGCGTCGATTGCGGTTCTCTTTGCCCTGCAGGGTATTGTCCTTGCGCAGAGCGAAGGCCGCAGCTATCAGCTCGTCAACCGTCTGCGCCTTGAATTTGACGACAACATCCGCGAAGAAATCAAGGGAGAGGAAGACGAAAGCGTAAAGGTGATTGAAGAAATCGAGTTCATCGGAAACATGAGCCTCGAGCAAACCTTCATCAGTCTTCGCTACAAGCCCGGATTTGTCTACTGGTTTGATCGCGATGAGGACAATGAGGACATCCATCATGATTTGGATTTCATCCTCAATCATGAATTCACGCCGCGTCTGTCCCTTGGCGTCAAGGAATCACTTCGCATTGCAGAACTTCCCGAGCTGATTGAGCGTGACACAACCATCCGCCAGGAGAACGATTACACCTACAACACCGTGAACGGCACCCTTTCCGTGACGCTTCGTCCGGAGACCCGCCTGGACATCGCCGGCCGCCACATCCTTCTGCGCTATGATGAGGATGAAATCGCGGACGTTCAGGACTATGACATTCTGGTCGGCGGTCTCACGCTTCGCAACCAGTTCGTTCCGGAAACGGCCGTGCTGGCCGAACTCCGGGCGGAATCCATTGAGTATGAGAATACGGATGTTGTGGACCGCGGCTCTGACACGGTTCAGGTTGGCCTGGGCCTGGAGCAGATGTTCAGCCCGGCCCTGCTGGGAAGCGCCCGCGCCGGCTACATGAACAAGGACATGGAGACCGAGTCGGGAAGCGAATCGTCGCCCTATGGCGAAGCCTCGCTGACCTTCCTGCCTTCGCCGGCCACCCGCATTTCGCTGGGCGCCAGCTTTGCGCTGATGGAAACGGATATCTATCCCTACTCCAATCAGGAGCGCACCCGGTTTTTTGCCAGCATCGCGCATGATGTCACGGCCCGCATTTCCGCCTATGTCTCCACGGCTTTCACATCCAGTGACTACGACGCCGATGATATCGCCTCCGGCGCGGAAGAGGATATGCTGCTGCTGGCCACGAGCGGTTCAGAAGACATTGTGCAGGTCAGCGCGCGCCTGACATATCAGGTGACAAAGTCCAACTGGCTTGAAACCGGCTGGCAGTACAGCGATGTGGATTCGGAACTGCGCGGGGATTATGAGCGCAACCGGATTCATGTCGGCTGGAAGGTTCAGCTTTAAGATCGGTTTGAACCCCCGCCCGGCGGGGGCGAATGCATTTATTTGCTGAAGGAAGCTAGTGGGGCGCACTGTGCGCCTCACTGGCATTTTAGAGACGGAACAGATATGGAACAGTCGAACGAAGCACAACTGCATTTTCTGGACTACTGGCGGGTGATCCGCTCGCGCAAGGAGGTGATCCTTGCTGTGACCCTGCTGGTGGTGCTTACCGGAACCGGTGTTACGTTCATGCTTCCCAAGAAATATGCGGCCACGGTCCGGATTCTGGTGCGGCAGGATGCAACCGATATCGATGTGTTTGAGCGCCAGTTCAGCGCCGCCTATAATCCTTTTTTCCTCCGGACCCAGTACGAAATCATCAAGTCCAAACCGATTCTCTATGAGGTGATCCGCAATCTGAATCTGCAGGAGATATGGGGCCAGCGGTTTCTGGACGGCGAACGGAGCCTGACCCGGGAAGAAGCCTACGAAATGCTCTTCGGATCCATCAGTGTGGCGGTGGCCCGCGATACGAGCCTCATTGAGATCACGGTCTACTCCGGCGAGCCGCAGGAGTCCGCCCGGCTGGCGAACGAGGTGGCCAATGTGTATCGCGATCACCGGCTTCAGGCGAAACGCCGCGAAATCAAGTCCGCCATCGATTCCCTTCAGAACGAAATGAAGAAGCAGCAGGACAAGGTGGATGCTGTCGAGAACCGGGTGGAGTCCATCCGTGAGGAGCTGGGCGTATCCATGCTGGACCGGGGCGTCAGTGTGGATAAAATCCGCCTGTCTCAGCTGGAGGCCGACCGCCTCGCCGCCAACGTGGATCGGGTGGTGCGCAAGGCGCGCTACGAACAGCTGGTCAATCTCGAGGGTGAGGACCTGCTCAACGCGTCGGCCTATATAGTGAACGATCCGGCCCTGGCGCGGATCCGTTCTGACCTGGTGAACACCGAGGTGAGCCTCAAGCTGGCGCTGGAAACCTACGGGTCCAACCACCCCGAGGTGAAGCGCCTTGTGGCCGGCCGCGACGAGCTGAAGCAGCAGCTGGAGAATGCGCTGGCGGGCCTGAAGAAAGGCCTTGAGGCGGACTATGCCGTTGCCCGTGAGAAATATGAGGCCCTCGAAATGGCCCTCAGCGAAGCCCGCATTGAGGACATCGAGTCAGAGCGCGACAAGCTTCTCCCGTTCGAAAAAGCCCAGCGCGAGCTGGATGTGCAGCGGGCCATCCTGGAAGCCCTTCAGGCGCGCGTGGCCCAGGAGGGCATTTCGCTTGAGGTGCCGCGCACAGCGGTGGAAATCGTGGACCCCGCCGAACCCCCCCTGCGCCAGGTCAGCCCGAACATCGCGGTGAACATTGTCCTGAGTCTGGTGATCGGTCTGGTCGGAGCGATCGGTCTGGCGTTCTTCATCGAGTACCTGGACACTTCCGTCAAGACCGTGGACGACGTGGAGCGGTCCATGGGGCTGCCGGTGCTGGGTGTGATCCCGCAGAAGGTGCGCCCCCTGATTGAAGAGGGACCCGAAAGTCCGCACGCCGAGGCCTATCGCGTGCTGCGGACCAACATGCAGTTCGCGGCCAAGAAGTCCGGCGGCGCCTATGTGGTGGTGAGCGGCGGTGTGGGCGAAGGCAAATCCACGACCCTGTTCAATCTGGCCTTCATCTGCGCCCAGCTGGGGGACAAAGTGCTGATTGTGGACACGGATCTCCGCCGTCCCGTGCAGCACACCATTCTGGGCATGTCCAACCGTTTCGGACTCACCAACGTGCTGATGCGCGATGTGCCGATCGAAGAAACCATCAAGGCCACCAGTCTGCCGAATCTGCATTTCCTTCCCAGCGGAAAGCTTCCCCGCTCCTCGCTGGGCCTGCTGGACAGCCAGCGGCTGCGCGAACTGGTCAAAAATCTCAAGAGCCGCTATGACTACGTCTTCTTCGATTCGCCGCCTGTGATGGGTGTGAGCGATGCCTCGATTCTGGTGAGTGAAATGGACGCGGTTCTGCTGGTGATCCAGTACAGGAAGTACCCCAAGATGATTTCCACCCGCGCCAAGCAGATTGTCGAAAATGTCGGCGGGAAGCTGATCGGGGTGGTGCTCAATAATATTAACATCATGAGGGATGATTACTATTATTACTATCATTCCTATTATTCTCACTACTACGCTCCCGGCGAGGAGTCGCAGGTGGAGCCGCCGCCGGCTTCAAAAGCGGAACAGGAGGGGAGAATTTGATCAGCGTGAAGACAGGAATGCGAATGGCGCTCTTCGGGGCAGTGATGTTGTCTATGTTGACCGGCTGCCGGTCGAACCGTCCTCCGGCATACAGCTATCCTGATTATTCCTCCCGCTATACGCGGCAGGCGCGTGAATACGAGCAGGCCCGCGAGAAGGCCCGGCGCGAGGAGGAGATCAGCCGCCAGAAGGAAGAAAAGGCCCGCTTGGAGAGGGAGAAGAAGGCCGAGAAGGAGCGGAAAAAAGCAGAAGAGAAACGCCTTGCCGCTGCGCAGCGCGCCGCGCGGGCGCAGACCCCGTCCCAGCCGGCCGCCGCTGAACGGTCCGCTCCGCCCGCTGCTTCTCCGATTCGCCCGGCCGTTCATCCTGCTGCGACTCCTTCCGAAATCGCGCCGGCGCCGGCGCGTCTGGAGGTGACCGCTCCCGTTGCCCGCCGCCCTGCGCCGTCCGCGGCCCGTCCGGCTGTTGCGGTTCCGCCCCCGTCAGTTCCCCGGGAACCCGTTGTCGTGACGGAAAGCCGTTCCTCATCCGGAAGCTCCCCGTATCAGCTCAAGGCGGGCGACATGGTGGCCATCTACCTGCGGGGCATTCCCCGCGAGGAGGAGATTCAGGATGTTGTGGACGAAAACGGCTATGTTACGCTGACCTACATCAACGAGGTTCATGCAGCCGGAAAGACCACATCTGAACTGGAGCGCGCCATCCGCGAGGCCTATCTGAAAGCTGAAATTTACAAAAATATCAGCGTCAATGTGGTCATGCAGCAGCAGAGTTATTTCGTTCGGGGTGAAGTGAGAAGCGCCGGCCGCTTTGTGCTCCTCAGCGGCACCACCCTGATGCAGGCCATTGCTACGGCGGGCGGCTACACCGAATTTGCCCAGCCGAAGAAGGTGCGGCTGCTGCGAGGCGACAATTCCACGCTCCATGACCTCAAGCAGATAGAGAAGAATCCCGAGAAGGACATTTCCATCGAGGCGGAGGATGTGATTGTGGTTCCCCGAAGCGTATTTTAGTCTGGGCCAATGCAGCCGACCGATGAAATCCGGGAACCCCGCCGCCGTCGCCGCCGAAGCCATGTTGTTCCTGTTCCTTTTTCTGTTCGTCGCAGAATGTATGACGGGATCATTCTGATTCTTCTGCTGGTGCCGTCCCTCGCGGGTCTTTTTCTATATGGCGGAGTGAGGACTTGGTCTATTTCGCTGATGATGACCTTTTCGTCCGCCGGGTTGCTGCTGTTTTTCCTGCGTCCGCTGTTCGCCCCCGATCTGCGAGAAGTTCGCCTGCCGCCCGGATTCTGCGCGGGCCTGCTGCTTCTGGTCTATGCGGCGATCAGGATTCCGGGTTCCGAGGTCAGCCATATCAGCCGGTTTCATTTTGTGATGCTGGCGAATGCCCTGCTGGTTCTGCTGGCCTGGACCACCATGGCCGCGCGCGGGA
>JAKQHR010000062.1 GCA_029557905.1 Verrucomicrobiota bacterium
TACAGGAAATATGAAGACCGGAGACTTGAATCCGACATTCCATCATTCCAATATTCCGCTGCAGCCTCTGGTCTGCAGTTGCCTGGCGAGTCTAACGTTCCGGAATAATCATGTGCCAGAGTTTACGCTGCAGGTCATAGCGCACGTCAACTTTACGCGAGAAGGCCTTCTGGGTTGTCGAGCAAAGCACCTGCTCGCGCTTCATCTCGAACGGATTCGTTCGGCTGGTGTTGCTCAGAATGCTGCCAAAGGTCAGAGCCAGATCGTAGCCGGACGCCTTCGCCGCATCAGCAACGCGCCGGTCGAAATATCCATAGGGATAGGCCAGTGGATGAAACGACAAACCAAGTTCAGAAGCCAGAATCCGGCGGGATTCAGCAAGCTCATTCTGCAGATCCTCATCATTCAACTCAAGCAGGTTCCTGTGGTTCATGGTATGAGAGCCGAATGCAATGCCCTTTTTCACAGCTTCATTTATATCGTCCCAGTTCATAAGCGCGGATGATTCATACTGCCCGCCAATGTGCGCCACAGGGACAAACACTGTTGCCGGCCAGCCGCGACGGCTGAGAACGGGAAATGCATGATCCACCAGCGCTTTATATCCGTCATCAAATGTTATCACCACAGACTTTGAGTCCACGCATCCGGACTGCATGGATGAAAGCGCATCTTTTAGGGAGATCGCGCGATAACCCGCAGAAAACAGACAATCCATCTGTTTTTCAAAAACCTCCGAGGCAATCTCATAACGGCTCCGGCTCACCGGCACAACAGAATGGTATGCAAGAATTTTAAAGCGCGACTGGAAAATACTGGCGACGGCTTCCATGGTTGTTCTCAGGTTTCTCACGTGTTATTCAGCAAATTATTGGCGTGCCTCATGAAGCATTCACGCCTATTATGCTTCCATGCAAAATACGTTATCCATCATCGTTGTTGCCCTGAACGAGGAACGGCATCTCTCGAGACTCAAGAAAGCCATTGATGTACTGGCACGCGATTCTTCTGTGATTATCGAAACCATACTTGTGGACGGGGGAAGCCGGGACCAAACCGTTGAAGTGGCCCGGAGCGCCGGTTTTTCCAAAATCATTCTCCTCCCGGGCGCGAATATTCCCGTCTGCCGGAACGCAGGACTTAAAGAAGCCTCCGGAAACTGGATTGCCTTTCTGGATGCCGACTGCGAACCGGCAGAGGACTGGCTTCAGCAGGCAATCCCGGTTCTCTCCGCCGAGAAGGAAATGATCATCGGCTGGCCCGTGATGCCGCCCTCACCCGGCACCTGGGTGCAAACGGCATGGCGCATCCACTGGATGAACAAGAATCCGCAGCTCGAATCGTGGCGGGGCCGCCCCGCTGTCATCAATGATGCGTTTCGCCTCATCACCACCCGGAATATGCTCATAACCCGGGCGGCAGCGGAGGCACTAAATGGCTTTGACGAACAATTGCCTACCGGTGAAGACACGGATTTTGTTTTCCGTGCCTGCCGGAACAATATGACGGTGCTGGGCATTCCGGCCCTTAAAGTGGTCCACCATGGTGAACCGGCCACACTGAAAGCATTTTTCCGGCAGCAACTCTGGCACGCCAACAGGACCAGCTACAAAAAAATCATGGACGACGGGGCCGGACGCACCGGAGGCAACGCCCCCCTCTTTTCCGCGCTGTTTCTTGTGTGCACAATAGTCTCCGCAGCGGGCATTTGCGGAAGCCTGATAACGGGTTCATCGTTCTTCCTGCTCCTTCTTGTGCCGCTCGCCGTGCTGATTGCGGGGCCCGCCGGCCTGATTGCGTTCCGCGCAAAAGCTCTCCGCTGGTGGCCGGCCCTCTGCGCGCTATATGCCGCCTATGGCCTCGCCAGAGCACTGGATCTGGCGGGATTTTACCGGCACAAAACCAGCTGGAAAACCAAACAGAGACCAGAGACTACAGACCAGAGACTGGAGATTTGAAAAAACGGGGTCCGGCACATGATCCCGCTAACCGCCTCACGGGTCGGCCCCTCTGGGCAAACACACCACATTTGCCAGATCATCCCGGCAGTGCTTGTTTTCGCTGAAGTCCTCCCATGAAGTGCGTGTATACCGTCGCCGCCGGTCCTTCTTGAAAACAACAAGGCGATATGATTCTTCCCGCAGGAAATCCACAATCTCCGCAATGGTCGTCCCCGCCGCCTCAGCCGCGTCGGGATTAAACTCCATGATCAGCACCGGATGGTGCCTGCGTATGCTCTCCCGCGCCCCCTTCAGGGCAAGAAACTCAGAACCCTCAATGTCAATCTTGACCACGTTGGGAACAATACCGGTTTCAGTCACAAACTGATCCATTGTTTGGGTCTGTATGGTCATTTTTTCCGTTTCATAACCCGGCGAAATGAATTCCTGAAACAAGGATGAGTTCCAGCTTGCCGTTCCCCGCTGCACATAAAAAGAAACCTCGCCCTGTTCATCGCTTAACCCTATGGATTCAATGCGGATATTCTTCACATCATTCAGACTTATGTTTTTTTCAAAAAATCTGCGGGCGGCCGGATTGGGTTCAAAAGATATCACGCGGCCCGCAGGTCCCACCGACAAAGCCGCCACTATAGCCATAAGCCCATGATGTCCCCCCACATCAAAAACGGTTGAACCCGGAACCGCAAAGGTCCGCAGGGCAAACAGAACGTCGTCCTGATAAATGCCTGAAAACAGCATGTGTCTGGTGAGCAGATCCGGAAACGCAAGCGCGGACCATCGCAGGCCTGAAATCCGGGTTTTGAATGTGAAATCGAGCCGGCAGCGGCTCAACCGTGATGATGCGCGCACCAGAAACGTCTGCAGGCGGGCGGCACACGGCAAGCGGCGGACAAGACCGCTAATCAGGCGGAAGAAAACAGAAATCACCATGCACTTTAAATTACTCATGACGAATGCCGCAAATTTTCAGACACCTTATCATATAAATCCAGAAACTGTTTGCATATCGCTTCAACCGAATGCTTGTTAGCAACCAGTT
>JAKQHR010000066.1 GCA_029557905.1 Verrucomicrobiota bacterium
TCCGGGTGCTGGGCATTGACCTGGGCACGACCAACTCGACCATTGCGGAAATCATCTACAATCCAACGGCAAAAGACAACGTCCACATTCGCTGCCTTGCGGTTGAACAGCCCGCGGGCAGCAGAAGCCACTGGCATCCGCTGGTTCCCTCCGTTGTGGCGCTCCATGACGGGAGGGAGATTATCGGCGAAGGCGCGCGTCTTTTGCGAAGCCGCTGCCTTGAAGAGGGCCTGATTGAAAAAGGCAGTCTTTTTGCCGCGGTCAAAAACGATATGGGGCTGAGGCGCACATACAACATGGCGCCTGCGGGCTACCGGTCCGCGGCCGAGATCAGCGGACGCATCGTGGCGTATCTCAAAAATGCCGCCCTGAAGGACAAGGCGCAAGCTCCGGCCCGCACTTCCGTCACTGTGCCGGCATCGTTTCAGACCGCCCAGCGGGAGGACACCCTCAAGGCCGCCGCACTGGCAAAGCTTGCCGTCCGGGGCGGCGACTTGCTCGATGAACCCATCGCCGCTTTCATCGGCTACCTGGCCGAACATTCAGACAGGCAACTGCTGGAGATCGGTCAGACACGGCATCTGCTCGTTTTCGATTTTGGCGGCGGAACCTGCGATGTCGCCATTTTTCGCCTGTCCACCGATCTGTCGGGAAAACTGATGGTCTCTTCGCTGTCCGTTTCCCGCTACAACCGGCTTGGGGGCGGCGATATTGACCAGGCCATTCTCTACGGGGTTGTCCTGCCCCAGATTCTTGAGCAAAACGGTCTGGACCGCCATGCCTTGGATTACAACACCAAAAAGACAATGATCGAACCGGCCTTCATCAGCGTGGCCGAACAGTTGAAAACCGGGCTGTGCGAGAAACTTGCCGGGCTTGGCGAACAGAAAGACTGGCCGGCCGATCTGGAAGAGACATGCCACCGGAAATTTTCACTCACATTAAATGACGGCAGGGAAATCACCCTCGTCAACCCGACTCTGAATCTGAAAACCTTTAACGAAATCCTTGCGCCTTTCCTGAACGAAAACATGCTTTTTGTGAGAGAGACGGAATATTATCAGACGCTTTCCATATTCGTGCCGATTCTGGACGCCCTGCACCGCAGTGATCTTAAGGAAGATCAGATCGACCTGTTTTTAATGGCCGGCGGAAGCTGCCTGATTCCGCATGTCAAGCCGAAGCTGCATGCATCCTTCAAGAATGCGGAGATGCTCAGCTTTGCCACCGCCGATGCGATGCAGACGGCCGTGGCGCGAGGCGCCGCGCTGAATGCCCTTTCTCTGGCGTTGAGCGAACGGCCCGTTATTCAGCCGGTCTGCCAGGAATCCATCGCCATCGTTACCGGCAACGGCACGCTGGATCTGGTCAGCAAAGGAGCGCCGCTTCCCTGGCCGCAAAACGGCGGGTATCAGGAAATCACAAAACTGATGCTGCCGGAATGCCCTGCAGATGAAGATCTGCCGATTCGCGTGGAGGTGGTTGCGCGGGAAGAAGGCGGCAACCGCACCCTTCTGAGCGAATTGTGGAAGATTCCCTCCCCGGTCAAAGCCGGCGACCGCATTCGGCTGGAATACCGTTATGATGAAAATCAGGTCCTCGATGTGCGGGCGTATCACGCCGGGCGAGACGACGTCAAACCCTATCAGGGCCGCAAAGAGCACCCCCTGACGAATATTTCCAATCCCCAGGCCATCCGCCTGCGCATTGATGAAACAGAGGAAAAACTTCGCACGGGCCTCATCGGGCATAATGAGCGCAAGAACGTCATCATCAGCCTGGCGGAAGATTGCGCGGAGCTCAGACAGTATGAAAAAGCCGCATACCTTCTTGCCGACCTCCTGCG
>JAKQHR010000068.1 GCA_029557905.1 Verrucomicrobiota bacterium
AACCCCGCATTTCTGCGGGGTTTTTCGTTTCTATCTGTTGAAATTATTTCAGCATCTTGCGACGCACGGCCAGAATGGCCAGTCCGCCCAGACCCAGCAGCGCCATGGTTCCCGGCTCCGGGATCACCACATTGCCGTTCAACTCCATGCCGGCCGCGGTAATATAGAACGTGCCCGCGGTGTTGGTGAAGTTCTCAAGAGTTCCGGAACGCACAGTGCCAGCCGCCGTATCAGCGCGCAGGGAAACCACATCGCCGCTGTTCAGCGTGCCCAGGGTGTTCTCAAACGCTGTCGCGGTCGTTGACGTCCGCACAATGCTCTGGCCGGAAACGATGCTGCCGTCCACGAACCAGTCCATTTCACGGGGACCGGTTCCGGAGCCGGAAGCGGTTCCGGAGATAACGGCATCCTCAATCCGCTGTCCGTCCGCGATGGACGAAATCGTGAACTGCAGGCCGCCGCCCGTTGTCAGTGTCCGCATGCCCCACACAGACGTTGTGCCTGTGCTCGTTGCATCGCCCCACAGGGACAGACCCGACACCACGACATCGGCGTTTGTTCCAGCCGTCACAGCGCCGGACGCATCACCCGTCACCCACGAGGCCAGCAGTTCGGCACTTGCCACGCTCGCCATGCTCAACACCACCAATGCTACCAATACCTTCTTCATTTCTTCTCTCCTCTTTGGTTAACCAAATATCCAGATTTCAACCACTTTCTTGAAGCCAATCTACCGGAACAGAAATGCTTTGTAAACTTTTTTTTTCATTATTTTTGAACTTTTTTTAAGGCCGCGTTTCCCTTTATTTTCCGGCATTTTGTGAGAATTCGCAGGCATCAGCGGTTTTTTACAATGCCATTCGATTATATTTTGAATTCCATGAAAAAAATGGCATAAAGGGACCATGCTGAACGGGAAAAAAATCGTGGTGGTCATGCCCGCATACAATGCGGCGAAAACACTTCAAAAAACTTATCAGGAGGTGCAGGCCCTCGGATGCGTTGACCGCATTATTGTGGTGGACGACGCCAGCCAGGACGGCACCGCTGCGCTGGCGCAGGCCCTGCCCGGAGCGCTGGTCCATGTACATGAGCAGAACCTGGGATATGGGGGAAATCAGAAAACCTGCTACCAGCTCGCTCTTGCCGAAGGCGCCGACATCATCATCATGGTTCATCCTGATTACCAGTACACCCCTCAGCTGATTCCGGCCATGGCGTCCATGATCGCGTGCGGACTTTATGAATGCGTGCTGGGGTCGCGCATTCTGGGCGGAGGAGCTTTGACCGGCGGCATGCCCTTGTGGAAATATATTTCCAACCGCCTGCTGACTTTTTCAGAAAATATTCTGCTGGGCACGAAGCTGTCCGAATTCCACACCGGGTACCGGGCCTTCTCGCGCAGCCTGCTTGAGCGGCTCCCTCTGGAGAAAAATTCAAATGACTTCGTGTTCGACAATGAAATGCTGGCGCAGATCGCATGGCTCGGAGTTTTCATTGCTGAAGTGAGCTGTCCCACAAAATATTTTCCCGAAGCGTCTTCGATCAATTTCCGGCGCAGTGTGCGCTATGGTCTGGGCTGCCTGCGGGTGGGATGCTTTTTCCGGCTGGCCCGGTGGGGCCTGACCCGGTTCAAGTCCCTCATGCCTTCCGCCTGAACAACCGCGGCGGCGCGGAGAATTTGCGACGGCACCTACCGCATGGAAGATCCAATTCCGCGGCGGGCTTTTTCCCATGCGCTGGAGAGCGCTTCCAGAAGTTCCGGTGCGGAAGCCTCATGAGGGCTGAACTCCACACGATCAGCCAGGGCAGACACCTCATCGTCTTCTTCCCTGCACAGAGCAAGAATGCCCGCCTGCGGATGAAGCTTCAGTGTGGCGCGCAGAAGCCCCCGTGCGTCCTCCCCCAGCATTCCCATGTCATATACAATCAGGTGCAGAGGGTTTCTTTCATTCACTATATCCAGCGCTTCCACCAGACTCCCGGCCACGCGGATTTCGCCACCCCTCTCCATCAGCAGCACATGCAGATCGGCGATGTTCGCGAATGAAGTGGAGGCCAGCATGATCTTTCGGCCCCGCAGATAATCGTCTGCCGGCTTGTACAGATTTCCTTCTCCGGACTGCGGGATGCCGTTTTTATGCGGATCAACATGTGCGGGCGCGCCTGGCAGACAAACCCGATAGAGAAACCTGCGGCCATACTGAAAGGTATCAAGGCGACCGTCCACCTCCTCCAGCATACTGCGAAGCACGGAATGAATAACGCCGCCGTACTGAGTCGCAGGGGCTTCCTCCAGTATCGTATCCATTTCCAGCACGGGGGCGTGAACATGCGATGCCCACACCATAACCAGCGCCGCGCAGCTCTGCGAAACCTTGAGAAGACATTCCTCCGATGGATGCCTGAGCATGACGTGCAAAACACCTTCCGTGCCCATATCATCCGCCACCAGCAGCCCCAGATTCACAACCACCTGCTCCAGCTGAATCCGGGAAAGCATGACAGGCGGAAACGCGTTCGCGCCGCATTCGACCCGGATGTCCCAGCCATACGAAAGCCCCACGCGCAGGATTTCACCGGCCTGACGGACCGCCTCCGCAACCTGCTCGGCCGGCTGCCCGCCGTCCCCCATCCGGCTGAGTTCCAGCAGGTGGGCCGCCAGACGCGCACCCCGGTCAGACTCTCCGATAATTGCTGAAACCGACTCCATCTCCTCCCGCCCCGGCTTCAAAGCGCGCAGCAGTTCTGCATGGCCTGAAACCGCGCACAGAATATTGTTGAAGTCGTGGGCCACGCCGCGCGCAATGCGGCCAATCATGTGAATAGTGGCGATCTGCCGTTCCCGGAGCTCCTTTGCCCTGCGGCTGGTCACATCGCTGATCATGATGAGCGCCATGCCCTCCATGGGCTGGGAGCGGAAGCGCCAGACATGCGGCCCGCCGGCCGAGGCAAACTGCTTTTCGACTTCATGCGGGCCGCTGGTCACCATCAGCGTGTTGACGTCCTCCGCACTCAGAAAGGGAAAAATCACCTCAAGGGCCGTGCCTTTACGTGCAAGGCCGCCGGACATTTCAATGGCCGCGGGATTAATGCCCTCCGCGCGCGTAGCGCGATCCACCAGCAGGACGCCATCCGGCAGATAGTCCATCGCGTCCACAAACCGGCCTACGCGGCGGCGCCCCTCAATGACTGTGCTGAACCGGATGGCCCACAGACCCAGCCCTCCGGAAAGAAAGAGAAAACTCATGATGAGCAGATAGACCGGAAGCCCGATGCTGCTGATCACCGCGCCGGAGAGACTGGACTCCCGGCTGACCGTGAAATACCCGACAGGGACGCCGGAATAATCGTAAATGGCAATGCGCTGGTCCGGCGCGGCAGCTTCACTGTTGATCGTCATGCCTTCCAGGTCGGGATATGTCTGGCGGATCTTTCGCACATATTCGCGGTCCAGCGCACGCAGAATCAGCAGCAGCGCCTGCCCATCGTAGGCCGGAATCGGAGAAAATGCGAGAAATGCCGGTCCCAGCGCCGACCCGGCGTAGCCGGCGCTGGTCATTCGGACATCCCGAACCGCTTCAGAGAAACTCTTCCAGTCCAGCAGTGATTGACCTCCGTCATCCACGCGACCGCGGCTGCCTTCGGACAACACGACATCAAGCAGCGACCCGTCCGGCGCCACAATCGCGGCGGCCAGCAGATTGATCTGCATGATCTGTCCCGATTCGATAATCTTCTGGAGAAACGGCGACTGAGATGCATCAAGCGGAGGCCGTGATTCCATCGCATGCTCCAGTACAGCCATCATCCGGTCCTGCTCAAAAGTCAAATAGTCGGACAAGCGGTTTTCGGCACGCTGCTTGTCCAGTGTCAGAATGCGGTCTTCCAGGTATGAAAGCGTTTCATAACAGGCAACGGCTGCCAGGACCAGCAGCAGAAGGAGCAGTCCGGCATAACGCATTTCGCTTCTGGATAGCATTTTCATCGCTGTCACCACACAGAACAGGCTCCCGGAGGGAGCCTGTTCCCCGATCATTCGTCTTCTCTTCCGGATGGGCGGAAGAGCCCAGCCGCAGAGTTCCCGCGAATATGATATCAGTAGGCCAGAATGCGGTAGAACCGCATGCCGTCAGCCGTCGTGTCTGTATAGCTCATCACGCCGCCCTCGCCCGGAATCGCCTCAGCACCCGGCAGCTCCACATACGGGCCGGCCGGACTGTCATCGGAATACTGGATCGAGTAGAACCAGCCCTCCGCGCCTTCCCAGTTTATGGTGATCCCTGAAGGATCGATCGTCGTGGAGGCCACCGCCGGAGGAATGTTCCCAGCCAGCCCGATTTCGACCCGCAGGATCCGGTTGCTGAGCGTATCGCAGATATACAGATATCCGCGCGGATCCCACTCAACATCCTCAGGCCCGTGCAGCAGGCCGCTGCTGACCAGAGTGGCCCATTGGCCGGAATCCGACCCAACATTGATTTCGCTGGTCATCATGTCTGCGGCATAGAGGTCATTGGAGCGGCCAAAAGTCATCCCTCGAGTTTTCAGAAGCGTTCCCTCAGAGGGCAGATAACTGCCAATGCGCGCTGCCAGTCCATTGGTGGTGAATCGCTGCACACGACCGTTGGAATTATCCGGATAATCCGCCACATAGACCAGATTGCTGCGGTCCACGGTCAGCCCAATCGGGGTGCGCACCATTCCAACAGCGTATCCGTTGCTGGCAAAAGCCGTCCACACGCCGCCCGGCGACATTCTTTGCACCCGGTGATTATCCCTATCCGCGACGTAAAGGTTAGTCAGGGCATCCACCTCCACATCATAAGGAACCTTGAACTGCCCAAGGGCCGTGCCGGAGGCGGTTCCTCCCCAGACGGTCCATGTTCCCGTGACAGAATTTCGGCGCTGCACGCGGTTGTTGGCCGCATCCGCCACATAAAGATTGTCGGCGCCGTCCACGGCAACACCCACCGGCTGGTTGAACTGTCCGGAGGATGTCCCCGGAGACCCCAGATTGGTGGTCGTGCCGTCTCTGGTGTCCAGAACCATAATCCGGTCATTGCCGGAGTCCGCAATATAAAGCCTGCGCTGTGAATCAAGGGCCAGGCCGCGCGGCTCGTTAAGCAGTCCAGGCACATCATCCATCAGCAGTTCCGTTCTGAGATAGTACCCGTCCAGCTCCGTTGTCTGATTGCTGAATACCGTCACAAGCTGTTCAGACGGTGACAGCCACCCATCCAGCTGCGTAAAGGTGACCCCGTAATCTCCT
>JAKQHR010000122.1 GCA_029557905.1 Verrucomicrobiota bacterium
GGCCGACCGTGCGGCAGAGCCGCCGCGAGGCCCGAAGCTCGGAGGGGACGAATGGAGGTTCGGACGCGAAGCGTCCGCCTGACTGGCTCCGCTTTCTTCCGCCAGAATCCCGCACAAGTTACTACCCGCAAAGAGCAGGACGCCCGCCACGCGTTTCGGCGGGTCGTGGCCTCCCCACGTCACCGCTTGCGGGCGGAAAAATACACTTGTGTTCTCTGCGACAATAGAGTAAGAATATCCTACAAATAGGAGGGTGGTATGGAAGAGTGGATTATTGACATTAATGGTGTGATAACAAAGGAATTGGCTGAGTCTATTCGTCAGGGCCCTATTCTTGATGATACAGGGCTCCGAATGCTTACAGAGGTAACGGTTGCATGTATTGATGGCCTTAAAATTCAGGTATTCTCAAACGAGCATCCACCTCCTCATTTCCGTGTCACACATTCGGGCGAGAGCAACGATTATTCAATTCGCGACTGTAAGCCCCTTCATGGTGATGGGCTTAAGAAGTATTATCGAAATATTAGGGAGTGGCATCGTAAGTATAAGAATGACCTGATTAAGGCATGGAACAACAACAGGCCCTCGGATTGTCCGGTCGGTGTATATAGGGATTAGATAGGGCATCAATATGAAAATCGAAATTACAAGCATGTCCACCAAGGGGCAGGTCGTCATCCCGTCTGAAATCCGCGAGACGCTGAAGCTTGCGCATGGAACCAATCTGGCGGTCTTCACAGACGGGAAGCGCATTCTGCTGAAACCCTTAAAGGAAATCGAAGCGAAGGAATTCCGCAAGCTGGTCAGGGCCAGCAATGCCGCTTTGAAAAAAGCCAAAAAACGGGGGAGCCGATGAAATACGCAATCTATGCCCGAAAGAGCACCGACGACGAAGAGCGGCAGATTCTTTCCATTCAGGCGCAACTTGACGAACTGCGGGAACTTGCCCGCAAGGAATCTTTAACAGTTGTCCGCGAATATATCGAAGCGCAGACCGCCAAAGAACCGGGCCGTCCGGTCTTCAATGAAATGATGCAGGCCATTGAAAAGGGCGAAGCTCAGGCGATTCTTGCATGGCATCCTGACCGGCTGGCCCGAAACTCTATTGACGGCGGGCGGGTGATCTACGACCTAGACACCGGCAATCTGGCAACGCTCAAGTTTCCGACACACTGGTTTGAGAACACACCGCAAGGCAAGTTCATGCTCCAGATCGCTTTCGGGCAGTCGAAATACTACGTGGACAACCTGTCTGAAAACATCAAGCGGGGCATCCGCAAAAAACTCCGTGACGGCATTTATCCCAACATGCCCCCGCCCGGTTACAGAAACGACCGCCAATCCCGAATGATAGTGCTGGATGAAACCCGAGCCCCTTTGATTCGTCGGATGTTTGAGGTTTATGCAACCGGTCAACACAACGTCGCAGAACTTACCCGCATGATCGCGGACTGGGGGCTTGTCGGGGTGAGGGATAAACCCATTGCGGCAAGCAAGGTTCATGACATCCTCGCAAATCCGTTTTATGTCGGACTCTTCCGGTTCAACGGCGAAATCTACGAGGGCAAGCACCCGCCCCTGATAAACCGCGATCTGTTCGAAAAGGTTCAGAAAATCCGCAGCAAACGGGGCCGGGGCCGCTACATCAAACACAGCCGCTTTCCGTTCCGCGGACTGATCACGTGTCACGAATGCGGCTGCTCGATAACGTCCGACGCGCAGAAGGGGCACGCTTATTATCGGTGCGGCAAACGTCGCGGGCCCTGTGATTTGAAAACAATCCGCGAGGAAGCGCTTGCGCAGTTGCTCCGGGCCAGCATCCGGCGAGTTTCGATTTCTGACGCTTGGGCTGATAAAATGCTGGCGGAAGTGGAACGCTGGACGCTGGCTGATACATCCAAGCAAGCCGTTCTTATTGCGCGTCAGAAAATCGAACTCGCCCGGATTACGGCCCGGCTGGACCGGTTGCTTGAGGTGTTCATTGACGGGACCATCGGCAGGGATGAATTCACGGCTCACAAAGAAAAGCTCACTAACGAGAAATCGGCGCTGGCTGACGCCATCGCCAATTTCGAGGAAGAAGGCGCTAGCCGGTTCAAACCTCTGGCCGATTTCATAACCGCCTCAAGGCAAGCGAAGTACACTGCTGAGAAGGAGGATTTGACGGAATTGCGGAACTGGCACAAAAGAACCGGTTCAAACCTGATCTTTGCGGTTCGGAACTTGTGCGGGATTCTGGCGGAAGAAAGCGGAGCCAGTCAGGCGGACGCTTCGCGTCCGAACCTCCATTCGTCCCCTCCGAGCTTCGGGCCTCGCGGCGGCTCTGCCGCACGGTCGGCCGTCCATAATTCCAATACCCCCCATAATTCCGGCATCTTTTCGGCGGTTGCGGAATCCGAGCCCGATTTCATACCCATCCTTCCGGCGGAACTTTCCGCCGTCGCGCCAGCGGGTGGATTCTTCCAGTCTCTCGGTTCCAGATCCGATCCCGTGTTGCACGTCCGCTTCCCGCGCCCGTGGTCGGTCGTAGCTCAAAATCTGAAAATCAGGAATTGGCGGAGAGGGAGGGATTTGAACCCCCGGTAGGCTTGCGCCTACAACGGATTTCGAGTCCGCCGCCTTAAGCCGCTCAGCCACCTCTCCGTGGAAATGCGTGCAGGCTAGAACAGAGCCCCGCTCCGCTCAAGCCCTAATTCGCTCCAGCCTGTGCAAAAAAATAAGAACAGTGCTTATGCCAAGGAGGTCTGGGTGAGGAACCCATGAGGAAGCATAAGCACTGTTCTCATGATCAGCATACATGACCATGGGGAAATTGCAAGAGGCCGGCCGCATTTTTTTGCAATAGAGATTGGCACAGCTCATATTGTTAGTGTACCCTAACAACGATCTTGAATAATCATGAAAACGAAACGGCATCTCAGCGCAAGTCTTGAGGACTACCTCGAAACGATTCTGAACATCGAGGCAGAGAAAAAGGCGGCGAGGGTGAAGGACATTGCGGATCGCATGCATGTGCGCAGCGCCTCCGTCACGGGCGCGCTGCGGACCCTTGCAAAGCGCGGGCTGGTGAATTATGCGCCCTATGACATCGTCACACTGACGCCGGCGGGCGAAGCCGTGGCCCGCAGGATTGCGCGGCGGCACCGCGCGCTGAACAGCTTCTTCCGCGATGTGCTCTGCGTGGAGGAGCAGGTCGCGGAGGAATGCGCCTGCCGGATGGAGCATATGGTTTCCGACAGCGTGATGGAGCGCTTTGTGAGCCTGGCCGAACTGCTGGAGTCCGGCCCCTGCGGCACTGTGAAATGGGATGCCAGAAAACACGGGTTTGTCTTCAGAAAAGGCAGGGAGTCATGACCGCAAACACACAGCAGGAACTCAGAAAACTTTCCAAAGTGACGTCCGGCCAGCAGGTGGAGCTGGTGCGGGTGGAGAGCGGCCAGGCCATGCAGTCGCGCCTGGCCGCCATGGGGCTGGTCCCGGGCACCTGTTTCAAGGTGATCAGAAACGACAGCCGCGGACCGTGCGTTATCGGCCTCAAGGGCACACGGCTTGTGCTGGGGCGCGGCATGGCCGAGCGCATAGAAGTCCGGTAATATTCCGCGGGTGATTTATGGCGAAAACCATCAGGGCAGTGCTGGCCGGAAATCCCAACTCGGGAAAGACCACGATATTCAACAACCTGACCGGCGCACGACATCATGTGGCAAACTATCCCGGCGTGACAGTCAGCACGGAGCAGGGCGAGTTCGTCGTCGGCGATGCAAAGTTTGTTATTACAGACCTCCCGGGAACCTACAGCCTGACCGCCTATTCCCCCGAAGAACTGATTGCCAGGAATTTCATCATCCGTGAAAAGCCGGATGTGGTCATCAATGTGGTGGATGCGACCAATCTTGAACGCAATCTCTATCTGACAACCCAGCTCATGGAGCTGGGCGTCCCGCTGGTGCTGGTGTTCAACATGAGCGACATGGCGCATCAGCACGGCGCAGGCATTGACATCGCGCGGCTTTCCGCGCTGCTGCGCGTGCCCGTGGTGGAGACGGTCGGTCACAAGCGCCGGGGGATGGAAGACCTCTGCCGCGCGGCGCTGGATGTGGCGGAGGGACGGCGGGAAGGAGGCGGCGTCCCGCTCCATTACGGGCACGACATTGATCCAGCGATTGCCGCCATCACCGCCGAAATCGAGGCGGATGCAAATCTGGTGCTGGAAGTGTCCGCGCGCTGGATGGCGATCAAGCTGCTGGAAAACGACCCGCGGGTGCGCGAGCGAATCACGCAGCCCGCCATCCTCGAAATGGCGGCCCGCCACCGCGCGCATCTGGCCCAGCTTCTGGGGGATCAGCCGGAGACTGTCATCGCCGGTCGCCGGTACGGATTCATATCCGGGGCCTGCCAGGAGTCGCTGCTCCCCTCCTCCATCGAAGCCCGACACATCCAGTCGGACAAAATTGATACGGTGCTGACCCACCGCTTCTGGGGACTTCCGATTTTCCTTGCGCTGATGTATGTGGTGTTCGCCGTCACGTTCAATGTCGGCAATTATTTTGTGGGCTGGCTTGAAAGTCTCTTCGGATGGCTCGGGGGAACCCTCAGCGGCTTCTGGCCCGAAGGAAGCGGCAGCCTGCTTGAATCCCTGCTGGTGGACGGCATCATCGGCGGTGTCGGGGGCGTCGTCTCCTTCCTGCCCAACATCCTGCTCCTGTTCATGGCGATCGCCTTTCTGGAGGATTCGGGCTACATGAGCCGCGCGGCGTTCATCATGGACCATCTGATGCACCGCATCGGGCTGCACGGGCAGAGTTTTATTCCCATGCTCATCGGCTTCGGCTGCTCGGTGCCCGCGATCCTGGCCACGCGGACGCTGGACAACCGGCGCGACCGCATCACCACGATTATGATTATTCCCCTGATGAGCTGCGGCGCGCGCCTGACGGTTTATGCGCTGATCATTCCGGCCTTTTTTCCCGTCCGGTGGCAGGGGCCGGTGCTGTGGCTGATCTATTTCACCGGCATTGTGGTGGCGGTGGGCGCGGCATGGGTCCTGAGACGAACCCTGTTGAGGGGAGAAACCGTTCCGATGGTGCTTGAGCTTCCCCCGTACCGCATGCCGACCCTCCGCGGAGTGGCGGTGCACACATGGGAGCGGAGCTGGGAATACGTCAAAAAGGCGGGCACCGTGATTCTCTCCATTTCCATTGTTCTCTGGGCCATGACCGCCTTCCCCCGCAGGCCTGAGGCTGACGGCACGTACGCGCGGGAAATCGCGGCCGCCCATGGTTCATATGAACAGGGCGTGCGGGAACTGGCCGGGCGGCTGGCGCTGCCGGAGGACACGGACCTGGCCGCGCTGCTTGAAAAGCCTCCGCGCGACGAGTCCGGCATCGCGGATCCGCATCTGGCGCACTTTTTCAGCCTCCTCCGGCAGAAAAGAGCCATTGAGCGGCGCTTTGCTCCGCATCATCATCGCGAAGGCGAACTGCACAGCGATCCGGCCTGCCTGCAGAAGGAGCTGATGCTCACGCATCTGCGCAGCGCCGATCCGGCAGCCTACCGGCTGGTGGCGCATTATGACGACAAGGTTTTCGCTCCCCGCGAACAAATCCTGCAGCAGATTGAACGAAAGCGGCATGCGGACGGTCTGGCTTATTCGATGATTGGACGGATCGGGCGGGCGCTGGATCCCGTCTGGAAACCAATGGGGTTTGACTGGCGCATCGGAACCGCGCTGATCGGCGCGTTTGCGGCCAAGGAAGTGTTTGTGGCCCAAATGGGCATCATCTTCGCGGTGGGCGGCGACGAGGACAGCGCCGACGCCCTGCGGCGGCAGCTTCGCGCGACCTATCCGCCGCTGGTGGGCCTGTGCATTCTGCTGTTCACGCTGATCAGTTCACCGTGCCTGGCCACCGTGGCGGCCACGCGGAAGGAGACCGGCTCGTGGGGCTGGGCTCTTTTCCAGATGGCGTGGCTGACGGCGCTGGCCTATGCCGTGACCGCCGCCGTCTTTCAGATCGGATCGCTGGCCGGATGGGGAGTGTGAACCATGCTTGAAAACATTCTGGTGGCTGTCATAGTGGGGCTGGCGCTTGGATTCATCATCCGCGGCGTGATACGCCGCGCGCGCGGAAAAGACAGCCTGTGCGCGGGATGCCCCATGGCGGGGCGCTGCGGCGATGACGCGCGCAGTCAAATGAAATGCGGAATCAGGAAATGAAAACATCTTTTTCAGCCATATGGACGGCGCTGCTTCTGGCGGGCGCTGCGAACGTTTGCGCCGGCACGATCCCGGAGCTTCTCGACCGGGCCGCCGCGCTGGAGGCCGCGGCCGGAGTGGATTCCGGAGGATATCCCGACGCGGAGGAGGTGCTTGTTGCGGGCATCCAGAAAATTGCCTATGAGGCCGACGGCACCTATGTGCAGTGGCACGAGGAGTACGTCAAAATCCTGACCGAGGAGAGCCGGCGCAGCCACCTGACCCTCTCAAGCTTTTTCACGATTCCCTATCAGCGGGGACCGGAAGACTGTCAGATCGCCCTCGTGGAGATTATCCGGCCCGACGGGACCGTGATTCCGGTTGACGTGGAGGCCGAGAGCCGCGTGATGGTGAATCCGTCCTCCATGGAGGACAACATCTACAATCCCAATGACCAGCTCATTCAGGTGAACATCTCCGACCTGCAGATCGGGGACGTGCTGCACTATGTTCTGTTTGACCGAATCGTGAAGCCGCGTGTGGAAAACACCTGGAGCGACTGGCTCGTGTTCGAGGGGCTGCGTCCAATGCTGAAGCAGGTGGTTGAAATTTCCGGCCCGGCCCGGATGCCCCTGCAGTCCATCGCGCACAAGAGCGAAATCCCGGGCACGGTCGTGTTCGAGGAGCGGACGGATGGCGACCGGAAGATCTGGCGGTGGGAGGCGCGGGATGTGCCGCGCATGTTCCCCGAGCCGGGCATGCCCGCGCCCCACACGGTGATCCAGCGCGTGCTGGTCAGCACCATCCCCGACTGGGAAACCATCTCCCGCTGGTACTGGAAGATCTCGGAGCCGCACTTCAAGGCCGGACCCGCGCTGGAGGAGAAGGTGCGGGAGCTGACAGACGCCCTGACGACCCCCGCCGACAGGACCTGGGCGCTGTTCAAGTTTGTTTCGCAGGAAGTCCGCTACATGGGGATCACGAAGGAGGCCGAATCGCCGGGGTACGAGCCGCACGACGTCATGGACACCTTTGAGGCCCGCCACGGCGTCTGCCGCGACAAGGCCGCGCTGCTTGTCGCGATGCTTCGTCTCGCGGGGCTGGACGCCTATCCGGCGCTGATTCACAACGGCCCCAAGCTGGACTCCGAAGTGCCGCAGCCTTTTTTCAATCACGCGGTGGTCGCCGTGAAGAATGAAGACGGCGGGATCATCCTGATGGATCCCACGGATGAAACCACGACCGAGCTGCTCCCCGCCTATCTGAGCGACAAAAGCTACCTGATCGCGTCGCCCGAGGGCGAGCCGCTGCGCACATCGCCGATTGTCCCGGCGGATCAGAACATGATGACGATTATCACCACCGGACGGGTGGACCGGGCCGGCACGCTGTTCGCGGACACGGTGATGGAATTCCGCGGCGTGAACGACAACGCCTACCGGGGGCTTTTCGCGCGGCGCAAGCCCGAGGAGCGGCAGCAGTTTTTCGAGGGCCTCGCGAAGAGCATGGCTCCGGGCGCGGCGGTCGGCCGCTTCAGCATCGAGCCGGCCGACATGACGGACACCTCGACCACGCTGACCGTGCGCATCTCCTTCACCGCACCGGATCTGCTGATCGGCCGGGAGGGCACGGCGGCCCTGCCCCTTCCGCAGGCGGGCCCGCGCCTCGGCGTGGCGAATTTCATTGTCGGGCAGACCGGCCTGCAGACGCGCAAATATCCGCTGGTGACCGGCATGGCCTGCGGGGTGGATGAACGCGTGAGGATCGAGCTGGATCCTTCGCTTGGCGAAGCCGAGGCCCTTCCCCGCGGAACACCGCAGGACTCGGACACCCTCCTCTGGAGCATGGAATCGTCCATGGAGGGCCGGATTGTGGACGCGGCGGCACGCTTCGTCCTGAAGGGCGTCGAATTCAGCCCCGCGGAATATCTCGACCTGAAGAAGACGCTGAAGCAGATGGAAATGGACTACCGCAAAATGCCGATCCTCGGGCGGGTTGAAGCCGGGGGGGCGGATGCCTCGCGGGGCGCGGCGGCCGAGGAAGAGCCGGAGGTCGAGGCGGATTCCGAAGTGCTGAACATGACTCTGGTCTATGAGCTGGCGGACACCGGCCGCTGGACCGAGATCAGCACCGTGAAAGAACGCATCCTGACCTATGCCGGAAAGAAGAACAGCTCTGAAATCAAGATCGGCTATAACGAGGCATGGGAATCGGTGGAACTGGAATATGCCCGCGTGACGGCCGCCGGCGGCGCAGTCAGGGAAATCAGCACGAATGAAATCAATGTCATGGATGCGCCGTGGGTCGGCGCCGCGCCGCGCTATCCGAAGGGAAAAATCCTCGTGATCAGCCTGCCGGCGGTTGAAGTGGGCAGCGTGGTGGAATACCGCATACGCCGGGAATGCCGCGACCGGCCGTTTTTCAGCGCGGCCGCGCACCTGCGCGCCACGCGCCGCATACAGCAGATGACGGTCCGCCTCTCCGCGCCGGAAGATCTGCCCCTGCACCTCCTTTCCGAGAACATCTCCGGGGATCAGGTGCGCCACAGCTCCCGCGCGCAGGGCGGGCGGCAGTTTCACAAATGGATATCCGGCCCCGCCGAGCCCGTCCGGCAGGAGGACAGCCTGCCGCCGTGGTGGACCTTCAATCCCTCGCTCTTCGCCTCTTCGGGGAACTGGTCCGGCTATGCGGCCGCGCTGCATGAGCTTTTCACGGCCGCCGCCGAAGGACAGACCCAGACCGTCGAGCAGGCCGCCATCATCACGGCCGGCACGGACGACCCGCAGGTGAAGCTGGAAAGGATTCGCGATTTTGTCGCGCTCAACAACCGGCGCGCCGGGCCGGGTCTGGGCGTCATCCCGCTGTCCTCCATCACGCCGGCCGACCAGACCCTCCGGTCCGGCTACGGCAACAGCCCCGACCGCGCGATTCTGCACTATGCCCTGCTCAAGGCGGCCGGCTTCGACCCCGAGTTTGTTCTGGTTTCGTCCCTGCCGACGATTGAGGAGGTCAGCCGCCCCTACCGCGAAATTCCGGCGATGCATGCGTTCCCGGAAGTCGTCGTGCGGCTGCGCGACCGCCTGCCGGATGTGGAACCCGGCCGGCACGTCTATTTCAACGACACGACACAGTACGATGCCGTTGGCGCGAGCGGAAACGAGGGGCTGCTGGGGATCACGCTTCCAGATGCGGAGTTCTGCGAGATTCTTCCCGCAAAGCCGACCCGCATGGAGACCGTCAGCCGCATGGATCTGCAGGAGGACGGCAGCGCCGTCATTTCGCGCAAGATCCTTCTCTACGGAAGCAACTTCGGCGACAACCATCAGCTCTTTGCCGAGATGCAGCCCGAGGAGCGGCGGCGCTATTTCCGCGAACTGATCGCTTCGGTTTCACAGGCGGCGGAACCGGAAGGCGATCTTTTCACCGATTTCGGCCGTTATCCAGGAATCGTGGAATATGCAGTCTGGGTGCCGGACTATGCCGTGATCGACGAGGGCTTTTTCTACTTTCCGCTGCCGGACACGCCGGCCCGGATTCTCCCCATGCGGGCGGACCGAAGGGTCAACCCGTTCTATTTCCCGGATGAAACGGTCCGGAGCCTGCGGATGGATGTCACCTGGCCGGAAGGTTACGCGGTGAAGCTTGCGCCCGAGTCCATGCAGGAGGACGGCGCGGCCGGCCACCCGGTTGCGCTTCGACTCCAGTCGGGCCCCGCGGCGGAAGAAACTGCGTGGCGGATCGAATCCACCGTCACCGTGAAGCCCGTCGTGGTGCCGGCATCGGACTATGCGGCGTTCCTCGAACTCGACCGGAAAATGGCGCACCGGCGCAACCGTTTCATGCTTCTGCGCAGGGAAGAATAATCCGCCCAAAACTTCCCGCCGCGCGCCGCATATTAAATAGTACTATTTTAGTACTATTTTCACGGGACGGGCGAAATCCGGCCTTTTCCTTCATTTTTTCACGCGTCTTTTCCCGCACGGAGCCGCCGGTCCCGCCGGGCCGCAAAATCACGAAGAAAATGCGCTTCCTCCGTTTCAGAACCTGTTTTGGGGCATTTTTTTAGCATTTTTGGCCGTTTTTTGGTGTTTTTGAGCGTTTTTGGCCGTTTTTTGACCATTTTTGATGATTTTTGACCATTTTCTGCGGTTTTTTCGCGTCCGGAGCGTTCAACCCCGCGCTTGACGGCAGGGCTCCGCTTCATCATAACTGATGGGGTTTTCATTAGAAAGAGGCACTCGAATGGCTGCAAAACATGTTGGACTGGGCCGCGGACTCGGCGCGCTGATCAAGGAAGTTCCCGCCGCGCCGAAGGCGGATGAAAAAGATGCTCCGGCGGGAGGGATCACCCGGATTCCGACGGACTCCATCCGCAAGAATCCGTTCCAGCCGCGCCACGCCATGGAGCAGGAGCCGCTGGCCGACCTCGTGCGATCCATCCGCGAAAAAGGCATCCTGCAGCCGCTGCTGGTGAGGCCGGCCTCCGACGGCTATGAGCTGATCGCCGGTGAGCGCCGCCTGACCGCCGCGCGCGAGGCCAGACTCAGGGAAGTGCCGGTCATCATCATGAGCATAGACGACCGCGAGGCCCTTGAGATCGCGCTGATCGAAAACCTGCAGCGCGAAAACCTGAATGTCATTGAAGAAGCCGACGGCTATCACGAGCTGTGCGAAAAATTCGGCATGACGCAGGAGGAAGTGGCGGCCCGCGTCGGCAGGAGCCGCGCGGCGGTCACCAACACCCTGCGCATACTCGGCCTGCCGAACGACGTGAAGCAGTTCCTGTCGAAGTCGGAGCTTTCCGCCGGCCACGCGAAGGTTCTGCTGGGCCTGGAAATCCCGCAGGAGCAGTCGCTGCTGGCGAAGCGCGTCGTGAAGGAGGGGCTTTCTGTTCGCGCGCTGGAAAAAATCGTCAACCGCGCCAGACGCACGCCGAAAAAAGCCCGCACACGGCGTTCAGACATTCCCGAGGAGCATCTGCGCTATCTTTCCAACCGCCTGCATCAGCACTTCGGCACGGCCGTGAACATCACGCCCTGCAAAACCCTCCCCAACGGGAAAAAATCCAAGGGCAGCCTGGAGATCAATTTTTATTCCTCCGACGAGCTCGACCGCATCCTCGCGATGATCGGCATCACGGAAGATTTGTAATCTATCCTTCAAGCACCCGCTGCTTTTCAAGGCCGCGGACGATGATGGCCCTGCCCATGCGGACGGCGGGACAGGCGTGCTGGCAGAAACCGCATCCCCTGCAGATCTCCGGATTCACGATCGGCCGCGGGATGCCCGTTTCGGAAAAACTGGTTTCAATGGCGTTGTAGGGGCAGTATTCATCGCACACCATGCAGTGCTCGCCGTCGGTCCACGCGAGACAGGCTTCGCGGTTCACTTCGGCGATGCCGATCTGAATCATGCGCTTTTCGTCCACGCTTGTTTTTTTGATGGCTCCCGTCGGGCAGGCCCGCGAGCAGTTGTCGCAGAATTCCTCGCAGGCGCCGAATTCGGGATTCATCTCCGGCTGGAACCATGAGGTCAGCGGGCGGTCCACCCGGAAACCCGCGCGCAGAATGCCCGTGGGACAGGAGTCCACGCAGGCATAGCAGCGGTGACAGATCGCGCCAAACTGATCGGCATCGTGCGCGCCCGGCGGCAGCGCAGGCATCCATTTGTTCTTTGTCTTGAAGCCCGGCAGATGCGCGGCCGCACAGGCCGCCGGCAGGCCGATGCAAAGCCCCGCCAGCAGTTCACGCCGTTCCTTGCTGAAAGTTTGCGCCGGTGATTTCCGCAGATGCCTCAGGAAATCAAAGAAATGCCCCGCCGGACAAAAGTGCGTGCACCAGATCATCGGCTGGAATATTCCGAGCAGCAGAAACAGCGGAAAGACCAGGCCGGGAACCAGCGCAAGAGCATTGAGCCCCCTGCCCGTCCAGAGCAGGTCGCGCTGGAGCAGCGGCTGCGGCTCCAGAATGAAAAGCAGCGGGAATCCCGCCAGCGAACTGAAGATGATGATCCAGAAGATGTATCCGCTCCAGCGGCGGCGGCTGACATGGGCGATGCATTTGCGCGGCGACGCCAGATGAAAAAGCGTTCCAGCCGGACAGATCCAGTTGCAGAACATGCGGCCCCTGAACAAACCCATGAGCAGCACGACCAGCGGAGGCGTCATCCAGAACACACCCGCATACCATCCCCGCTGCGCGAGGGCCGACGCGATCAGCGAAAGTGGCGAAAACGACGGGAAAATCCGCTTCATCCAGAAAGGCAGCGGCCCGCCGAACGCGAACAGAACCGCCAGCGCCAGCAGGAGCAGGCGCACAGCGGCGCGCACTGCGGAACGGGGCCCGAGATGCAGAATCCGGATCATCGCAGCGCTCAGGCCTCCACACGATGAATGTTCATCTTCGCGAGGTCGGTCTCGCCGATTTTCATGTCGCGGGCAATCGTCAGATAGCGAACGGCCTCGATGGAATCATGAAACAGGGTGCTGGTGAAGCTGTCGGCGGCCACCTGGTCTTTGGACACGACCAGCAGGTTGGGATATTTCATGTCCTTTGACGGGCCCTGCGGCCCGCGGCTCAGCATGATGCGGGTCGCATCAATGATGGTCCAGTGCGGTTTGATCAGCGTGCAGCAGTCGGCGATGCACTGATGCAGGTCGTTGCGGTGCCACCAGCCGCGGTCCGCAACGGCGCCCATCCAGTTTTTCATGGCCATGGTCAGCGTGGCGCCTCCATGATGCTTGGCCACCGGCATGTTCACCAGCACATCGGTTTCCATGAACTGACTGGCCACTTTGGCTGTTTTCAGGGAACGGCCCTGCGGAAGCTCGAAGGACTTCCAGTATTTCTTTTCCTTTTCCAGATTGATCATCGGGGTCTTTGCTCTGGCGGCGGCATCCTGCAGACCGCTGCGCGTGAACGCATAGGCCGCATCGTTGCAGGGATTCTCCGGAATGACTGTTTTTTTCACGCCGGCGTCGCGGCAGCCCTCCAGAAACGCCGTCACCAGCTCGGGATGCGTGCACGCGCCTTCATCCGGTGTGCGCGCCCAGGCGGCATTAACCTTCAGGGTCAGGGTGTCAGGCTGCGGACCGAAGCCCCCGTTTTCGAACATGATTTCCAGAGCTTTCCCGATCAGGGCGCGCTTGTCCCCGCCGTGAATCACCCAGACATCGGGACCTTCGACCGGGGACCGGTCTTCAGCAAGTGCAAGCCATGACGGGCCCAGCGTCAGCGCCGCGCCGGATGCAAAGGCCTGCTTCAAAAACGTTCTGCGGGTCGTCTGCCTCAAATACATGGCTCACCTCATATGATGCTGTTCCCAGTTAGTCTACCCCCCGCCGGAACAATAATAAACCCGAATTCCCAAAAAGATATTCGTCCGTGCTGATGGCGAAAAAGCTGGTTGCCGGAGGTTCGAGCTGATAGAGTGCGATCAGATCGTGGGTTTGTGCGTCTGGACTTGGCCATGAGGGGAACGCATGGGACGATTGAAACGAGGAGTATGGCTGCTGATATGCGCCTGCGCATGGGGGCACGCCTGTGCAGACGGCCGGGCCGCCGATTCGCCGTTCGCCCTGACGGCTGAAGAACAGGCATGGCTCACCCAATATCCCGCAATCCGCATCGGGATCATGACGGACTGGCCCCCGCTCGACTTCTGCGATGTCGACGGCAAACCCTCGGGCATCGGCGCGGATTTCCTGAATGAACTGAACCGCAGGCTCGGCGGCATCATCCAAATTGAATGCGGGACGTTTGACGACAATATCCGGGAAGTCAAAACGGGAGAGCTTGACGGCCTGATGGACGTCACTCCCAGGCCCGAACGCGAAGAGTTTCTTAATTTCACCCGGCCCTATCTGACCATTCCCCATATCATCGTCGGGCGGAAAAACGGAGCCTACTACAGTTCCGCTTCGGAGCTGAAAGGGCGAACCGTAGCCCTGGAGCGGGGGTTTGGAAATGTCACATGGTTTCAGGAGAATTATCCCGAAGCGCAGATTCGCCTCTACGACAGCACAAGCAGCGCGCTGGACGCCGTCTCGCGGGGCGAGGCCGACGCCTATGTCGGCAACCGGGCTGTCGCCCTCTTCCTGATCGAGCGCGAAATGCTGACGAACCTGCAGCTGCAGGGACGCGCCGAAAAACCGCCCGTCCTGCTCACGCTGGGCCTGCGCAAGGACTGGCCCCTGGCGATCCATATGCTGGACCGCGCGCTGGCCGAGATCATACGGACTGATGAACGCTTCATTCTTTCCAAATGGTTCGATGTCGCAAGCCGCGCCGGGCTCCAGCTCCAGCTGACCGCAGATGAACGCGCATGGCTGCAGGCGCACGGCGAGATCCGCATCGGGATCAACAACAACTGGCCGCCCATGGATTTTGTGGACGAATCGGGAAATCCGTACGGCATCGGCACGGACTTCATCAATCTGCTGAATGAAGGCCTTCACGGCCGCATCAAAATTGTGCCGGGTCCATGGGAGCAGATCTACCGCGACTGCCTTGAGAACCGCCTGGATGCGGTGATGGACATCACCCCGCGCGAGGACCGGCTGGAATTTTTCAATTTCACCAAGCCCTATGTCAACATTCCCCATGTGATCATCGCCCGCCAGCACACCGGTTATTTCGACGCCTTTGCAAGCCTGAGCGGGAAAACCGTGGCCGTGGAAAAAGCGTTCTTTGTCGGCCAGCACATCCGGAAGGAGCACCCGGGCATCAGTATCCTTGAGTATCCATCAACGCGCGAGGCCCTGCTGGCCGTTTCCGAAGGGCGGGCCGACGCCTATGTCGGCAACCGCGCCGTGGCCACATGGATCATTGCCCGTGAACTGCTCTCCAATCTCGAAATCCAGGGGACGGTTGTTGAAACTTCCTCGATCAACGCCATCGGCGTTCGCCGGGATATGCCCGAACTGGCCGCCATCCTGGACCGCGCACTGATCTCGCTCCCGGCCAAAAGCGTGCACTCGATTTACGAGCGCTGGGGCGGCGGGGGCGAAGCCGTCAGCCTGACATGGATGGGCCTCAGCACACCGGAAAAAGCGTGGCTGAATGAGCATTCGGTGATCCGTGTCGGAAGCAGAAAGCGCATTGCCCCGCTGGAATACATTGACAAGTTTGGAGTTCCGCAGGGCATCTCCTGGGACTATCTGAGACGCTTTGAAAAAATGCTCGGAGTGAAATTTGAGTTTGTGGACCTCGGAGACTGGTCTGAGGCCGAAGCCGCGCTGCGGGCCGGGCAGGTGGACATGCTCACCGCCACCTCTGATTCGCAAATTTCGGCCGAAGGGCTGGCGTTCACCCAGCCCTATCTCTCCATGCAGACCGCGATTTTCACTCATCAGGACACGCCCTACATCGGGCAGATCGCGGATTTGAAGGACCTGCGGGTGGTCGCGGTTCCGGGTCATTCCTCCACGGTCAACATTCAGCGGGAAGTCCCGGACATCACGCTGATGCGTGCCAAGGACATGCCCGAGGCGCTTCGGATGCTGGAGAACCGGAAGGCCGACGCCTTTGTGGGAACGCTGCTGGTCACAAGCCATTATATTCAGGAGGGAGGCCATACCCGAATCAAGGTCTCCGGAGAAAGCGCCTTCGTCTTCCATCCCGCCTTTGTGTGCCGGCAGGACTGGCGCGTCCTCACCGACATCCTGAGCATAATTCTCGCGGACATTGACGTGAGCGAGCAGAACGCCATTCTGCGCAAATGGACCACCGTGACCTATGAACAGCGCATCAACTATTCCCTGCTCTACCGCATCGTCGGATCCGTCCTTGTTCTGCTGGCCGTGTTCCTCTACTGGAACCGGCGGCTGGCCGCCGAGATCCGGCGCAGACGGCAGGTGGAGGAAGTGCTCCGCCGGAGCGAGGTGCAGCTGATCGAGGCCAAGGAGCGGGCCGAGGCGGCCGACCAGATCAAATCCGCCTTCCTGGCCAACATGTCCCATGAGCTGCGCACCCCGCTCAACTCCATCATCGGGTTCACCGGGATCATCCTCCAGGAGCTGGCCGGCCCGCTGAACAGCGAGCAGAAAAAACAGCTCGAGATGGTCAGAAACTCCAGCCAGCATCTGCTTGCGCTTATCAACGACGTGCTCGACATTTCAAAAATCGAAGCGGGCCAGATGGACATCACCACCGAACCGTTCCTGATGCCGGATGCCGTTCGGGCGGCGGTGCAGACAGTGCTCCCGCTCGCCCGGAAAAAGAACCTCCCGCTGCACGTGGACATAGCCCGGGACGTGGGCGAAATCGTCAGTGACCGGCGCCGGGTGGAGCAGATCCTGATCAACCTGATCAACAATGCGGTGAAATTCACAGACAAGGGCAGCGTCACCGTGTCCTGCCGCATGGAGAACGGCCAGATCCGAATATCCGTGCGCGACACGGGCATGGGCATTCGGCCGGAAAATCAGGGCAAGCTTTTCAAGGCATTTCAGCAGATCGACTCAGGAACCACGCGCCAGTACGAAGGCACGGGACTCGGACTTTCCATTTGCAGAAAGCTTCTTGAAATGATGGGCGGGACGATTGCGGTCGAGAGCGAATACAGCCGGGGCAGCACTTTCAGCTTTACGCTGCCGGTGAATAAGGAGAAGATGAACCCATGAATATTCTGGTAATCGAGGATAACGACCAGAACATGTACCTGACAGAGTTTCTCCTCAGCCGGCACGGACACTCCGTACTCAAGGCCAGCAACGGCGCCGACGGCATCGCTCTTGCCCGGCAGAGCCGCCCGGACGCGATCCTCCTCGACATCCAGCTCCCCGGCATGGACGGATATGAGATTGCCGGAGTTCTGAAAAATGATGAGGTCACCCGCCACATTCCAGTGATTGCCGTGACATCCTACGCCATGCGCGGCGACCGCGAGAAAGTGCTCGCCGCCGGATGTGAAGGCTACATTGAGAAACCCATCAATCCCGACACCTTTATGAAGCAGATTCTGTCCTTCATTCCGGGAGGTCAAAAATGAAAACCATCCTCATTGCGGACGACATAGAGGCCAACCGCTACCTCCTGCAGTCGCTCCTGAAGGGCAGCGGCTACAAAGTGTCCACCACCCAAAACGGCCGCGAGGCTCTTGATGCCGCCAGGAAAAATCCGCCCGACATGATCATTACCGACATCCTGATGCCCGAGATGGACGGCTTCCAGCTCTGCCGGGCCTGGCGCACCGACAAGGCGCTCGCCGGCATTCCCTTCATTTTCTACACTGCAACCTATACCGACCCGTCCGACGAGAAATTCGCCCTCGATCTCGGAGCCGACCGGTTCATCACAAAGCCGCAATCACCCGAAACGCTGCTGCAGGCGATCCAGGCCGTGTTTGAGGAGACCGAAACAAAAGGCGTCCACGCCGCCGCCAGCGGCGTCTCCACGGGAGACCAGTACAGCCAGGTGCTCTTCAAGAAGCTCGAGCAGAAAGTGCAGGATCTCGAGGAAACCCGCGGCAAGCTGGAAAAGGAAATCCGGGACCGGCAGCAGGCCGAGGATGAGCGCATCCAGCTCGAGCGGCAGCTCCGGCAGGCCAAGAAAATGGAAGCGCTGGGCGCTCTTTCCAGCGGTGTGGCGCATGACTTCAACAATATCCTGCAGGGCATCACCGGATATGCCGAACTGGCCCTCGACGCGCTTCCCGACGCCCCCCCAGGAGGCCCGCGATTATCTCGGGGAAATCATCCGCGCCGGAGGACGCGCCTCGGAGCTGATCCGCCAGATCATGACGTTCAGCCGGGAAGTCAAGGTCGGCCGGACTCCGTGTCTGCTGGAAGCCGTCGTCCGTGAAGCCATCAACCTCATGCGGGGGAAGATGCCTCCGCGCGTGGTCATGGATGCGGATATTATCAGCGGCGGCCCCCATGCGCTGGTGGATGCCGGTCAAATCCACCAGATCATCACAAATCTCATTTCCAATGCCTTCGATGCCATGCGCGAAGGAGGAGGACACGTCCAGGTGTCCTATTATGAGGAGGACGTGGATGAGCACAAAGCCGTGCAGGCTCCGCGCCTGAAGCCCGGCCGCTATGCCGTGCTGCAGGTCGCCGACACCGGCCCCGGGATGGACCCCGCCACGCTCGAGCGCATTTTCGAGCCCTATTTCACCACCAAGGCCGCGCATGGCGGCACCGGACTGGGGCTGGCTGTTGTCCATGGCATTCTCGAGACCCACGGCGCCTCTATCAGCGTGGAAAGCAGGCCCGGACTGGGCACAACCTTCACCATCTATTTCCCCGCCTGCCAGCTGCGCGACAACGGCCGTGATGTCGGGCCGGAACTCCGCGGCAGTGAAAGCATTCTGCTGGTATGCCGCCTGAATGAACAGTCAAACGGAAATCCCGGAATGGCGCTGGGCGGGCTGGGTTATCAGGTCCGCCCCTGCTCGGGCGAGGCCGCTCTCCAGGAAGTCCGAAGCGAACAGTCCGGGCCGGCCGCCGTTCTCATTGACTGCTGCACTCCGGGCATTAATCCGGCTTCGCTGACCGCGCAGTTCAAGCAGATGGCCCCGGAACTCCCCGTGGTGATGTATTACAGCGCCCCGGTCAAACCCGGGGAGGAGAGCGACATTCCGCTGGGAATTCATTTCGTGGCGGACCAGCCGGCCTCGCTGAAGGACCTGGCTGCAGAGATCCGCGCCCTGCTGGCATGAGACCCTAAAACGCGCGAAGCCCGCGCCTGCGCTTGACTTAACAGGAAAAATCCGTTCATCTCTTTATCATTTTCGGGGGGCCGAGAGGCCGCAGCCAGAGAGGAAATATATGAAGGTGGTAAAATTCGGCGGATCTTCCGTCGCCAGCGCAGAACAGATTTCAAAGGTCATCCGGATTGTGACCTCCGATCCGGACCGCCGCATTGTCGTGGTCTCCGCGCCCGGCAAGCGGAGCAAAACCGACACCAAGGTCACGGACCTCCTCATTGCGCTGGCCGGCAGCGTGATCGCAAATAAAAATCACGAAGCCGATCTCAAGGCCGTTGTGGACCGCTATGCCGAGATCCAGCGTGACCTGCAGCTGTCTCCGCAGGTTGTCGAAACCATCGAATATGATTTGCGCGGACGAATTGCGAAGCGCGGAAAAAACGATGCCCAGTTCATGGACGCCATGAAGGCCGCCGGCGAAGACTGCAGCGCGCGCGTGATTGCCGACGCATTCACAAAAGCGGGCTTCCCGGCGAAATACGTGAACCCCGGCGACGCGGGCATGCTCCTCAGCGACGACTTCGGCAATGCGCAGGTGCTAGATGAGTCCTATCCGAAACTGGCGCAGCTTAAGGACGTCAAGGAAATCGTGATCTTCCCGGGCTTCTTCGGCGTGACAAAAAAAGGCGATGTGGCCACCTTCCCGCGCGGCGGATCGGACATCACCGGAGCGATTCTGGCGGCGGCGGTAAAAGCCGATGTGTATGAAAACTTCACCGATGTGGACTCCGTCTGCGCAATGGATCCGCGCGTGATTGAAAATCCGCCCGCGATTGATGTCATGACCTATCGCGAGATGCGCGAGCTTTCCTATGCGGGATTCGGCGTTTTTCACGACGAGGCCATCGTTCCGGCCGTGCACGCTGAAATCCCGATATGCATCAAGAACACCAATAATCCGTCAGCACCCGGAACGATGGTGGTTCCGACGCGCGCGCCCAACGAGCGCACCGTCGTCGGCATATCCAGCGCCCCCGGCTTCTGCGCCATCTACATCGACAAGTATATGATGAACCGCGAAATCGGGTTTGGCCGCCGCCTGCTGCAGATTCTGGAGGATGAAAAAATATCCTTTGAGCATACGCCTTCCGGAATTGACAGCATTTCCGTGATTCTGGCCTCCGCCAACATTCCTCCCGCGAAGGAGGAGCGCGTGGTTGGCCGCATCAAGGCCGAACTCAAGCCCGATGCGGTCGTGGTGGAACACGGACTGGCGCTGATCATGGTCGTGGGCGAAGGCATGCACTATGCCGTAGGCATGGCCGCGAAGGCCACAAGGGCCCTTGCGGATGCGGGCGCCAACATCGAGATGATCAATCAGGGCGCTTCGGAAATCAGCATGATGTTCGCCGTGAAGGACACCGACCGCGAAAAAGCCCTGCGCTCGCTGGGCCGCGCTTACTTCGGAATCTGAAAAGTTCCAATCATTGGAAGTTTTTCGGCGCAAAGTTCCAGGGATTGGAACTTTTCACTCCCGGCGCGCAATCATGCCCATGAAGTTGTAGGCCAGGCGCGCGGCCGTGAACTCGGAGATGTTCGAACCCGCCATCGGGGACACCTCCACGACATCGAAGCCGATCACTTCGCACCGCCGGGCAATGTGATTCAGGATTTTCAGCGCGGGATACCACTGCATCCCGCCCGGCTCCGGCGTGCCCGTTCCGGGCATGATGGAGGGATCCAGAGCGTCCACATCGAAGGTGACATAAACCTTTTCCGGAAAGTTATCGAGCACAAGGCTCATGTCCAGGCCCTTCTCGACGGTTTCCTCCATGTCATAGTGCATGATGGCATTTTCAACCCGAATCTCCAGATCCTCGAGAGACAGGCTCCGCACGCCAATCTGGCACAGCGGGATACCCATCTCCACCGCGCGGCGCATCACACAGGCGTGGCTCCATTTGGTGCCTTCATATTCGCTGCGCAGGTCGGCGTGAGCATCAAACTGGATGATCCCGAATTTCTCGCCGGCATCATGCAGGGCTTTGATGGCGCCATACGTCACGGTGTGCTCGCCGCCCAGCATCACGGGAATGTGCCCGGCATGATGAATTTTGCCAATCTGCTCCGCGATCTCCGCCAGCACGGTTTCCTCGGGCAGGTCGCAGTCCACGGGCAAATGCGTGTAAATGCCCTCCTCGGCGGGAATGCTGTGGCCGTCGAACAGTTCAAGCTGCTGCGAAGCATTCAGGATGGCCGACGGCCCGCGCACGGTTCCCTCGCCGTACGATGTGCTTTTCTCGTACGGCACAGGCAGAATGTGGAACTTCGCGTTCTCGGGCAGCGGCGGATCCATGTCCGATTCAAGAAACGACGGATAGGTCAGTTCATTCATCTGCTTCTCCTTCAGGAAAGCCTGCTTTTGAAATCCTCGTAGCCGAATTTGCGCACCAGTTCCGGCTCCGCGTTTTCGGATGCGCACAGATAGATGGACGGCAGCGGCACCCCGTTGAAGGTGGTGGTTTTGACCATGGTGTAGTGTGCCATATCCTCGAACACCAGCCGGTCGCCGGGCTGCAGCGGTTTCTCAAACGAATAGTCCCCGATCACATCGCCCGCGAGACAGGACGGGCCGCCAAGACGAAAGTTGTAATCGAAATGATCCGGCTTTTCCGCGCCGCGGATGGCCGGGCGGTACGGCATTTCGAGCACATCAGGCATGTGCGTCGTGGCCGAGGTGTCCAGAATGGCAATGTGCTTCTCGTTGCGCTTGATGTCCATCACCGTGGAAACCAGCACACCGGCGTTGAGCGCGATCGCTTCGCCGGGTTCCAGATAAACCTGTACGCCGTATTTTTCCCGGAAGCGCGTGATCAGATCGCACAGCAGATCCACATCGTAGTCATCGCGCGTGATGTGATGTCCGCCGCCGAAATTGATCCACTTCATTTTCGGAATGTATTTTTCAAACCGGTCCTCGAATGAAACCAGCGTGCGGACCAGCGCATCGGCATTCTGCTCGCAGAGGACATGAAGGTGCAGGCCGGATATTCCGGTGAGGTCCTGCTCCTCAAACTCGGTGAAACGGATGCCAAGGCGTGAATAGCGGGCGCAGGGATCGTACATCTCGACCTTCGCCTCGGAATGCTCGGGGTTCACGCGCAGGCCGGCGGAGATATCGCGTCCGGACTTCGCAATGATATCGCGCGCAAGATGCCACTGGCTGAAGGAGTTGAAAACCAGATGGTCTGCGATTTTGACGAGTTCCGCCAGATCCGCCGCGGAATAGGCCGGAGAAAACACATGCACCTCGCCGCCGAATTCCTCGCGCCCGAGCCGGGCCTCGTGCAGGCCGCTGGCGCAGACGCCGCGAAGCGTCTGGCGAATCAGCGGGAAAACGCGGAACATGGCAAACCCCTTCAGCGCCATCAGGATCGTGCATCCCGTGCGCTTTTGAACAGTATCCAGCACGGCCAGGTTGGCCTTGAGCTTGTCCTCAAAGACCACGAAACAGGGAGTCTCAACGCTTTTTAGCCACGGAGAATTCACCGCAAAAGATCGCAAAGAGCGCAAAGATTCCTTCATTGAGATGCTCCCTGCGTTCGAATGTATTTCTTGATCTCGAATTTATAGGACCCGAAGTTAATCAGCAACCCATGTTCTATTCCGGTAGCCTTGAGGTAATGCAGCACCTGCGTTTCATGTTCAATGGCCATTGATTTTGCAGCCTTCAGTTCAACCAGCAAACAGTCATTAACAATAATATCCGCAAAGTATTCGCCAATGACCGTCTCATCTTCGTCAAGAATGGTAATGGGTTGCTGCTGTTTAATGCTCAACCCCTCTTTGCGCAGTCGAGACACAAGCGCATTCTCATAAACCTTCTCCAGGTACCCGTTCCCATGATAAACGTGGATGGCGTATGCAATCTCCCGCACCTGATCGCATAATCTCTTTATTTCATCCATCCCTTAATTCTTTCTTTGCGATCCTTGTGATCTTTTGTGGTGAATATTATTTTAATTCCACCGCGGTCCACGGCAGGCCGTGCTTGTTGAGCTTGTCCATGAACGGGTCGGGGTCGAGTTGCTCCATGTTGAACACGCCCCTGCCCTTCCACGAGCCCGTGAGCATCAGCATCGCCCCGATCATCGCGGGCACGCCGGTCGTGTAGGAAATGGCCTGCGACTGCACTTCGCGGTAGCAGGCCTCATGATCGCAGATGTTGTAGACATAAAGCTTCTTGGGCTTGCCGTTCTTCACACCGGTCATCAGGTCGCCGATGCAGGTGCGGCCTTTGGTCAGCGGCCCCAGCGAGGCCGGATCCGGAAGCAGCGCCTTCAGGAACTTCAGCGGAACGATGTCGTGCCCCTCGAACTTCACGGGATCAATGCGGGTCATGCCGACGTTTTGCAGCACTTCAAGGTGCTTCAGATAGTTGTCGGAGAAGGTCATCCAGAAACGCGCGCGCTTCAGCCCGCGGATGTTCTTCGTCAGCGATTCCAGCTCCTCATGGTAAAGGAGATAGATTTTCATCGGGCCTATGCCCTCGGGGAATTCGAAGGTTTCGGAAACGGAAAGCGGATCGGTGGAAATCCACTCGCCCTTTTCCCAGTAGCGCCCGCGCGCCGTGACTTCGCGGATGTTGATTTCGGGGTTGAAATTAGTGGCAAACGGCTGGCCGTGGCTGCCCGCGTTGGCGTCTATGATGTCCAGGTCGTGGATTTCATCGAAGTGATGCTTCTGCGCCCACGCGGCAAACACATTCGTGACGCCGGGATCAAAGCCGCTGCCCAGCAGCGCCATCAGGCCGGCCTTCTTGAAACGCTCCTGGTATTCCCACTGCCACTTGTAGCAGAACTTCGCCTCATCCGGCGGCTCGTAGTTGGCCGTGTCCAGATAGTTGACGCCCGTCTCGAGGCAGGCGTTCATGATATGCAGATCCTGATACGGCAGGGCGACATTGATGACCATTTCGGCGCCGGTTCTGCGGATCAGGTCCGCCATTTCCTTTTCATTATCGGCATCCACCTGCGCGGTGTGGATCGGCCGGGAAATCTGCGCGGCAATCGCGTCACACTTCGACTTCGTGCGGCTGGCCAGCGTGATGTCCGTGAAAACCTCCGGCACCTGCGCGCACTTGTGCGCGACCACCGCCCCGACGCCGCCCGCGCCAACAATCAGAACCTTTGCCATAATACGCCTCCCAAAATGCAATAACCGTTCAACCGTTCTGACACTTTAGGCTATTTGCAATACAAAGCGCAAGACCGCAGAAATCCTGAGAACTTCCAGGCATTGGAGCTTTTCGGCATCCGGGGCCGGCATGGTATATTCGCCGAAAGACCCGTAATCGAATGTTTATTGTTCAGACCCTTCTTCCAAAGCGGGCATGCCGCGGGGGCCGGACGCAGCTGCAAATTTATAGGCCATAAAGAGCGCGATGATTGATTTTTGGGGTGTTTTGATGCGCTTTTTGCAGCGAGCATGAATATAGTACTATTTTAGTACTATATGATCTTTTTCTCTGTTTTAGGGCATTTTTTAGTGTTTTTGAGCGTTTTTTAGGCGTTTTTGGGTTCTTCGTCAATTATCGTGGAAAGAGATCGAGCTTTCCGCAGTGAAAAAGGATGGCGACTCTGTAGTTCTCGAAGGATCGAAAACCTCTGGCCTTGGCCCTGATTAACTGGATCTTAGAGTTGAAACCCTCCGAGATGGCATTGGTGATGAAACTATTGAAGTATGTGAGGATGTCCTCCAGATGCTCTTTCAGCATACGGGCGACTTTCTGCATTGGCTTCAATCCGCTTTTAACAGCTTCCTGATACCATCGTTTGAAAAACTTAGCGGCCGAGCTCGCGCTGTAGAGCGTCCAGAAGTGCCGGAAGAGCTCCTTCAGGTGCCAGGCCTTGGCGATTTTCAGCGAAGAATAGCGGAGCCGTTTGAAGTTCTCCTGTTCCTCACTGGACAGATTTTCAAATCCCTTGAGCCAAAGATATTTGCTTCCCGTCAGTGTCTTATCCTTCCGCTTGAGAAGAATGGCATGTTCCTGGCAGCGGACCTTGTCTATGGCATCGTTAATGTGCTGACTGATGTGGTAATGGTCGTGGACCACATCGGCATGGGGCAACATCTCCTTGGCCGCCTTGACAAATGCTTCTGCCATGTCCATGGCCGCACCGCAAACCATTTCGCGCTGATGGTCCGATAAACCCTGTTTAAGCAGCATCTTACAGGCCTCCTCTGTCTTGTCTTCGACCACATCTATTATTCGTCTCCCGTCTATGTCTGTAAGTACCGAAATGAAACTCTGGCCCTTCCGGAAACTTTTCTCATCGATCCCGAGCCATGAAATCTCCTCTTCTTCCCGACGCTGCAGTCCGCGCTTAACTGCACGGTGCATGATTTCATTAACCTGCTTCCAGTTCAGACGCAGCAGCTCCTGAGCCTTTTTTGTGCTTTCGCTGACCATGAGAATCGACACCGCGAAGCCCTCAAACAACAATGTAAACCGGGAATGCTTCCCCGCCCAGGGAACCTCCACGTTCCTCACTCCGTGTTCTGGACAGTTCACTCTTGGCGTTGCGCAGTGTATCAGTGTCGTAAACTGCATCGTGTCCAAATGCCGCCAGGTCCGTTCGCGCTGATGATCATAGATCGAGCACTTTTTCTGGCATTCTGGGCACGGGGCATCTTCTCCTCCGTAACTCAGATGCACATCAACCTGCAAATCCTTGATCGACAACTGGACGCTTTCTACTTCCCACGGATCGGGCAAACCCAGTAGCTGCTTGTAGTGTTCTTCAGTGAATTCCATGGCCAAAAC
>JAKQHR010000133.1 GCA_029557905.1 Verrucomicrobiota bacterium
CGTGGCTGAAAATCTGGAACTCATGAACTCAGGAAATTAGCCGCAAAAATGCCCAAAAATCGCAAAAAAACGCGAAAAATGGCCCCAAAACGGCCCAAAATGCCCAAAAAACGCGAAAAACAGCCCAAAATCGCCCCAAAACACGAAATAGGACCAATTTAGTCCTAATTGCATGATCTTCTTTTCTTCATGGTGAAAAATGTTCTCCGAACCTCCGCGCCTCAGTGTCTCCGCCTGCGGCGGACAAGCCTGCGCGAAAACTCTTCATTTCTGCACTTCAGAGCCGTGCGAAAGCGCGGTCAAGCCCGCGCACTCCAAAGCCGCTTTGCTCCCTGATGCGCTTCGCGATCAGGGCAGTTTCGTTCTCCTGACGGAGAACTCAGCGCGAACCCTCCGGGTTCTCATCCCGGGAGAACGGCGGCGAATCAGCATGGCGGAGAGGCCGGGATTCGAACCCGGGGTACCAGTTGCCCGGTACAACAGATTAGCAATCTGCCGCTTTCAGCCACTCAGCCACCTCTCCGCTGAAGCAGAATGTCCGGGCAAGATATACGCAGAGGCGCATGCCTGCAAGTTCCTTTTCACGCCCGCGGCCGTCCCGGCCCAAACTTATCGGGACGGGCCGCGGATCAAACCTTGACGAACAGGGGCCGTCTTACTAACTTCTGTCTCTGTTTCAATGAGGATTGCACATGGGAATTTTAGTAACCCTGTAACGGGAGATTGTTATGTCTGATATTACGTATGGTTTGAGCGAGACGCAGCTTGAGATTCGCAATATGGTTCGTGAATTCGCCCTCGAGCGGGTGAAACCCGTCCGCGCCGAGCTTGACGAAAAAGAGGAGTTCCCGACCGAAATTCTCAAGGAACTGGGCCGCATGGATCTGATGGGCCTCTATATCCCCGAGGAATACGGCGGCTTCGGATCCGACAGCATGCTGGATTTTATTGTGGCCATTGAAGAGCTCAGCCGGATATGCATCGGTGTTTCAGTTTCCTTTGCCGCCAACGCGCTGGGCGCGGACCCGATCCTGATCGGCGCCTCGGACGCCCAGAAGAAGAAATATCTGCCCCCGCTGGCCTCCGGCGAGAAACTGGCCGCTTTCGCCCTGACGGAGCCCAATGCCGGCAGCGACGCGGGCGGAATCCAGACCACCGCGGAGCTGAAGGGCGACAAGTACATCCTGAACGGGACCAAGCAGTGGATCACCAACGGCGGCGAGGCCGACATCTACACGGTGCTGGCTGTGACCGACAAGAAGCGCGGCGCGCGCGGCGTGTCCTGCTTTATCGTGGAGAAGGGGATGAAGGGCTTCAGCTTCGGCAAGAAGGAGAAGAAGCTCGGCATTCGCGCGTCGGCGACCCGCGAACTGATTTTCGAGGACTGCGAGGTTCCGAAGGAGAACCTGATCGCCCGCGAAGGCATGGGCTTCCTGCTGGCGATGAAGACGTTTGATGTTTCCCGCCCCGGCATTGCGGCGCAGGGCGTGGGCCTTGCGCAGGGCGCGCTGGATGAGGCCGTGAACTATGCCCGCGAGCGCGTGCAGTTCGGCCGGCCGATCATCGCGAACCAGGGCATGCAGTGGATGCTGGCCGACATGGCCACGAAGGTCGAGGCCTCCCGCGCGCTGCTCTATTCCGTCTGCCGCACCATTGACAGCGGCGTGAAGGATGTCTCCAAGCTCTCGGCCATGTGCAAGCTGTTCTGCACGGACACGGCCATGGAGGTCACGGTGGACGCGCTGCAGGTGTTCGGCGGATACGGCTACATGCGCGAATATCCGATGGAGAAGATGATGCGCGACGCCAAGATTCTCCAGATTTACGAGGGCACCAACCAGATCCAGCGCGAGGTGATTGGCGCCGCGCTGATCAAGGAATACGCGTCAAAGAAAATCTAACCGCTCTTTCGGCGGCGCTCAATCTACAGAGAAAGGGGCACAGGGATGCATGTTGTTGTCTGCATAAAGCAGGTTCCTGACACCAGCGATGTCAAGATCAACCCGGAAACCAATACGCTGATCCGCGAGGGCGTTCAGAGCATTATCAACCCGTTCGACGAGAACGCGCTTGAAATTGCCCTGGTGCTCAAGGATACGCAGGGCGCCAAGGTGACGGTGATCACCATGGGCCCGCCCCAGGCGGAGAGCGCGCTGCGCGAATGCCTCGCGCGCGGCGCGGATGAGGTGGTGCTGGTGAGCGACCGGGCCTTTGCCGGGTCGGACACGCTGGCCACTTCCTACACCCTGGCCCGGGCCATCGAAACGCTGGACAAGCCGGACCTGATTCTCTTCGGCAAGCAGGCCATTGACGGCGACACCGCACAGGTGGGTCCGGGCGTGGCTGAACTGCTGGATATGCCCGTCATCACCTACATCCGCCGCGTGGAAGTGGCGGAGGGCAAACTGAAGGTTGAGCGGGTGTTTGAGGACGGATACGAGAAAATGGAGGTTCCCCTGCCGGCCGTGCTGACGATCCTGAAGGAGGCCAATGTTCCCCGGATGGCCTCGCTGAAGGGCCGCATGAAGGCCAAGAAGGCGGAGATTGCGATGCTGTCCGCGGCGGCGATCCAGGCGGACCCCGAGCGGGTCGGGCTGAAGGGTTCGCCCACCAAGGTGGTGCGTATTTTCACGCCGCCGAAGAAAACCGGAGGCATCCGGATTGACGGCACGCATCCGCTGGAGGCGGCGCGAACACTGGTTGAAAAACTCAGAGAACAGAAGGTGATTTGACGTGAGCGACATACCCCTGATTATATTCGAGGACAAGTGCACGGCCTGCACCAAGTGCATCAAGGTTTGCCCCTTCGGCGCGCTGACCATGGAGCCGCGCGAGAAATACGACCTGCCCGCCAGCCGCTTCAAGAAGATTGCGGTGGTCAACGAGAAGTGCACCGCGTGCGGCGCCTGCGTGCAGGAATGCCCGTTCGAGGCGATGGAGCTGCGCGAGATCAAGCGGACGTTCAAGCACAACATCTCCGATTACAAGGGCGTCTGGATCTTCGCCGAGCAGCGCGGCGGGCACATGGAGGATGTCACCTACGAGCTGCTCTCCAAGGGCCGTGAGCTGGCCGATGTCCGCAAGGTGGAACTCTCCGCCGTCCTGCTGGGAAGCGGAGTCAAAGAGAAGGCCTCCAGTCTTTTTGCCTGGGGCGCTGACAATGTGTATGTCGTGGATGATCCCATGCTGGAGGAATACAACACCGATCTTTATACGGATGTGGTTTCCACGCTGATCAGCAAATACAAGCCGGAGATGATGCTGGCCGGCGCAACCAGCATCGGCCGTGCTTTTATCCCGCGCGTGGCGGTGCGTGTGCAGACCGGCCTCACGGCCGACTGCACGGCGCTGGAGATTGATTCCGTGCGCCAGATACTGCTGCAGACGCGCCCCGCATTCGGCGGCAACATCATGGCCACCATCGAGTGCCCGGACCACCGCCCGCAGATGGCGACAGTGCGGCACAAGGTGCTGAAAAAAATCACGCCCGACGAATCCCGCACGGGAAAAATCATCGAAGAAAAAATGGCGCTCAAGGAGCCGCTTTCAAAGATCATCGAAGTGCTGCATGAAATGGGCAATCAGGTGAATCTGGCGGAGGCGGATATCATCGTGTCCGGCGGCCGCGGACTGGGCGGGCCCGAGAACTTCAAGATGATTGAAGAACTGGCCAAGGCCATCGGCGGGGCGGTGGGCGCTTCGCGCGCGGCGGTGGATGCCGACTGGATTCCGGCCTATCATCAGGTCGGACAGACCGGGAAAACCGTGTGCCCGAAGCTCTATATCGCCTGCGGAATATCCGGGGCCATCCAGCATCTGGCGGGCATGAGCTCATCCGATTTCATCGTGGCGATCAACAAGGATCCCGACGCGCCGATCTTCAATGTGGCGGACATCGGAATCGTGGGCGACCTCACGGAAATCGTCCCGCTCATCACCAAGGCCCTGAACGACCGGTGACGCGGCCGGCCTCCGGGCGGAGATGCCTTACTCGCCGGTTTTGCCGGCGGCAATGCTCTTGATGATGTAATAGGGCCGTTTCTTCACTTCTTCGTAGATGCGGCCGATATACTCGCCGACGATGCCCAGCGTGAGCAGCTGCATGCCCCCCAGAAAGAGAATGGCGGTAAGCGTGGAGGCCCAGCCGAGGATTGCTTCATGTGAAACGAGTTTCTTGTAGAGCACGCGGATCATGTAGGCGAAGGCCGAGAAAGACACGATGACCCCCGCGGCGGTGACCATGCGCAGGGGGATGTACGAAAAGGCGATGAGACCGTCCAGCGCGAGCTTGACCAGTCCAATCGGGCGGACGCGGCTCTTGCCCGCATACCGGGCATCGCGGTCCACGGGAATTCCCGTTTGCCGGAAGCCGGCATATGCCCGCAGCCCGGGAAAATAGCGGTTTCTTTCCGACATGGACCTGATCACATCAACGACCTTCCGGTCAATCAGGCAGAAAATGCCGGCATCCAGAGGCTGCTTGATTCCCGACATGCGGTTGAGAAGCCGGTAGAAGGCCTTGAAGGCGCCGCGCAGCAGCAGATTTTCCTTCCGGGTGGTGCGCACGGCATAAACCACCTCAAAGCCCTTTTCCCATTCCGCGATGAAATCCGGGATGGATTCCGGCTTGTCCTGCAGGTCGCCGTCCATCAGAACCACCAGCTGGTTCTGCGCATGATCAAGTCCGGCGGCCAGCGCCGAGGCATGGCCGAAATTGCGGGACAGGGTGATCAGTTTGACCCGCGGATCGGCCTGGCAAATTTTCTGAAGTTCCGCTCCGGTCTGGTCTCCGGATCCGTCATCCACAAAAATGATCTCGGATTCGATGCCCAGGGCATCCATCACGGCGGACAGCCTTTGCCACAGCTCGCGGATGCTGTTTTCCTCGTTGAACAGGGGAATGACTACCGAAAGTGTTTTGGACGGCATGCTGATCACCTTCTATATGGAGCTGCTGGTTTTAACATCACACATGGCTTTTACTTGCCTTGCGCCGGTGTGTCAAATGTGTACAATGCCGATTTTCGATTTGTCGGACGGCTTATTGGCGCGGCTGAGGCGGATGAAAGTGGACAATCAGTGTAAAACAGGAACCGGCCGGTTCGCGGAATTTCTGGCGGGGAAGCGGGGAATGGCGCTGCTGTTTCTTGCCGCTTTCGTGTTCAGAATTGCCGCCCTGGGCCGGGCCAGTCTCTGGCAGGATGAGATCCTGTTTGTCCAGACTTCAAGTCCCGCCCTTCATCCCTTCGATGTGATCAAATCCTACTGGGACATTGTCGTATCCATGGCGTGGATGCCTTTGCCGGCCGTCCTCCAGAACATCTATTTTCATGTCGCGGGAAGCGTGATTCCGGACATCGCGCAGAAACCGTTCTGGATCCGCCTGCCCGGAACGCTGTGGGGGAGTTTTGCCGTTCTGGGCGTTTTTGCTCTCGCCCGGCGGCTGCTTGACAGGAACGCGGCGCCTGCGGCGGGAATCATGACGGCGGTTTTTTTCTTCCCCGTTTTTTATGCGCGCGAGGCGCATGCCTATCCCATGCTCTGGTTCTTTGCCGCGTTCAGCCTGAACCAGTATTTCAAGCTGCTGGGGGCACAGAGATCGTCACTGAAAGACCTGATTGTTTTTGGCGTCTGTCTGGCCGGGCTCGGGCTCACACATTTAACCGGGGCCATGCTTCTGGCCGCGCTGGGGGCCTCTGCACTGCTTCGCTGGATTCGTCTTCGCTTCCTGGTCCGGAACCGGGAGGGGGCTCTTCACATGCTGAAAACCGGTTTTGTTTGCGGCCTGGGCATGCTGGCGGTTGCCCCGTACTATCTCCGTGTTCTCACCGGAAGCAATCCGCATCTGGCCGGCCGGCAGGAAATGTCGCCCCTGTTCATTGCTAATGATGTGGTCGGGAAGCTGTTCCTGGGCGACAGGGTGTGGCTTGTGGTCCTGGCCTGGCTGGTGCTGCTGGCCGGGACGGTCTCGCTCTGGATCCGGGGCCGCCAGAGGGCGGAAGCGCGCACGGCTCTGTTTGTCGTGGGCGTGACATCCGTTCTTCTCGCCGCGGCATCCTGGCGCACGCAGTATCTGAGCGCCCGGTATTTTACGGCTGCCGCCCCGCTGATCTATGTGCTGTTTGCGCAGGGGCTGCATGCCGCGGCGCAAGCGGGACTGCGTCCCTTCGGCCGGGAGCATTATGCCCGCGGTCTTCTCTGGATTTTCCTGCTGATCCTTGCGGGCGTGCATGCGTGTGTCTTTCTCCCGCGGGCCTATCGGCTGGAGGAGAAGCATTTTGATTTTGCGGGCATAGCCCGATGGCTGAATGAAAATGCCCGGCAGGGTGTTCCGTATGTCATGGAAAGCGCCTATGAGCTGCGGTTCGTCCCGGGTTATTACGCAACGCCCGGTCTGGCGGCGGCGGCTCCGTACGTGCATGGAGCGGGTCCCGATGAAATCCGCAGACTGCGCGAGCGCCAGCGGGCATTTCTGGAACAGTTCCCTGAGGCGATTTTCGTCGAAACCGGACACGTGGGCCTGCATGACATGCCGGAACTCGGTCCGTGGACATGGCTCTATGGCGCTTACCGGCAGAATGTCCAGCTGGCGAACAGCGACCTGCGCGCTCTCATCAACATGGGCATTTTCCCCGGTTATTTCCGGAAGGATCTGCTTCCCGTCAGTTTCATAACGGACATCCGCTACAATACCCGCGAAGATATTCTGCAGATCCGCCGCGCTGCGGGTCTCCCGGCGGTGTTTTTCTTCCCGGACTGGGCCTGCGTGCCCTTTGAGCGGCATCCGCAGGGCATGTGGGCCAACTATGCCCGTTATCGGAGCGATCTGTCAGGCGAGATCGAAGCGGTCAGTCTTGCGCCGGCCCCCGTTCAGGGGCGTATTCTTGTCCATATGGCCATTGACGGTGATCCGTCGGAAAGATTCCGGGTGCAGATGGCCGTCGGCAATGATATTCTCGCGGAAAGTGAGGCTTATGCCGGCCGGTTCTTCAACCTGGAAACCGGGACCCTGTCACTGCCTCCCGACGGGATGAAACTGGTTGTGCGTGTGGAACAGAAAGCCCTGACCCGGTTTCGCGGCATGCTTCTGCGGGATGCGGTTTTTCAGCCATGGAGCGAAAAATGAAAGCGGTAAAAAAATATTTCATCACGGGCGGGGCGGGATTTATCGGCGCGCACAGGGTCAATACGATTCTGGACAGCACGGATGCACAGGTCACTGTTTACGACAATTTCAGCACGGGCCGCCGCTGGGCCTACGGCGACAGGATCAGCGACTCGCGCCTCAGCATCATCGAGGCCGATGTGCGTGATCTTCCGCGTCTGACCGAAGCCATGAAAGGCCATGACACGGTTTATCACTTCGCCGCAAATTCGGACATTGCCTCCGCCGCAAAACAGCCGGACGTGGATTTCTGGAACGGAACCTATCTGACGCACAACGTGCTGGAGGCCATGCGCATCAACGGCGTGAAGAGAATCTTCTTCACCTCGGGCAGCGGCGTGTACGGTGAAATAGGGGAGGAACCCGTTCCGGAGGATTACGAGCACATGGTTCCGATTTCAACCTACGGGGCCAGCAAACTCGCCAGCGAAACGCTCATCAGCGCCTACTGCCACATGTTTGACATGAAAGGCACCGTTTGCCGGTTCGCCAATGTGGTCGGCCCACACCAGACCCACGGCGTCGCCTATGACTTCATTAACCGTCTGGCCAAACAGCCGGAGAAGCTGGTGATTTACGGCGATGGGCGCCAGAGCAAGCCCTACATTGATGTGTTCGACATTCTCAGCGCCTTTGATCTGCTGGAGCGAGACCAGAGAGAAAGCTACAACTATTTCAACGTGGGTTCTGACGACCATATCACCGTGACGGAAATTGCGGATATTATCGTTGAGAAGATGGGGCTGAAGAATGTGGTTTACGATTACACCGGCGGCGCGCGCGGCTGGAAGGCCGATGTGCCGATCTATCGTCTGGACACAAAGAAGATCCGCGCGACGGGATGGGCCAACCGGATGAATTCGAGGCAGGCTGTTGAGGCTTCCGTTGAGGCCATGCTGGATGACCTGAAGAACGGCCGCTATAAATAATTTCCGGAGGCATGTGATGGAAAGACTGCTTGGGGACAAAATTGAACGGGTATTCCTGACCGGCGGATCGGGATTCATCGGCAGTCATGTGGCCGACATGCTGATGGAGCAGGGGTATGCTGTGACGGTTTACGACAACCTTTCCAACGGCCGCCGCGAATTCATTGAGCAGCATTTCGGCAAACCGGGCTTCACTTTTCACGAGGCCGACATCCTGGACGCGGACAGACTGGCCGAGGCGATGGCCGGGCATGATCTGGTATGGCATCTGGCGGCCAACACGGACATTATCGGCGGCGTGGAGCAGCCCCGCAGGGACCTGCGCGACTGCGTGATGGGCACATTCAACGTGCTCGAGGCCATGCGCGCGACCGGGATTCAGCCCGTTATTTTCTCATCAACGGGCGCTGTTTACGGGGACCTTTGCTTTGACGTGGCCACATCAGAGGCTTCGGGTCCGCTTCTGCCGGTTTCCACCTATGCCGCCGGGAAGATCGGCAGCGAAGCCTTTATTTCCTCCTTCTGCCATCTGTACGGTTTGCGCGCGTGGATGTTTCGTTTTGGAAATGTCATCGGCGCACGCATGACGCACGGCGTGATTTTCGATTTCATACACAAACTCAGGGCCAATCCCCAAAGCCTGCTGATCCGCGGCGCGGGCAATCAGGAGAAGAATTATTTTCTGGTGGAGGAGTGCATTGACGGCATGGCCTATGCCTTCCGGAACATTCCCATGACGGAAGATAAACCGTGCGACCTTTTCAATCTCGGGACGGATTCCATCACCCGCGTGACGGATATCGCGGAGATCGTCAAAACCGAAATGGGCCTTGAAGACGCTGAAATAAAGATAGAAGGAACAAAACAGGCCTGGCCGGGAGATCAGCCGAGGGTGCACATCACGGTGGATAAAATGCGCGCGCTCGGCTGGACGGCAAGGCGGACATCCGATCAGGCGGTGGCTGCGGCTGTGCGCAGAATGCTTGGCAAATAACCGCCCGCCCCGGGTCCGCAGAGAACCCAATATTTCGCTGGCGTTGGAGCCCTGCGCCTGCTAGGTTCTCGCAAATATTTTGGGTGCGCCCCGGCCAGTCCCTGTCCCGCATCGTGATGCTGTGCAGGAAGCTGTGCAGTTCATGCGCGAAAAAGCGGTTAACCGCCTGCATGGCGCCCGGGAGGGGGCTCACGCGGATTTAAACAGAGCAGCAGAGAGGTAGCGAGACATGGAAAAGAATGCAGTGTGGAAATGGTTGTTGCTGGTCGTGCTTCTGGCCGGATCCTTTGCGGTGGTTTATCCTCCTTCGCAAAAGGTCAAGCTGGGCCTGGACCTGCAGGGTGGCACCAGTTTTACCGTGGAAATTGACAAAGAGGAAATCCGCAAGCGCATCCTCGATGACGAACCGGATGCCGATCCCGATACGCTTCCCGCCCGCGTGGCCCGCGCCGCTTCCGAAGCCCGGGAAAATGCGCTGGAAGTGATTCGCAACCGCGTGGACGGCCTGGGCATTGCCGAGCCCGTTATTTATTCCTCTTCGGCCGAGGGATCAGAGCGCATCGTGGTGCAGCTCCCCGGCATAGACAAGGAAAAGCGCGAGGCCGCCCGCGAGTCCATCGAGAGCGTGGCTTTCCTTGAGTTCCGCCTTGTTCATGAGAAAAGCTCCGAATGGGTGGAAGAGCTGTTCAGCGACTTCAAGGCTCCCCGCGGGTTCAAGATCAGCGATCGCGGAGACTATTACATACGCGATACGGAGACCGTCAAGGACGCGGAGATGGATCAGGCCTTCCTTGAAACCCTGCGCCGTTTCGAGCCGAAACCCGGCTGCGCCTTCATGCTGGAAAAGGACACCGATGCTTCCGGCCGAACCATCTACAAGCCCTATTACATCTCCATCCGCCGCCAGATGACGGGCGACACCATCAAGAATGCCGGCGTGGATTATCATCAGGTCACCGGCGCCCCGCGAGTCACGCTTGAATTCGACCGGCAGGGCGCCCGCCGTTTTGCCAAGGTGACCCGCGACTATGCCCCGCGCGGCGAAAAGAACCGCGACAGCGACCTGGGCCGGCAGCTGGCGATTATCCTGGACGGCACGCTGTATTCCGCGCCGGTCATTCAGACGGAAATCCCGAACGGCCGGGCCGAAATCACGGGAAACTTCAAGGTGCCGGAAGCCATGCGGCTGGCCAATGTGCTGCGCGCCGGCGCGCTGCCCGCTCCGGTGAAGATCATTCAGACCAGCACGGTTGATCCGTCGCTCGGCCGTGACTCCATCCGCAGCGGAAGCCGTGCCGCCGTTGTGGCGGTTGCCGCTGTGCTGGTGTTCATGCTGGTTTATTATTGCGCGGCGGGCCTGGTGGCCAATGCGGGGCTTCTGCTGGACCTGCTGCTTCTCCCGCTGGGCCTGATTGTGGCCTCGGGTTTCCTGGGCCTGTTTTCCGGGCAGCGTTTTACGGGGGCGGCCGTCAGCCTGCCGACGCTGACCATGCCGGGTATCGCGGCGCTGGTCCTCACCCTGGGCATGGCGGTGGATGCCAACGTGCTGATCTTTGAGCGCATACGCGAGGAGCTTCGTGTTGCCAAACGCCTTCCCAGCGCCATCACGGCCGGTTTTGAGCGGGCATTCACAACCATCTTTGACTCCAACATCACCACGCTGCTGACGGCGGTGATCCTGTTCGCCTTTGGTTCGGGCCCTGTCCGCGGCTTTGCCGTCGTGCTGAGCGCGGGCATCGTCGTGAGCATGCTCGTGGCGCTGGTCTATACCCGCCTCATGCTCAGCAGCATGGTCGAGGGCTTCAAGATGAAATCCCTCCGGATGTTCTCCTTCTTCCGCGACACGAAACTGGATTTCATCGGGAAGAAATATGCGACGTGGGGGCTTTCTCTGGCCATTATCCTCGGCACCTGGTTTGTGTTTGTGCAGAACGGGCAGAAGAATTTCGCCGTGGATTTCGCCGGCGGCACTTCGCTCCTGTACGGGTTCACTGAAAAAGCCCCCGTGGAGCAGATCCGCGGCGATCTTGCGGCGCTGAACATTGATGCGGGACTCCAGTACAAGGCCGACCTGATTGCGGACGATGATGCGGGAATCAACGAGATGCTTGACGTGCGCGTCGGCGAGAACGACGGCGATGCGGTGAAGAATCTGTTCGAGGAAAAATACGCCGGTTATACGCTCCTGCAGGAGGAACAGGTGGGCGGTCAGATCGGCGCGGAAATGCGCCGCAAGGGCATCATGGCGCTGGTCTGGTCGCTGGTGGGCATTGTGGTTTATATCTCGATCCGCTTTGAGTTTGCCTATGCCGTTGGCGCCATCGCGGCCCTTGCGCATGATGTGCTCATCACGGTCGGAATTTACTGCCTGCTCGGCCGCCAGATCAGCCTCCCGATCGTGGCTGCGCTGCTGACGATCGTCGGCTATTCCGTGAATGACACCATTGTCGTGTTTGACCGCATTCGCGAGGACCTCAAGCTGGTGCGCGGCCGCAGCTACAAGGATATCGTCAATCTCAGCATCAACCAGACGCTGAGCCGGACGGTGCTGACCTCCGCGACCACGCTGCTGAGCGTGGTTATTCTGCTGCTCTTCGGCGGCGGCGCCATCTTTGATTTCGCGCTCACGCTTCTGATCGGCATTATTGTGGGCACCTATTCGTCCGTCTTCCTCGCGGCCCCCATCATGCTTCTCTGGCATCGCGACAAGCCGAAGGCCGCGTAGGATGCAGGTTTCTTGAGTTGAGACACCCCGCGCGGCATGCCGCGCGGGGTGTTCTGTTGAGGAGAGCAGTTTGAAAGTCTGGAAAACAGCGTCTTTTCAGGAATCCGCGGCAAAGGCTATCAGGGATGCTCACGGGCTTCCCCATCCGGTGGCGGCCGTTCTGGCCGCTCGGCCGTGGGCGTCCGCGGAAGAAACGGCGCAGTTCCTGTCTCCGTCGCTCAGTTCTCTTGGCGACCCGTTCCTCCTGCCGGCCATGGAGCCGGCGGTTGACCGCATCTGGAAGGCGCTGCGCGAAAAACAGCCCGTGGTGGTGTATGGCGATTATGACGTGGACGGGGTCACCAGCACGGCCATGATCTGCAGAGTCCTTGCACGGCTCGGCGCCGAGGTGCATCCCGTCCTGCCGCATCGCGTGGACGACGGCTACGGCATGAGCATGGAACCCGTGACGCGCTGCATGGACGAGTACAGGCCGGGCCTGATTGTAACGGTGGACTGCGGAACCGGATCGCGCGAGGCCGTTGAATATGCCGCGGCACAGGGCGTGGATGTGGTGGTCACCGACCATCATGAGGCATCCGGCGAGGTGGCTCCGGCCCTGGCGCTGGTGAATCCCAAGCTGGGGGATGATCCTCGCAGCAAACTGCTGGCCGGGGTGGGGGTGGCCTACAAGCTCTGCCACGCGCTCGTCAAGAAAGGCCGCGAGGCCGGAGAATCATCGGCGCTTGATATTGATCTGCGTGAATATCTGGATCTCGTGGCCCTTGGCACGGTCTGCGATATTGTGCCGCTTCTTTATGACAACCGGGTCCTGGTGCGGGCGGGACTGGAACGTCTGGCGCGCACGGGCAATGCCGGCCTGAAGGCGCTGCTGGAAGTGGCCGGAACAAAACCGCCCTATACCGCCTATGCCCTTGGTTTCCAGCTTGGGCCGCGCCTGAATGCCGCCGGCCGGCTGGGCACCGCCATGCACGCGCTGAATCTTCTTATGACCGGGGATGCGGCGGAGGCCGCGCGGCTGGCGGGTGATCTGGACCGGACCAACCGGGAGCGGCGGGATATCGAAACGGAAATCTTCAGCCTTGCGTCCGCCCAGCTGGATGAAAGCTTCGACGGGAAGAAGGACTATGCGCTTGTGGCGGCCGGCGAGGGCTGGAACCAGGGCGTGGTCGGCATTGTCGCGTCGCGGCTGGTCCGCAAATACAACCGTCCGGCCGTGGTGATCGCCGTGGGTGAAGACGGGGTCGGGAAGGGATCGTGCAGGAGCATCCCGGGCTTCAACATGGTGGAAAACCTGCAGGCCTGCGCCGCCCTGCTGACGCGATGGGGCGGACATGCCATGGCCGCCGGTCTGGAACTGCCTGCCTCCCGCATCGGAGAATTCCGGGAGCAGTTCAACCGAATCGCATCGGTTGCGCTGCGCCATGCGGATCTGCGTCCCTCCATCACCATTGATGCCTGGCTGGAGCCCGGGGAATTCGGCGCTGCGCTTTATGAGGGCCAGAAGAAGCTGGAGCCGTTTGGAATGGACAATCCGGCCCCGCTCTGGGGCCTGCGGGGGCTCGCGCCAGCCGGCACTCCTCGCACAGTCGGCTCCGGGCACCTTAAATTCAGCCTTGATGTGAACGAAGCTGCAGTCCCCGCCATCTTCTTCGGCTGGGGCGACCGGCCGCTTCCCGATGGCCCGCTGGACGTTGCTTTCCAAATGAAGTTGAACAGTTTCAGGGGAACCGATAATCTGGAGATGGACGTGAAGGCTGTTCGCCCGTCCAAACAGGGAGAGTGAGTCATGAAAACTTCCGTGCTGCTTCTTCTGATTCCATTGGCGACCGCATGGGGCATGGAGAGCATTGTGCCGGAGGATCCCTTCGCGTGGGGCCTCTTCACGGCCGCGGATGCGGCCTCGTTCGACAACGAGGATGGGACCGAAGGCGAGGCGGCCTGGTCGGAGGCTTCACTGGCCGCCTGGCTGCCTCTTGCTGAATCCCCGAACCTGCAGTGGTTTTCCGGGGCGGGCCTGACGGTCTCGCGCTTTGAATTCGACGACTCTTCTCTGGACGATCTGGACGTCTATTCCGCTGTCTTGTATCTCGATGCGCTGTATTTGCCGAATGACCGGTGGGAAATCATTGTTGAACTGGCCCCGGAACTGGCAAGCGACATGAAGGACGCCTCGCTTTCCGATGCTGAACTGTCGGCCTCCGCCCTGGCGACGTGGAAGTGGCGCGAGGGCTGGCAGCTGACTTTGGGCGCGGCGTATGACCGCGAATTCGGGGAAGACCTGCTCTATCCCATGGGGGGCTTCATCTGGGACGCGAGCCCGATGTGGCGTGTCGCGATGGTTCTGCCGGCGCCGCGGATATCCTGCGCTCTGTCGCGGGACATTGTGCTGTTCACCGATCTGCAGCCCGCGGGCAATGTCTGGAAGCTGGAGGAGGAACCGGACTTTGAAGATCCTGAGCTGAAGGTGGAGGCCTGGCGCTGGGCGCTCGGCGCGGAAATGCGCGTCTGGCGGCGGGTCTGGATGCATGCCGCGGTCGGCATGGAAACCGGGCGTGAATACGAAATCCGAAGCCATCAGCGCCGCCTGCTCGATTCCGAGGTGGACGATGTCACCTTCGCGCGGCTGGGCTTCGTTGTGCGGTAATTTGTAATTCTCAGGGGGTTGACTTCCTGAAATATTTCCCTATATTGAGCGCGACCTTCTCATTGGTGGGGGGTTAGCTCAGTTGGGAGAGCGCCTGAATGGCATTCAGGAGGTCGGGAGTTCGAACCTCCTACCCTCCACCAGTTTTCTTTTTTCCGGGCGAGTGGTGAAATTGGCAGACACGCAAGACTTAGGATCTTGTGCCGAAAGGCTTGCGGGTTCGAGTCCCGCCTCGCCCACCAGCCCGATCAAAACTTCCAATCATTGGAACTTTTCGTTCAAAAACTTCCAATCATTGGAACTTTTTCCGCAGAAACTTCCAGGCATTGGAACTTTTGGGGAAGGGCCGGCCGTGCCGGGATAAAAAAATGGAGCGAGCGAAGGGATTCGAACCCTCGACATCCACCTTGGCAAGGTGGAGCTCTACCACTGAGCTACGCTCGCTTCGTTTGTGCCGTGTAACTAATCACGGGCCGCGGAGAAAATCAAGTATTTCCGAACCGAATATTTTCTTTTTTTGTCCGCCATCGGCCGGGTTTTCTGATATGCAGGAGCGATGATTTCACCAGCCAGAGGCCGGTCCGGCGAAAAGGCGTGCGGGGAAGAGACCTTTCCTTCCCGCGCGGATGCCTTTTTCCGTCCCGGCGGCCTGCTGGAAGAGGCCTGCCATGCGGAGGAATTCCCGTACGAGGAGCGGCCGCAGCAGCGGACGATGGCCTGTGCCGTGGCCGGTGTGATTCATAAATCGTCGCACCTCGCCGTTGAAGCCGGAACCGGAGTCGGCAAGAGTTTTGCGTATCTTGTCCCGCTGATTTACGCCTCGCTGGAGCGCAGGGAGCGCATGGTGGTGGCCACCTACACGATCAGCCTCCAGGAGCAGCTGATTTACAAGGATATCCCCTTCCTGCAGAAGGTGCTCGGCGACGGGTTCAAGGCGGTGCTGGTGAAGGGTCGCTCGAATTATCTCTGCCTGCGGCGGCTCGGGCGAACCTTCCGGATGGGCAAGGACCTTTTTGCCGGAGCCGGGCGCGACGAGGTGGCCGAGATCCGGAAATGGGCCGAGACGACCGAAGAAGGCTCGCTGCAGAGCATGGCCGTGCAGCCGTCATCGGAAATCTGGTCGCAGGTTTGCGCGGAGCACGGCAATTGTCTCGGCCGGAAATGCCCGCACTTCAAGCCCTGCTTTTTCATGCGCGCCCGGGCGCAGATGCAGGAGGCGAACCTGCTGGTGCTGAATCATCATCTGCTGTTTTCCGACATCCAGCTTCGCAGGCACCGGGCCGCGTTTCTTCCGAAGTACACAGTCATTGTTCTTGATGAGGCGCATCAGATGGAGGATGTGGCCAGCGAGCATTTCGGCATCCGGCTTTCTCATTATGCCTTCGAGCACTGGATGCGCAGGCTCTATGTTTCCGACACGAACAAGGGGCTGCTGGCCGCGCTGCGCAGGGGCGATGCCGCGCATGAGGTCACGGAACTCGGGCGCGCCGTGGACGATCTCTATCTGAAATTCAAGCGCTGGGCCGCCTTCAGGGGAGATGAGACCCAGCGCGTCCTGACGGCCCCGCCCGCGCTGGAAACAGACGTGCCCGCACGGTTGGACCGTCTGGCAAAGATGCTGGAGGAGATCATCGAGAATACGGAGGATGACGATGTGCTGGCCGAACTGGAGGCCATTCGGCGGCACGGCATGGGCATGGCGGAAGAGCTGCGGAGCTTCCTTTCGCAGTCGCTCCCGGACCAGGTGTACTGGGTCGAGAAGGAGGGCCGGCGGCGCAGTCTGATGGTGCTGCATGCCGCGCCGATCGAGGTCGCGCCCGTGCTTTCAGAAGCGCTTTTCAAGTCCAGTCCGTGCGTGGTCATGACCAGCGCCACGCTCGCGGTGGGCGGATCACTGGAGTACTTCAAAACCCGTGTGGGCGCGGAGAACTGCGAGTCGCTGGAGACCGGCTCGCCCTTCAACTATCAGCAGCAGATGCGTGTGCTGATTCCGAGGAAAATGCCTGATCCGAAGGATATGAACGAGTATTTGCCGGCGGTCACGCGGGCCGTCGAGCATTTTGTGATCGAATCGCGTGGCCGCGCTTTTGTCCTCTTCACGAACGCGGGCCTGATGCGCAAAGTGGCGGCCGCAACCGAGCCGGTGTTCACCGGGGCGGGTCTCCAGCTGTTCGTGCAGGGCGCCGGCCTTGCGCGTCATGTCATGCTGGATCGTTTCCGCGAATCGCCGGCGGGGGTGCTGTTCGGCGTCAGCAGTTTCTGGATGGGGGTGGATGTCCGTGGCGGCGCGCTGAGCAATGTCATCATTACAAGACTTCCCTTTGCTGTTCCAGACCAGCCGCTGATCAAGGCGAGGCTTGACCGGATCAAGGAAAAGGGCGGCGACCCCTTCAAAGAATATTCGCTCCCGGAGGCCATTCTGAGATTCCGTCAGGGGGTGGGGCGGCTGATCCGGACCAACACCGACGAGGGGCGCATCATTGTGCTGGACCGCCGTATTGCGGACAAGTGGTACGGCCGCCTGTTTTTTTCGGCGATACCGGAATGTCCGGTGGAGGAAGTGGATATTCCCGGCGACGAGGATGAGGCGTTCCCCGCGTGACGAAATTTCAGGAACGCCCTATTTATGAAGCCACCAGTGGGAGGTCGCGCTGATCACGCAAATTCCAACACCAATAATGGTTGAGGCCAGGAAAAGAATCATGGCTTTCTGGGCCCGAAGGCTGTAGCCCTGCGTCGCCAGCAGCCAGGTGATGGTGCCGCCGATCAGAAGAATCACCAGCGCCGCAGCCCAGAGCCAGCTGGTCTGGTGTCTGTGTATATTATCCCTCATGGCCGTGCTATTCTTGCTGATCCGCCGGTGAAATCCAAGGATAAACTGCGCGGCAGCTTTGATCGGGAATCCATCCTTCCTTGCCGTCTGCTTCCACCTTCAGCCAGCGGCCTTCGAATTCATGAATACGGACAAGCGATCCGACCGGCAGGCTGAAGTGTGCGGTTGAGCTTTCAATGGGGGCGAAAAACGCCGACCGCCCGGTTTCGACCATGACCGCTTCGGGCATGCGCTGCAGATCTTTCCAGTGGCGGACCCCTGCCGTGCCGATGACCAGAAGCACGGCTAGCAGCATCAGCAGTTTCGAATAGACCGGCCGCCGGGCGGCGTCCAGCATCCAGAGAATGGCGGCGGCTGCCGCAAGCCAGTAGAAGGTGAGCATGGCATTTTCCCACTCGCGGAGACTCAGGTTTTCGGCCAGCTGTGCCGCCGTGGTTTGGCTTCTGCGGACAGCGCTGTTTCTGCTCATGGCGTAGTCCAGGTTCGCGCGGATATCCGGGTCTCGCGGCGAGAAATACTGGGCCCGCCGGTAGTTCAAAACCGCCAGCCCGTCTTCGCCGTTTTTGAACCGCGCATTCCCGAGATTGTAGAACACCTCCGGGGAGCCGGCGCCCTCCTTCAGCAGGTCTTCATAGAGACGGGCGGCGTCTGCAAACCGGCCTTCATCATAGGCGCCCGCCGCCTGCTGAAACAGTTCTGTGAAACCGGCAAAAAGCCGGCCCGGTGCCGTCAGCGAAAGCATCAGCATCAGAAACAGGATGGGTTTTGCCGTTTTCATGATTTGATGCGCTCGCAGGATTTGATGATTCGTTCCAGTTTGTATTTCATTTCCGCCATGTCTGATGAGGTGACTCCCTGGCCCGGCGCATACCGCATGCTGTCGCAGGCTCTGAAAAGCTGTGCAATGTCTTCGACCGTTTCCTGCGGCAGGCCGCAGTGGCCGAGCCTGTGCGCCACGACGTCCGCGGTCACCTCGCCGGGGGCCAGATTGAGCAGGTTCCCGAAATAACGGGTGAGAGTTTCCCAGAGACCTTCCGTGAAGCGGGCGGCATCCGCGGAGGCTGCGGCATCGTTCATCATCCTCAGCCCCCTTCGTGCGCTTCTGGGCGCGCGGATGCGCCGGGCCCTGGCCACATCGCGGTTCAGTTCTCTCCGCCGCCGCGAGAGGGCGAAGACGCCTGCGGCGCACAGCGCGGGAACCGTCTGCAGCAGCCAGAACCCGCGCGACCGGGGTTTGTCCTGAATAAACGACCGTGGCGCAGGCTTGAGATAAACGATATCCGAACCCAGAATCTTCGCGCCCGCGGCGGCCGCCCGGGACGAGCCGTCAACCATGCGGCTGCCGCCGTTGGCGGAGGGGGAGAGCCGCAGGGGGAACGGCCCGCGGCTCAGGGTCACATACTTTTCCTGCTGCGGATTGAAGAATCCGAACTCGATGGAGGGCAGTTCCTTCGCATTGATGTTCTGGGGGAGCAGAACCTGCTCGAAAACCAGCTGTCCGGCTGTTCCG
>JAKQHR010000165.1 GCA_029557905.1 Verrucomicrobiota bacterium
TTTGGTCAGCCCTGAGGAAATGCAGTCGCTTCTTGATCATGTCCGGGCGGCAGGCGGACAGATATCCTTCAAGCGCAATGCCGACGGATCTGAAAGCCCCTACGAACTGAACATCACCTATTTTGATGCGCTCGGAACTCCGGCCCGGCCGGATGAGAGGCTGCAGGTCGAACGCTTCCTCTGTTCGCAAACGGTCATGCTTGCGCTGCAGGGCATTCCAGCCGTCTATTTCAACAGCCTGTTCGGAGGACACAACTGGACCGAAGGAATGCAGCAGACCGGCCGCGCCAGAACCCTGAACCGGAAAAAATGGACACAGCAGGAAATCGCCGGCATGCTGGACAATCCGGACGGGGTCCCGGCACGGATATTCCGCCGCTGCCGATCACTCCTCCTGCTGCGGGCAAAGCACTTCGCGTTTCATCCCGCCGGAATGCAGACTGCGCTGGACCTCGGGAAAGAGGTGTTTCTCATTGTCCGCACGGCGCCGGACAAATCAGAGTCCGTGGTATCCATCAGCAACTTCACGGCCGAAACCGTCACGCGAAATCCCGCCCCGATAATTCCCCGGCTGAAGAAGGCGAAAGAGTGGCACGATCTCATCAGCGGGAAAAACCGAAAAACCGCGGCAGGGATCGAACTGCGGCCGTACGAAACCTGCTGGATCCGGATCGCCTAGAGGCTGGAGGCGGCCCCCGCGGCGGCCTCTTCCAGCAGATCTGCCGCCCGCTTCAGGGCCGCATCTAGAGGCATGCCCGGCGGGCGGGCGGCGATGGCGCGTACAATTTCCATGCGGCCCTTTGAAGCAGAGGCATCCACATCCCCCGCCATCACAATCACCGGAACCCCGCATTCTTTCGCGGTCGCCGCGACTCCCGCCACCACCTTTCCGCGGGCGCTCTGCCCGTCAAAGCGCCCTTCCCCCGTGATCACGTAATCTGCCCTGCGGATTTCTGATTTCAAGCCAATCGCGTCAATCACCGCCTGCGAGCCGGGCACGAGATCCGCATTCATAAAAGCGGCGGCCCCCGCCGCCAGCCCCCCCGCCGCGCCGCCGCCGGGGATGGCGGTGATATCCTTTCCCACCTGCTCCTTCACCGCGCGCGCGAGATTTTCCAGTCCACGCTCCAGTTCCGCCACCATGACGGGGGTCGCCCCTTTCTGAGGCCCGTAGACCCGCGCGGCGCCGTCCGGCCCGCACAGGGGACTGTCCACATCACACAACACGCGAAACCGGGGGGAGAAACCGGCTGGAGGCGGCTCGATTTTTCTGATCTTCGAGAGAGCCTCTCCGCCGAATCCGGCGGGGTTTCCTTTCTCGTCCAGAAATCTCCAGCCGAGCGCCAGGGCGGCGCCCGTTCCACCGTCCACCGTTGCGCTTCCGCCCACCGTGAGCAGAATTTCCCGCGGCTGCAGTTCAAGCGCGGCGCGCAGCAGTTCGCCCGTGCCGAAGGTTGTGGTTTTCATGGGATTGCGGTCAGCGCCGGGAACCAGCAGCAGGCCGCTGGCCTGCGCCATTTCCACAACCGCCGTTTGACTCTCCGGGAACCATCCGAAAGCCGCCCGGACCCGCCGGCCGGGAAACGGGCCCGCAACCTCGCGCTCCATGCGGACTCCGCCGGGCCGGCCAAGAAGAACATCCAGCGTTCCTTCGCCCCCGTCCGCCATGGGACAGGCCGTCACCTCCAAATCGGGACGGGCTTTCAGCAAGCCCCGCCGGACACACTCACAGGCCTCCGGCGCGGACAGTGTTCCCTTGAAGGAATCCATGGAAACAAGAACGCGCATGCTAGCGCTCCGCGCGGGCCTGTTGAACTTTTCCTTCCGCGCGGTCGTCGTACCGGCGGATGGTGGGATAAGCAAAGTCTATTTCACCCTCCCGGGAAAAAGCTTCCAGCACCGCTTCCCAAATTGCCGCCTGGGACGAACGCCGCTTGCGGGGTTCACAGAGATAGCGCATGGTCAGCTTAACACCGCAGTCCTCCACATTGGTCCAAACAATGGGAGTAAGGTGCTGAAAAAAAATCAGAAACTTGCGAGCGGCGGCACGCACCTGAGCCTCCGCATGGGCGCTCTGGACTGCAGTGTGCGCCTCCGCAATTTTCATCAGGATTTCTTTGGCCTTCTTCCAGTCGCTCTCAAAGGTCACCAGAACGCCGATTTCATTCCAAATGAAATTGAAACCCTGATTGTAATTGGCAATGGCCTGGCTGAACACCATGCCGTTGGGCACATGAATGATGCGGCCGGTGCTTTGATCCGCGCAAACCCAGTTCCCTATTTCGATAAGCGAAAACTGGAATATTCGCCTGTCAATCACGTCTCCCTTGTGGTCTCCGATCTGAATGCGATCGCCCACATCAAAAGGTTTGCGACTGGCGATAAAAAGCCAGCCGGCAATGTTCTTCAGAGGATCCTGCATGGCAATGGCCAGCCCTGCAGAGAGAATTCCCAGATAAGCCGCCAGACCATGACGCCCCGCGATCCATATTCTCAGAAAAAAAACCAGACCGGCGGTACTGAGCGCCATGGTCATCGTTTTACGGAGAGTACAGCGTCGAGCGGCATCCTTCACGCGGACGGAGAAAAGAAAACAAATGACGTAATGAGTCAGAAAAAGGATGCTCAATACAGCCAGTGTCCACAGAATTTTCAACTGAGTGTCGGCTGAAAGACCCATGTTAATCTCAAACCAGCTCGACAATCCGTTCAGAATTTCCGGCATCACAGCTCCCATAATTCTGCAGACTACAGCAGTCGCTCTGTCCATTCAAGTTCGTTCGCCGGAAAATGGGGTTTTTCCAGTCATTGGAAGTTTTTCCGCAGAAAGTTCCAATGATTGGAAGTTTTTTCTGTTCATTTTCCAATCATTGGAAGATCATGCAAAAGAAGGAAACAGGGGGTGAGCATGAAGAGGTTTTTTGCGATACTGATCGCGCTGGCGGCCGGAGGATGCGGGAGCATGCCGGAAAGATATATTCCATCTGCGACGGGCCCCATTGGCGCGCCGGAGGTCGTGCGCGGCCTTTCCGTTTCCATCGCCGCGGCATCCGACGCCGTCGCCTTCGGGCAGCCGGTGTTTTTTGACATCACCATCTCCAATGCGAGCAGGATGGTGTACTGGCTTCCCCGGGAACCGCAGATCATCTTTGCATGGACCTACGCCAACGGAAGACGGGACAACTTGATCCGGGATCCTCTTGAGGACCGCTATTTCACCCAGTATGCCGCGTCAAAAATTTTCCCGGGTGAAGTTCGCAAACACCAGACGAAAATCCCGACCGGATATTTCCCGGCCAAGGGCATCACCGAATTTAAGGCCATTTACACCTCTCCGCGGAACACCAATCCTGAACTGATGCCCTTCTGGAACGGCGAAATTCTCTCCAACGCATATGGCGTGGACATCAAGGGCAGAAAGTACACCGGCAGGCACTGATCTCAATCCGTTTTCAGCACGCGCCATCCGCGCGGCGCAATCCGGATGCGGCCCGGCGCGACGGCGGCGCCATCCTCCCACAAATCGGCCGCGGCATGCTCCAGCTCAAAGTGCTTTGCGCGGTCCGAGGCATTGAACAGCGCAAGGATTTCCGATTCTCCCTCGCGCCGGACGAATCCGAGCAGCCTGCCGCGGGCGCGCGGCTCCCAGCGGAATTCGCCCCGCTGCAAGGCCGGATGCGACCGGCGCAGGGCAATGGCTTTCTGATAGTGAGCAAACAAATCCTTGTCAGGCCGCCGCTCATTCGGGCCGCAAGGGCCATTGTGCGCATGCGCTTCATCCTCGTAAACGATGTCATCCCACAGCATGGGCTGGCGGTTGTCAGGATCGTTGGCGCCCCACATACCGGCTTCAGTTCCGTAATAAATCATCGGCGCGCCAGGGAAGGTCATCTGGAACACCACGATCTGCCGCAGAACCTCGCGGGCTTGTTCCCCGGGCTTTGTGGTGATCAGGCCCGGCCGCGCATCCGTCCGCGCGACGTTGAAATACTCGTCCCATTTTTTCAGCGGCCGGCCGGGATTCTCCAGCATGGTCAGAATCCGTCCCGTGTCATGCGAGTCGAGAAGGTTCTGGAGGCTGAGGCAGACCTCAAAGCCGTATGCTTCAAAAATCCGGTTCAGTCGGCGCTTCAGTGAGCCGGCCGTCATCGGATGCGGGGCCGGGGAGAAGAAGGAAATGACCGGATAGCTCCACATGTAGTTCATGACGGAATCCAGTTC
>JAKQHR010000180.1 GCA_029557905.1 Verrucomicrobiota bacterium
GTTTTACAGAGTGACAAAATGAAAACAGAGGCCACTGAAAACAGCAAAGCGTCGCATGGGCACGCAGGCGGAGAGGTGCTGCGGCGCCTCCGGCGGGCTGGCCCCGCCGGAGCGCAAAGGCCAGATCAACGGGAACCGCACCGCTCCTTTTCCCGACCCGATTCACCTGCGGGACAAGCCCGCAGGGGTCCGAACAGGATAAGCGCATTCACGATCATTGAACTGCTCGCCGTGATCGGGGTTCTGGCGGGTCTGATCGCGATGCTTCTGCCGATGCTGACACAGGGCCGGGAAGCGGGCCGGTCGGTGGTCTGCCAGTCGAATCTGCGGCAGATGCAGCTGGCCTACGCGGCCTATCTGATGGATCACAAAGGAATGTTCTTCCCGTTCAGAGAGAACACCTCCGAGGGGACGCTCTGGTACTTCGGACTGGAAAAAGGGAGCGGACCTGAGGGCTCACGCAAAATTGACATGACCAAGGCGCGGCTGGCCCCCTATTTCGAGCAGTCCGGCGGAATTGCAGTCTGCCCGTCGCTGGCAACACGGTCACGGCACTTCAAGCAGAAATTCAGCATGGCCACTTACGGCTACGGGCTGAATATTTTCATGCTGCTGGGAACTCCCCAGCAGAAGAAAGCGGGAGTCAGCACATTTGAAGAGGTGGAAGATCCGTCGGAGACGATCACATGGGCAGACTGCGCGCAGATCAACACCTGGCAGCCGCCCGCCTCGCCGGGGAACCCGATGCTGGAGGAATGGTACTGGCTCGCGCCCTGCATTCCCGGCGCCCCCGCCCCGCCGCCTTTTCATTTCCGTCACGGAGGAATACTCAATGCGGCCTTTGCCGACGGCAGCGTGAGAACCTTTCTGCCGGACAAGACCGATCCGCGATGTGATGGCCTGACGGGCTACATCGAACCGTGCGGAGAAGATGCCTGGCTGCGGCCGCTGAAGACGCGCTAGCCGAAACTATTCCCGCATGACCTGGTCCAGGACCTGCAGCAGCCTGGGTTTTGTGTAGGGCTTGGCAATAACGCCATTGAACCCGTATTCTGTGAAATTCGACATGACCGCGTCATCGGCATAGCCGCTGGAAACAATGGCTTTTATGCCCGGGATTATCTCACGGACAGGGCCAATTGCATCCATGCCGCCCATTCCTCCGGGAATGGTCAAATCCATGATGACCACATCATAAGGCTGTCCGTCCGCCACAGCTGTGCGGCAGAGTTCAATGGCTTTCTGGCCGTCGGGCGCGACTTCCACCTCCCGGCTCGGTTCCTGCAGCATGCGCACAACGATTCTGCAGATCGCAGGATCATCATCCATGACCAGAACTCGCGCCGCCCGCCGTGCAGCACCTTTCTGGTCGGAGGCGCTGAGTGTCTTTTCCGGCTCTTGCGCGGATGACACGGGCAGATAGATATCAAACACTGTGCCCTTTCGCAGTTCCGACTCAACGCTGATATGCCCCCCATGCCTGCTGACAATGGAATATGCGGTGGCGAGACCCAGGCCTGTGCCCGTCTGTTTTGTGGTGTAAAACGGATCAAAAATCCGGGCCATATCCTTTTTCCCTATGCCCACGCCTTCGTCACGCAGGGAGATTTTTACATATTTCCCGGCCGTCAGCCCGGGAATATCGTCCGGTCCGACCTCAAGATTCAACAGGCCGACAAACAGATTGCCGCCATTCGGCATGGCCTGAACGGCATTGATGATCAGGTTGGAGAAGACCTGCTGCATCTGGCTTCTGTCCACCTCGGCGCACCACAGGTTCTGCACCTCTTCAAATACAAGCTTGACCGAACTCCCGGCCAGATTGAACGCGGAAATATTTTTAACCAGATTGTCCAGGCGAACGTGCTCCCGGACCGGGGCCCCTCCCTTGGCGAAGGTGAGCAGCTGCCGGGTGAGACCGGTCGCCCTTTCCATGGATTTTTCCGCCTCCTCAAGAGGTGCGCAGGCAGGACTGCCGGAGGGAAGCATTTCCCGGGCAAGAGCAAGATTGCCGTACAGACCCATCAGAATATTGTTGAAATCATGCGCAAGGCCGCCGGCGAGAACCCCAATGCTCTTTAACCGCTCCATGGTCTGCAGTTCCTCTTCAACATTCTTCCTGTATGTGATGTTCCGCACCGTGGCCAGGACCTTGTCCGGGCCGAACGGCGCCAGGCGGGCATCGAAGTATTCATCGAAAGCACGGCGCCTGAGTTTGTACTCGAAGCTGTGAACACGGCCTGTCTTCAATGTGATCTGTATCTGTTCAAGAATAAAGCGAACCTGATCCTCATCGAACATGGCCTCACCGATTTTTTTGCCGATAAATTCACGAGGCGGAATGGCCAGTTCATCCTCCCGATCCGCCTTGAAATCCATGTACGTGCCGTCTGCGGCCAGAACAAACACCATTTCGGGCATGGCCGCCAGCATGGCGGCGGTTCGAGCATTGTTCTCCCGGAGCGATTCTTCCGCCAGATGCAGCGTTGTAACGTTGTGCACAATGCCCATGATCGAAATGACTTCACCGTCTTTTCTTGCCAGCGGAGCCTGGGCTGTCTGAAAATAATACTCACGGCCGCCCACCATGAGTTTTTTGATTTCATCAACTGATTCCCCGGCGAACGTGCGGTCATCCACTTCTTCAATAATGCGGGCACTCTCCGGCCCGTAGATTTCCAGCGGTGTTTTCCCCAGAATCTCGCTTTCTGACCTGCCCAGCAGCTGCTGGAAGGCCCGGTTCACGAATGTGTATCTGCGGGACCTGTCCTTAATGAAGATATAATCAACGGCGTTTTCGGCCAGGGATCGGAATTTCTCCGCGTTTTCCCGGGCCTGCAGTTCGGCATAACCCTGTTCGGCATGCAGAACCACCATGTGCCCAAGAAAGCTCAGCGCCTCGCGGAAGGAGGATTCCGGAACCACCGGGACCTTGCTCAGCGACTCAAGATAGGCGTTGACATCATAACTGAAGGCCTCCGCCTGTTTCTTAAAGCGCGCAATGTCAGGTTTCTCAAACAGGATCTGCCCCGCATAGAGATTCGCCACATGAACGCCTTTGACCCAGACAGCCTCAGCGGCGGCCACAAGCCCGTTTTCGCAAACACATATGCTGGGTTCCAGCGGCCCGTTCAGCGCGACTGCCAGCCTCCGGCTGTTTGCCAGGCAGAGAGCTTCAGAGCCTGTATTGGAGCGGTGAAACCGGGAGCAGATATCGCTCCAGCCGGAGGACGCAATTATTTCATGATCAGGCAGGGAAACCAGTCTCGCCGCAAGCCCGGAAACCCGAACAAAACTTTCGAACAGTTCCCGCAGCCGGTCCGCTGCAATCAGCTCAGTGAATGCATACTTCCCGGCAACAAGACAGCCTGCAGCGGTATCCATATCCCTCCCCCTGACAAGCAGTATAGCAAACTTCCCGGGAAAGGGAATATGGAAAAATATTTTTTGAGACTATTTCAGCAGGGCCGGGAGTTCCGCAATCTTCACGCGCTCCTGCTTCATGGTGTCGCGGTCGCGAAGGGTGACGGTTTCATCCTTGAGGGTGTCGAAGTCAATGGTAACCCCGTAGGGCGTGCCGATTTCATCCTGCCGGCGGTAGCGCCGGCCGATGGCGCCGCCCTCGTCGTAGAAAGCCGGACCGCAGGCCTTGGCGATTTCGAAAACCTCGCGGGCTTTTGCGACCAGCTCCGGCTTGTTCTTGAGAAGCGGGAAAACCGCAGTCTTGACCGGCGCAATGCACGGGGCAAAACGCATGACGGTGCGCATCTCGTAGCCCTCCGGCGGGCGCGAAGCGGTGATGTCCGCCGCGAGCACTTCGCCGCCGGTATCCTTGGTGGGAACCCATTCTTCGGCATAGGCGTTGCAGAGCAGAGCCAGCGCAATGCGGTCCACCCCGGCCGAGGGTTCGACAACATGCGGGACGTATTTCTCGTTCGTCTCCTGGTCGAAATATTCCATGGACTTCCCGCTGAATTCCTGATGGCGGCTCAGATCAAAATTGCCGCGCGCGGCAATGCCCTCAAGCTCCTGGATGCCAAACGGGAATTCATATGCGACGTCGGTGCAGGCGCTGGCGTAGTGCGCCAGCTTCTCTTTCGGATGAATGTCGCGGTGCAGACTGGAGGACGGCAGGCCAATGGTTTCATACCAGCGCAGGCGCTCCGCCACCCAATACTCGTGCCATTCGGCATCGGTTCCGGGCTTGATGAAAAATTCCAGCTCCATCTGCTCGAACTCGCGCGAGCGGAAGGTGTAGTTGCGGGGATTGATTTCATTGCGGAAGGCCTTGCCAATCTGGGCGATGCCGAAAGGCACCTTCTGGCGCGACACGGAGAGCACATTGTTGAACTGCGCAAAGATCGCCTGGGCAGTCTCGGGCCGCAGATAGGCCACCGAGGAGGCATCCTCCACCGGTCCGATGAAGGTCTTGAACATCAGGTTGAAATCACGGGGCTCGGTCAGATCGGTTGAGCCGCAGGCCGGGCATTGGGTGCCGGGGGGAAGCTTGAACCCGTGTTCCTCGGCGCTTCCGGTTTCAATGGTGATGCCCAGTTCCTCGCAGAGCTGGTCGGCGCGATAGCGCTTTTTGCAGGCTTTGCAGTCCACCATGGGATCGGTGAATCCGGTGAGATGACCCGAGGCCTCCCACACGCGGGGATGCATGATGATGGAGGCATCAAGTCCCACCACGTCCTCACGGTCGCGAACCATGGCTTTCCACCACGCGTCGCGGATGTTGCGCTTGAGTTCCACGCCAAGGGGACCGTAATCCCAGAAACCGTTGATGCCGCCATAGATTTCCGAGCTCTGGAAGATAAAGCCGCGCCGCTTGCAGAGGGAAACCAGTTTCTCCATTAAAACCTGTGCCTGATCCTTTTTCATAGCGCGCGGATGGTGCAGAAGTTCATCGGCGGGGTCAAGCAAAGAACGCGCGGACGCATTCTGTGCTTGTCGCGCGGCCCAAGGTTTATTTCACTGGACGGCATGATTATGTACAGACTCATCATCGAAGAGCCCGGCGGCCGCAAACGAAGCGTTGCTGTTCAGGAAGGCGCCGTGGCACTCGGCCGCGATCCATCCTGCGATGTGCAGCTGATGGATGATGAGGTTTCGTGGAAGCATGCCATGATCGAAACGGGGCCGGACGGTCTGCGCATCCGCGACATGGGCTCGCTCAACAAAATCACGCTGAATGGAACCGATGTGCGCGAAGCGCGTCTGGCAGACGGGGACCGGATTGAACTGGGACGCACCCGAATACTTTTTCAGGACGCACGCGCGGCCGTCCAGCCTGCGGGAAGGCGGGTCAGCCTGCTGCACCGCATCACCCTGACAGCAGTGGCGCTGGTGCTTCTCATTGAACTCGTGCTGGTCACGGCACTGTTCATCTGGCGGCACACCGGCGGTGATGAACTGCTGGCGGCAGAGAGTTTTGACACCGCGGAGAGTTCTGAAAAGCCCGCAGAACCGCCGCAGAAACCGGTTGAAGTTGCGAAGGTTGAACCGGAGCCCGCCGCGGTC
>JAKQHR010000181.1 GCA_029557905.1 Verrucomicrobiota bacterium
GACTGCCTCCCAGTTGTCGGCGGTCATGGTGTCGAGCATGTTGATGGATCGGGAAGGTCACTGGATGGCCTCAGAAACCATTCGGGATCAAATTATTCCTTCGCCGGCCTGAAAAACTCTTCGAAAACAGCTTGACATACAGGTATTAATGATTATAAATATATAACAATAATGTTGTATATTGATTCATATAATTACCGGAGATCACATGCAGGCTGACCAGAGCAGAAACGAAGCGGATGCTGTCCAGACAATGGTGGCGAGAATGATTGCCTTAAGCCCGGTTGGACAAAACCTGCTGCTCATCGGCGGCTTTCGCTACCGGCTGATTGATCACAGCTCCAGGATTTCAAGGGATGTTGACTATCACTGGACGGGGAATCTTGTCCGAAAGCAGGAGGAGATGCTGTCGCTGCTCCAGAAAAGAGTGCTTCCAGCCCTGAAAAGAGAATTTGGATATGAGGGTCGGGTGGATCCGGCTTCGGGACCCGAAGCCGATTCGCCGTCCGTGCGAAGCATCGTTCTTTCCGTTTGGCGGCCGGATCCGCCCGGCGGCCGGCTGGAGATTCCGGTGGAGATTACGAAGGTTTCCTGCGCGGACGCCCCGGATATACGGACCGTGGATGGAGTGATTTATCCCACCGTTTCTGATGCGGATCAGATCGAGAACAAGGTGATATCCGTTTTCAACCGCCTTCATCTTCAGCACAGGGACCTGGTGGATATCTTCCTGTTCAGCAGCAAGCTGCTGCCGGATTCGCCTGCCCGTCTGAAAGAGAAGCTGCGGGCACTGGGTGTTGGCCCGGATGTCATAGACCGGAAGATGAAGGACTTTTCAGAGCATTCCGCTTACCACGCGAAAGCCATACAGGCGGTTATTGATTCTCAGCTGGATCCGGTTGCGGCCGCCAACATTGCCGCAGCGGGCGGGGGTGGGATGATTCTGGAAAGGGTGGTTCAAATTCTGCAGACAATGGTGTGTTCGAAGTCCTGAAGTTGATTTTATGAAAGCGCTGGAATGGATAAGATTTCTTGAGGAACAGCGGACCCGATATGGCAAGGTCTTGTTTCGGGTTACCGAGCTTGCCAATGCGGCCGGACGTGATTCCCATGCACTGAATGTCGAACTGAGCCGCCTGTTGAAGAAGGGGGTGCTGGTTCGTTATGCAAACGGTCTCTATGGGGAGCCGGGTGCCGTCAATGTTGAGCAGCTGACAGTGGCGCTGGATCCGGGCGCCTATATTACGGGTTTGTATGCGCTTCACCGGCACAACCTGATAACGCAAGTTCCGGTTGAAATCACCTGTTTCACCAACAGGGCGCACAGCCATTCGCGGAAGAGAAAGACGCCCCTGGGCGGCATGATGTTTGTGCATGTCAGTCCGCAGATCTACTGCAGGCCGCGGAAGGGTGTAATCGCCGGCCCGGAGCAGGCTTTTTGCGATTTTGTGTATCTGGCCCGCCGCCGCGGAGTGGATCCGCTGAGTCTCCTGACATTCAGGAATCTGGAGAAGCTGCGCGTTCGGGAACTTTCCGCGATGCTGAAAAAATATCCCACCACCGTTGCGGATGCTGTTCGAGAAATCACTGGTTGAGATTGTGCCAACAGGGCAGCATCCCGCCGTTGGTTTTCCGGCCAGAATTCCGTCCGGAAGGAATGCGAAATATTGATCCTGCGGTGCTTGATCCAAAAGACGGATATCCGTAAAACCTGGGACAAATCTGAAAATATGCTCTCTATTCAAATTCAAATTTGGTATTCAGGATAATCATGAGTCTGGGCAGAATACTTGTAGTGGAGGATGATCAGCAGATTGCCGATGTGGTGGAGCATCTGCTGAAATCGAACGATTATGAGGTTCGTACGGCAGCGGATGGACAGGCCGCGCTCCGGCAATTCAAATCGTACCGCCCCGATCTCGTCTTTCTTGACCTTAATCTTCCCCGGCTTTCCGGATGGGAGGTGCTGCGCCAGATACGGCAGGAGCGTTCTGATATTCCCGTCATAATGCTGACCAGTCAGACGGAAGAGGCCGACCGGGTGCTGGGGCTGGAGCGGGGCGCGGATGACTATATCACCAAGCCCTTCAATAACCGGGAACTGGTGGCGCGGGTTGGGGCCGTGCTTCGACGCTGCAGGAACCACAGTGGGGCAAGCAGAATGCGTGACGAGGGGCCTGTGCATATGGAGTTTGATTCGGGGATCTTCACATACTTTGGCCGGCGGGTTGACCTGACGCGTCAGGAATTTGAGCTGATGCAGGCGCTGGTTGAATCTCCGGCAAGGACCTATGCCCGGGATGAGTTAATCGGCCGCATGTATAACGAGGAACATCCGGTAACGGACCGTTCGGTCGATGCCTGTGTTAAACGAATACGCAAGAAACTGCAGGCGATCCGTGCGGACGTTGATCCCATCAGCACGTCATATGGGCGGGGTTACAAGCTTAACGAGGCGCTGGGCGGTCTGTCATGAGCATCCGCTGGAAAATCGCGCTGGTCTGCATCATCGTTACACTGCTTCCGGTGGTCTTTCTCAATCACTATGCCGTCCGGGTTTTCGACGGATTCACCCGCAAGATGCTTGAAGAGAACATGATTGATTACGCCTTCATGGCGGGCGAGGAATATCGTTTGACCCTGTCTGAAGACGGCGCTCCCGACGAAGGATTCGCGCAGCGCCTGCGTGACTATGAAGCGGAGTTCGGGGCGCGCCTGCAGATTGTGGGGAAGGATGGCAGGGTGCTCTATGACTCGGCCGAGATGCCGGAAACAGGCGCGGACTATTCGGAGCGCCGCGAGGTGAAGAAGGCCCTCCTGGGCCGGTACGGCGCCCGGACCGGCCTGACCCCCGACCGCAAGCGGATGTATTATTACATCGCACTGCCGGTCCGATCGGAAAGCGGCGACGTGCTGGCGGCCGCCTGTGTGACATCCCACACGGAAGCCATCACCAAGGCCATCATCAGAATGGCGCGTGATTACCGGATCACGCTTCTCATATCGCTTCTGGCGGCGGCCGCAGCCGCCGTGCTCCTGTCTGTTACCATGACCCGCCGCCTGCGGGCGCTCACAGGGTCTGTAAAAAGCTTTGCCCGCGGCGACAGCCCTATGACCCTGAAGCAGTCCGGCCGCGATGAAATCGGAGAACTCGGCCGGGCGTTCAATCAGATGGCCGAAGAGATCAGCAAGATCAACACCCAGAACCGAAATCTTGTTTCAACGACTACGCATGAGCTCAAAACCCCGCTGACGGCCATCAAGTCGTCTGTACAGCTTTTGCAGGAAGGCGGGGCTCGGGATCCGGAAACGCAGAAGAAGTTTCTGGAGAACATCGGAGTCTCGACGGAGAGGCTTCTCACCATGGTGGAGAAACTGAGTTATCTCTCCAAACTCAACTCCGAGGAACTGCGAGGGAAAAAGGAAAAGGTGCCGTATGGTTCTTTTGTGAAGGATGCGGTTGACCGTTTGTATCCGTCACCCGGGATCAGGATTGAGCTGGAGATGCCCGGAAAGGATGTGAATGTGCCGGTCATACCCGAGCGCATTGAGCAGGTCTTGTCCAACCTGATTGACAATGCCCTTCGCTATACTCCGAAGGACGGGACCATCACGATTTCGGTGAAGCCGGGCGAAGGCGAGGTGATCACCACAGTGTGTGACACGGGGCAGGGGATCGAGCCGTCAGAGCTCCCCAAGGTATTTCAGCAGTTCTACACGACAGTGTCGAAAAACAGCCTGAAGGAGTATGGCAGCGGCCTTGGGCTGGCCATAGCACAGACCATCATCCAGAACCATGGCGGCCGGATTTGGGCCGAGAGCGTACCGGGGAAGGGAAGCACTTTTACCTTCACTCTGCCGGTTTAACTGCGGCCCGATTCGGACTCATGCGCTCCCTGATAAGTGATATTTATGCATAGTATGTCTTGAAAATGTCGACATACTATGTATATATATGCTCATGAATATGGATTTAAGGTCAAAAATCGGCCGTGAAGAATTCGATTATCAGACGCTGATGGGCGCGTTGTCCGGATATGCCTCTCCGCGTGACCGTGTGACGTCTCTGCTCCGTTCGGGGGCTGTGATCAGGATTAAGAAGGGCTTGTATGTATTTGGGGAACCGTATCGGAGACAGCCTTACTGCCGTGAACTGCTCGCCAACCTGATCTATGGCCCTTCCATAGTATCGCTCAAATACGCACTGGGGTTCTACGGACTCATCCCGGAGAGGGTGGAGGCGCTCACGTCAGTGACATCCGGCCGCGCCCGCCGCTTTGTCACTCCCGCCGGACTGTTTATTTACCGCTCAACTCCCAGTCTTTCGATCGGCGTTGATCGTCTGGGAGATGATGACCGGCGGTTCCTGATAGCGTCCCCGGAGCGGGCGGTGGGAGACATGATCCGTGAGGAGCGAAGCGGAACCTTGCGAACTCAAAAGGACGTAGAGCGTTACCTGTTCTCGGATCTGCGCATGACCACCGGCGATCTGCGCGGCATGAATGCCGATTTCATGAATGAACTGGCAGTTGCCTTGAGATCCCGCAAGGTTGGACTTTGCGCGGCGCTGATACATGCATTGAGGAGGAAGTGATGAACCGGGCAATACAGGATATGCTTGACCGCTATGAATGCCGGAGCGCGGCAGATTATGAAAACGCCCTGAGGGAAATATTCCAGGAGCTGGCCCTGCTCGGGTTGTGGCGCGGGAAGTTTTTTGAGCATGCCGCGTTTTACGGAGGAACAGCGCTTCGCATCCTGCACGGGATGGACCGTTTTTCAGAGGATATGGATTTCTCCCTCTTGTCGCCAAATGCGACCTTTGATTTCACGCCCTACTGCGCATTCATCGAGAAAGAACTTCAGGCCTGGGGCTTTCCTGTGACGGTGCGGGTTAAGGAGAAAGACGGCTCATCCGCCATTGAGTCGGCTTTCCTGAAGGCCGACACCTATGAGCAGCTGCTGCTGGTTGAAGCTCCGGCTTCGGTTGTCGGGAACCTGCATCGCAACCGTGTGCTGAAAATCAAGGTTGAGGTGGACACGAACCCTCCTCCCGGGTTCATGACGGAATCAAAATATCTGCTTCAGCCCATCCCCTTTGCGGTATGCAGTTTCAATCTGCCGTCCATGCTGGCGGGCAAGATGCATGCACTGCTTTTCAGGAAATGGGCAAACCGGGTGAAGGGTCGTGACTGGTATGACTGGGTGTGGTATGCGGCCCGGAAGGTTCCGGTGAACCTGAATCATCTCTCGGCGCGAATGCGCCAGACCGGGCAATGGACTTCGGAAGTGCCGATTCTGGAATCTGAACTTAAGCAGCTGCTCCATGACCGTGTTCAGGAACTGGATGTGAACGCCGCCCGGCGGGATGTGGAGCCGTTCCTCCGGAATCCAGACAGTGTGGCGGTTTGGTCCACACCGTTCTTTGAAGATCTGGCATCAAGGCTCAGAACAGAATAATTTACGCATCCGTGGATATTTCCCTTTCTGGATTGTGATAGGCCCGGGCGGCTTCATCAGGGGTTCTGTCGCCGCAGACCCCGCCGAATTGCGTCCTGCTGAAGATGTCACAATTGTTCACAGTCCTGTCATATTTCTGACACAATCATATGGTCTCCTTTGTGCATGAAAACTGAACAAAGGAGCTTTTCATGAAGGCATTGCAGTGGCTGGACAGGAACAAGTGGTTTATCGTCGCGTGTGTATTTCTGGGGATCAACGCATTTGGAATATTTTACCGGGGCAGTCCGGGAAGCTTCGGGGGCCAGAAGCTCTTTGCAGAGTTCAAGCCCGGGGCAGATGCAGAATTTCTTGGCCGTGACTGCCTGACGTGGATTTTCACGGAGCCTATGGTTTCGGAAGGCCGCATCGGGGATGAGGCGGAGGGTGAGCCCGTGGTGATCACTCCGGCGGTCGAAGGGTCTCTGCGCTGGATTGACCGCGACTGTCTTCAATTCAAGCCCTCGGCAAACTGGCCTCCCGCCAGCACATTCACGGCCAAGCTGGCAGACAACATAAAGAGTGTTGCCGGGAGCCGGCTGATGTCTCCCCGCTCCTGCAGTTTCCACACCGAGGCTTTGTGTCTGAAATCAATCAGTCAGGCGGACTGGACGGCGGAAGGGGAAGTTCTCCTGAAAATCCAGTTCAACCAGAAGGTCTCCCCGAAGGTTCTGGAGAAATATCTCCAGGTGCAGGATACGGGGAACAAGGATCTGCAATGGACTCTTCCGGGGGATGTGGTGTCCGACCGGATTCTGCTGAAGGTCTCCTGCGGCTCGCGGAAGGAACTCAAAATCCGCATCCGGCAGGGGTTCTACGGAGAAGACGGTCCATTGCCTTTTGAGAAAGATATGGAGTATGCCGTCGCCATTGAGGCGGGCCTTGCGCTGACCAGTTTGTCAGTGGGGTCGCCTTCCTATGAGAACCCCTCGATCACGGCTCATTTTTCGCGGGCAGTGGATCTGGAGAGTCTTCGCCGCTCCATCACCATCGAACCGTCTGTGCGTTTCACCGTCGAGGAACAGAAAAACTGGTGGTACGGGAAGAGATATGTGATCTCCGGAGACTTCGCACCGGGGCGGAACTGCACCATCTCTTTCGAGAAGGGTCTCAAATCTCAGGACGGGCGCGCCCGGCTGGAGCAGGATATTGTTAAGCCGATATTCATCACGGACCGCACTCCGGATATCAAAATCCGCCTGCAGGGGCATTATCTGTCGCCATCAGGGAATCTATTGCTTCCGCTCACCAGTGTGAACCTGGATGAGTTCGAAGTGAGCACCGCCCGCGTTTTCCCGAACAATCTGGTTCAGTATGCCATGCGCTCAGGCGGTCACTATTCCCGTTTCTACGGCACGGCGGAAGACGATATCAGCGCGGTGATCACTTCTAGGACATACAAGGTGAAGTCCGTTAAGAACGAGATCAGGGATCATGAAATCTCTCTCAAGGATGTGCTGCCCGAAGATCCGCACGGGGCGTATGTGGTTACCCTGCGCCGCAATGGGGCCGTGCAGGCCCGCAGGCTTATGGTGGTCACGGACACCGGCATTGCAGTGAAGCAGTCCGCCGGCCAGCTCCTTGTGTGGGCCAACTCCATCCACACACTGGAGGCCGTCACCAACGGGCATGTGCAGGTCTGGTCGGAAGCCAATCAGCTGCTGTGCGAGGGATATACGGACGGGCAGGGTCTGGCGGTACTGTCCTTGTCCAGGGAGGGGGCCCTGCCTTTTCTGGTGTCCATTCAGCAGGGGCAGGACCTGTCGTTCCTGAATCTCACAGACACGAGACTGCAGCCGATTTCCGCCGAAGGAAGCCTCCCGTATCTCTCCGAAGGCTATGAGGCCTTTGTGTACAGCGACAGAGGCATATACCGTCCGGGAGAGACCGCCCATATTCGCGCCGTGGTGCGCGGCAGTCGTCTGGCGTGTCCGGCGGAGTTCCCTGTGGAGCTTCAGATTCGGCGGCCCGATGGACGCCTGCACAGCACACTGCATTCGATGCTTTCCTCCTCCGGAACAGCGGAGTTCGAGGCTCCGTGGGCGGATTATGATGCCACCGGCTCATATCGCATGGAGTTGAAGGTTCCCGGATCGGACCGGATCATTGGGGAGACGGTCATCGCGGTCGAGGATTTCGTCCCGCCGCGCATGGCCGTTGATGCGGCGCTGGATCAGTCGGTTCTTTCCGCCGGCGACAACACCACGCTCCGGGTCAAGGCCCGCTATTTATACGGAGCTCCCGCCGCAGGCAACTCCGTATCCGCCCGCATGGAAGTGGTTCCCGCGGCATTTCAGCCAAAAGAGTGGTCGGAGTATGTCTTTGGCGACAGGGAGAAGAGCTTCACCCGGATTACACAGGTCCTTGGCTCCGGAAATCTTGACCCGGAAGGGGCGGCTTCATTCGCGGTGAAGATTCCCGAGGGGTGGACGCCTCCCGCTTCGCTTCAGGCGATGTTTTCGGCAAGCGCGGCGGAGCAGGGCGGCCGCACGGTCACAGACTTTACCCGCTGTGATATCCATCCTTATCCTTTCTATATCGGGTTGCGCAGCCGCGGCAGAAGCCTGCGTCCCGGAGACGATCTGTCCATTGACGTGGCGCTGGTGAATCCCTCCGGAACTTCGCTTGAAGAGATCCGTAAACTCAATACGAAACTCGACCGGGTATCCTGGTCCACGGTGCTTGAACAGGACCGGCACGGGAAATATCACTATAAGTCTGTACGCCGGCTGACCCGTGAACGGGAGGAGCCCCTGGAGACCGATGGGGAAGGCAGAGCGGTTTACGCTGCGGCTCCGGCCGGTTCCGGTGAATATCTCCTCCGGATTGTTGATCAGGAAAGTGGATCCTCTTCTTCCTATGAATTCTATGTCGGCGGAGACCATGACCGCTGGCAGTCCCGGTCCATGGAGCAACCGGATAGCCTGAAACTTGCGCTGGACAGGGAAACCTGCAATCCCGGCGAAACGGTTGTGCTGACAGTTACGGCTCCATTCCGCGGCAAGGCGCTGCTGTGTGTGGAGCAGGATCAGGTCGTTTACAGCGCGGTGCAGCAGATGTCGGGCAACACGGCTGAGTTCCGCATTCCGGTGACCACCAACCTGCGGCCCAACGCCCATGCGTCGGTGAGCGTGATACGTGAAGTCGCGGCAACGGGAATGCAGGATGTCTACCGTGCGACAGGTTCCATACCCATTCTTCTGGACAAAACTCCCGTAAGTCTTGCGGTGGCCATTACGGCCCCGGAAGAAATCCGCCCCCTCACAAAACTGGATGTCACGGTTTCCGTCAGGGATGCCGAGGGCCTTGGTCAGGAAGCTGAGGTGGCACTTGCCGCGGTGGATGAGGGGATCTGCATGCTCACAGATTTCAAGACGCCCGATCCGGTGGATTTCTTCACAGCGCTCCGGAAGGCCTGCGTGGAGATGTCCGACCTTTATTCGATGCTGATGCCCGAAACTTCGGATGAACTGTCCTCCGTGCTTTCCCACACAGGCGGAGATCTGGGGCGGTTGCTCCGGGGCCGCCTGAATCCCGTTAAATCGCGCCGGTTCAAGCCGGTCGCGCTCTGGTCGGGCGGCGTGATGACTGATTCGAACGGATTGGTCCAAATCAGTCTGGATATCCCTGAATTCAGTGGAACCATGCGCCTGATGGCGGTTGCCGTGAGCCGGGACCGCTTCGGTTCAGCCGATCAGCAGGTAATGGTTCGCCGTCCGTTTACCGTGCTTTCCACGCTTCCCCGATTCCTTGCTCCCGGCGACAGGTGCACCATGCCTGTTGAGCTGCATAATGCAACAGGGGGCGAGGGGGAGGCTGTCGTTGAGATCCTGTGCAAAGGGCCCGCATTTGTCGATGGGAATTCGACTGCCGGTAAACACATGAAGAACAATGAGCGAATTCCGCTGGAATTTGCTGTGGAGGCCGGACCGTCCGTCGGCCCGGCTGAAATACGTCTCAAGGCCTCGCTTGGCGATGAAACGGTCGAAGAGGTCGTGGAGATTCCCGTCAGGCCGGCGTCCCCGCTGCAGTCTGTTTATGGTACGGTTGCCGTTCCGGCGGGAGAGAGCACAAAACTTTCATTCCCCGGCAGATGGCTTAAGGGAACCGGGCGCTATGAACTGCAGTATTCCGCACTGCCTTCTGTAAAGCTGAAGGGCGGTCTGGAATATCTGCTGCGTTATCCCTATGGCTGTCTTGAACAAACCACCTCATCCATGTTCCCGCTGCTCTATCTGGCTGATCTGGTTAACCAGCCCGGGAGCCCGGTCTATGTCGGGGATGTTTCTTCCCGGGTTGCGTCGGGGATCAGCCGCATTCTGTCCATGCAGCTTGGCAACGGAGGATTCGGCTACTGGCCCCACCAGACCAAAAACTATGAGTGGGGCTCCATCTATGCCGCGCATTTCCTGATTGAGGCTCGGAAGGCGGGTTATCGCGTTCCACAGAGCCAGTTGGATGCCGCGACCGGTTATCTCAAAGGCCTGCTGGAAAGGAATGTGGCCTCCCCCGGGGATCTGCAGTCTGCGGAATGGAAGGCCGATGCGGCCCTGCGCAGTTACGCCTGCCATGTGCTGGCTCTGGCGGGGAAGCCGGAGCACGGATGGGTGGCCCGGCTCCGTGAACAGGCCCGGTTCCTTGACTACGACAGCCGCCTGCATCTGGTCATGGCCCTGGCGGCCTCCGGCATGAGAAGGGATGCCTGGAATGAACTGCAGGCGGCGGGAGGGGTTCCCGTCGGCGTTGCAAGGCTCAATGGCGACTCCCTCTCATCCCCGTCCCGCAGCGCGGCTCTGCTGCTGTCGGCCTGGATGGAATTCGATCCGGATAACGAGAACATCCCGGCGCTCGTTAAGCAGGTGGAATCGCATATGCGGGACGACGGGTATTGGTACACCACGCAGGAAAACGCGCTGGCCCTGATGGCGCTGGGAAAATATATGCGGCACACCGCATCGGAAGCGCGCAGTTGCGCGGGGTACATGATCCAGAAAGGGACGCGCAGCGAGATTCCCGCCGGCAAACTGCCGATGAAGGTTGAGCTGTCTGGGCGTGACGAGGTTGAGATTGTGAACGAGGGTCCGGGAACAATGTACTGCGGCTGGATGTCCGAAGGGGTGCCGGAAGATCCGCAGACTGAGGCCATGGACAACGGGCTTTCAATACGCCGTTCCTATGTGGACCTTGATCAGAAGCCTGTGGATGCAAGTCTTGTTAAACAGGGAACACTCCTTGTGGTGCGGCTGACGGTCAACACGCTGGGCCGGCGGCTGGACAATATAGTCATAGATGATCTGTTGCCGGCCGGGTTTGAAATAGAAAACGCGAATCTCAAGACATCGGAGCTGGTGGCCTGGGCTAAAAAGGCGTCCACGCTGCCGGTGCGCCATCTGGAAATGAGGGATGACCGGGTTGTGATCTTTGCCGATGCCTTCAGCGGGGAGAAGAAATTCTATTACGCGGTGCGCGCCGTGAGCCCGGGTGAATTCATACTGCCGGCTGTGTCTGCATCGGCGATGTACGATCCTGCCGTGAAAAGCATTCACGGCGCCGGCCGGATCACGGTGACGGGGGAATGATGATAAAGCGTCATGCCAGATGGTTCATTCTGCTGCCGGTGCTGGCAGGGGCTGTCCTGCTTGCGATGCAGGCGCTGGAGGACTGTTTCCCGTTCAGCGCGGATGCGCTCTCAGAATACCAGTCCTCCACGGTTCTGACAGACTGTCATGGCCGGCAACTGCGGGTCCGGCTGGGGGCAGGGGATGTGGACTGCAGGCCCGTGGAGCATGATGCGGTAAGCGATTGGGCGGGCAAGGCTCTGATTGCGGCGGAGGACAAGCGATTCATGTCGCACGGGGGAGTTGACCCCGCCGCAATCTTCAGGGCGGTCTGCCAGAATCTGTTCTACGGCCGCCGCATCTCGGGGGCCTCGACCCTTTCCACACAGGTGATCCGGCTCTCGGAGCCCCGCCCCCGAAACTTGCAAACCAAGGTCATCGAGGCGGTGAAGTCCATGCAGATGGAGAAAGCGCTGGCCAAGGAGGATATCCTGGAGCAGCACATGAACCGGGCTCCGTTCGGATCCAATCTGACGGGCGTGGAATCAGCCAGCCGGCTGTACTTCGGTAAATCAGCGCGGGATCTGAGCCTGGTGGAGGCGGCATTGCTGATGGGTTTGCCGCAGTCGCCCTCCCGCCTGCGTCCGGACCGGCATCCCGACGCCGCCCGCAAACGCATGCAGTATGTTCTGGGGCGCATGGAGCGCTGCGGATATATCACGGAGGAAGAGCGGAAGGACGCTGAACGGCAGCCTGTGGCGGTGCGGATGGGAAGGCGTCCCTTTGATGCACCGCATTTCAGCGACTACGTGCTGCGGAAGACCGGGCGCAAAGGAATCGTCTCCACCTCGCTGGACTCGGGGCTTCAGTCTGCGGCGGAGCAGATTGTGGCGTCGCACAGCGAGCAGCTTAGCGGGCGGGGAGTGTACGGGGCGGCCGTGGTGGTGCTTGAGGTGAAAAGCGGCGCTGTGCGGGCGATGATCGGTTCTCCCGATTACTTTGACAGAGAGCACGCTGGCGCAGTGAATGGTTCGCTTGCCTCCCGCTCACCCGGCTCAGCCCTCAAGCCTTTCATCTATGCCATGGCGCTGGAGCAGGGGATGATCACTCCCGGGATGAAGATCGATGACAGCCCGATGCATTTTCGCGACGGGACGCCGGTTAACTTTGACGGAAAGTATCTGGGACCGGTTCCTGTGCGTGATGCTTTGGTTCTTTCGCTCAACATCCCCGCACTGAAAGTTACGGAGCAGCTGGGGCAGATTCGCGTTGTGGACACCCTGCGGGAGCTGGGTATGGCCACATTGAACCGGTCGGCGGGAGATTACGGTCTGGGTATTGCGCTCGGAAGCGGAGAGGTGCGCCTGCTCGATCTGGTGAACGCCTATGCCTGTCTGGCCCGGCAGGGCATCTATCGGCCTTTCAGACTGACGGAAGATGAGCATGCGAGCGATGCAGACCAGCGGATCTTTTCGCCTGAAACCGCCTACATGATCGCCGACATGCTTGGCGGGAGTGAACGGAATATGGATATCTTCGGGCATATGGCGGATGTGGAGCTCCCGAGATTTGCGTGGAAGACGGGAACCTCATCCGGCTTTCGGGATGCATGGACCATAGCCTGGAATCCGGAATATGTCGTCGGGGTATGGCTGGGCAATCCGGATGGATCCGGTTCGCCCGCACTGGTTGGTGCAGAATCAGCAGCCCCTGTCGCAGGTGATATCTTCCGGGCTATTTATCCGCAGAGCTGTCAGGCCTGGTATGAGAAACCGGCCGGGATCCGCGAAAAGCTGCTTTCGGATGGAACCCGGGATCTGTTTGTACCCGGAATATCTCAGCCCGTTGAAATCGCAGAGAAATCACAGCCCCTGAAAATCATCTCACCGGTTGATGGCAGCGTGTTCCGCATCCAGACTGATTCCCCGGTAAGACAGGAAATAGAACTGAAGGCGGTGGGGGTGAAAGAGGGGGAAGTACTCCACTGGTTTGCCAATGGCATGCACATAGGAACCTCGGATACAAAAACCGCGCTCCACTGGCCTTTGAAGGCGGGGTCGTGGACCATAAGTTGCTCCGGAGCATCGGGGAGAGCCGCCAAGGCCGAAATTGGTGTGGATTCGGCCCGTTTCGTGGGCGGAGTATCGATTGAAATTGGCCGATCCCTAGGAGATGGGGGAGCAGCCGTCGGGGCTGTTTGCGAGATATTTTGAAACACTGGGGTATTGCCGCGCTATTAGAGCCCTTGCGATAACTTGAAGCTTGATTGCTTCACTACTGGAAATATGTCTTGCGAAGCTGGCCGAACAGAGTAAACATTAGCATCCGGAAAGGCGGGGTTTTATGGAATCCCTGCCGTTAAACAGGAGTACGAGCGTTAGAGTTTAGTTAAAAAACAGAATACTGCGTCTCGGCAGAAATCGTTCTTCCGAAAACCACCAAGTTTTGAAAGTTCTGAACGGTACTGACCAGAGGCGCGCCCATTGGGGCGCGCCTCCGTGTTTGTGTTCAGAACAGGGGCTTGGTGGTCCCTCGGAAGTGCATGGCCGGAGGTTGCGCCCTCTTTTT
>JAKQHR010000182.1 GCA_029557905.1 Verrucomicrobiota bacterium
GCGCTCGATCTGGCGGCGGATTTTCTGCTTCGCGACTGGAAATCCGGTCCGATTGATCTGCGTGATGCGCTTGTGATTGTGCCCACGCGCAATGCGGGCCGCCGCCTGCGCGAACGCCTCGCTCTGCTCGCTGCCGAACGCGGCACGGCTGTTCTGACAGGTATTGTGGAAACCCCATCGCGACTTTTTGCGCCTGATAAAACCGCTCTTCCCGTGGCTTCGGATGTGATGGCCGAGGCTTTCTGGAGGAAAACGCTCGATGCTTTTGATCCCCGGAAACTGGAACGCCTCAGCCGCTCCGGCCTTGCTCAGAATCCGGCGGCCCGCGCCGCCGCGGCTGAGCATCTGGTCCGCCTGCGCTCGGAACTGTGCGAGGAGAATTATGACCTGACATCCTTCGCCGCGCAGACCGCTGCGGAAAAAGAGCGCTGGGCCTGTCTCGCGGAGCTGGAAGAGGCCTGTCGCGCCCTGCTGCAGAAAAACGGCTGGAACGACGATGTGACCGCCAAGCTCGAAGCGGCCGCGAAGGCCGAAGTGCCGGAAAACATAAAGCGCGTGATTGTGCTCTTTGTGCCCGATCCGCCCCCGCTGTCGCTGCGTGTTCTCCAGAAAATTTCCACGTCGCTTTCTGTTGATGTCTGTGTTCATGCCGCGCCCGCCGAGAAGAATGATTTCGATTCGTGGGGCCGCCCGCTTCCCGGGAAGTGGCTTCGCCGCGAACTGTCGCTGGACCCCGCGCAGATTGAAGTGTGCGATGATGCCGAGGCGATGGCAGAGCTGGTTTCGCGCCATATCGCCGGACTGCCCGAGCAGGCGCGCGCCGGCGTCACGGTGGGAGTCGGAGACGCCCGCAGCGCCGTCCGGATTGCCGATGAACTCGGACGCCGGGGCATACCTGTTTTTGACCCGTCCGATCGCCCGGCCGCGCGCCTCCCGATGTTCCTGCTGATTTCCCGCCTGGTTCAGGTGCAGAAGGATCTCCGCTATCTATCCTTCATGACCCTTGCGCGGCATCCCGATGCGCTGCGCCGGCTGGAAACTGCCGCATCGGCGCCGGACACGCTTCTCGCCGAGCTGGATGACTTTCAGAACCGGCACATGCCGTCCGGGATGCCGGATGCGCTGCTCATTGCACAGAAGACCGGCGCTGTTCATGTCGTGTCCGCGCTGGAGGAGGCGCAGAGATGGCTTGATCTGCTCGGTGGCGGTCCGCTCCTCTCCGAAAGCCTGCGGTCGGTTTTAAAGCATGTATATCAGGACGTGCCGGAAGCCGATGAGTGCCTTGCGGAAGCGGTTTCGGCGCTGCATCAGATGCTCGAGAAACTCGCCTGCACCGAGTCCATCGGAATCAGCCGCGAGGATGCCGCCGATCTGTTCCTGCGCATGGTGGACTCCACCGGCCTGTCTCCAGACCGCCCGGAGAAAGCCATCGAACTTCTGGGCTGGCTGGAACTGGCGTGGGAAGACGCGCCGGTGCTGCTTCTCACCGACCTGAATGACGGGAAGATTCCCGAAACCCGGACGGCCGATCCCTTTCTGCCCGACGGCGCGCGCCGCGCCGCCGGCCTGCGGGACAACGCGCACCGCCTCGCGCGCGATGCGCACATCCTGGAGTCTGTGCTGTGCTTCACCGGCCGCAGGAATCTGCGCGGATTCATGCCGCGGCGCTCGCCGGACGGCGATCCGCTCAAGCCCTCCCGGCTTCTGCTCCAGTGCGGACCGGACGAACTGGCCCGGCGCGCGGGGCAGTTTTTCAGCGATGCCGGCTCTCCGTTCGCGTCGCTGGCGCGCTCGCCCGGATGGCGCATCCGCCTCCCGGCCCTGCGGAAGGAAATCCCCCTCCGGCATGTCTCTCCCAGCGCGCTCCGGCTCTACTTGGACTGCCCTTTCCGGTATTACCTGAAAAAAATACTCGGCCTTGCCGAACCCTATGAGGAGCAGGCGGAACTGGACGCGCTCGGCTTCGGCACGCTGTGCCATGATGTGTTTCAGTGCTTCGCGAATGCGCCGCTGAAAAACAGCGGCGATGAAAATAAGATCGCCGCATTCCTGAAGGAAAAAACAGATGAACTGTTCGAGCGGAAGTTCGGTGCGAATCTCAGCCTGCCTTTGATGATTCAGCGGGATGTGATCCGTCAGCGCATGACGGCCGCCGCCGGAGTGCAGGCCCGCCTCCGCCGCGAAGGCTGGCAGATTGCGGCCGCCGAGCAGGAATTCCGTTGTGCAATTGCGGGCGTCCCCCTCGTGGGGCGCATAGACCGGATAGATCAAAACGAAAAGGACGGCCGCGTGCGGGTGATTGACTATAAAACCACCGCCTCCGCGAAGAATCCTGAACAGACGCACATCACCCGAAGCGCTAAATGCGAAAGCTATAAACTCTGCGCCGACGGCAAAAGCCACTGGAGTGATCTCCAGCTTCCTCTTTATGTCCATGCATGGCGGACCATGAATCCCGGCGGCGCGGAAAACGTGGAGGCCGCCTATTTCGCGCTGCCCAATGCCGCGGGTTCCACCAGCCTTCTGATCTGGGAAAATATGGACGCCGGCAGGGTGGGCGATGCGCTGCAGTGCGCGGAACGAATCATTCGCCGCATCCGGGCGGGCGTGTTCTGGCCCCCGCAGCCGGGCGCCGGCCCGCGGGAAGATCCGCTGGACCGCCTGTTTTTCCAGGACATCGAAACCCTGCTTGATCCCCGCTCGCGGGAGGAACTGCAGCGCCGCGCCGAGGCCTTCAACGCCGGAGGCGAATCATGATGCGCCAGTATGAGGCCATCTCCGCGCTCGCCGGTTCCGGAAAAACCTATGCGCTCACCAGCCGCTTCATAGGCCTGCTCGCTCAGGGCGCGCGTCCGGAGGAAATTCTGGCGGTCACCTTCACCCGCAAGGCGGCCGGCGAGATATTCGACCGGATTGTCACCCGTCTGGCGGCGGCCGCCCTGCATGAAAGGGCCCGCGATGAACTGGCCTCCGCGCTGAAGGCGTATGGATGCGAAATGAAGACCGGTGCTCCCGGCCGCTGGCTGCAGCAGGTCCTTGAGGCCATGCCCCATCTGCACATCGGCACCATAGACAGTCTCTTTGTCAGCATTGTGCAGGCCTTTGCCATGGAACTCGGGCTTCCGCCGCGCCAGGAAATCCTCGACGGCCTCGGGCGCGACCTCGCGCGGGAGGAGGCCCTGCGCGACGCCATGGAGGCGGCCTGCCGCGATCGCGCTGCCCGCCAGTCGTTCATGGAGGCCTTCCGCCTGCTGACGTTCGAAAAACAGAAAAACGTCCGCGACACCATTCTGGAAACGGCCGACTCCGCCCACCGTCTCTTCCTGTATTATCCCGACCCCGAATCATGGGGCCGCTTTGATGCGATGTGGCCGGACAAGCCGTGGTGGATGTGCGCCGCCGGCATGACCCGCGCAGAACTCCTTGCGGAGATTGACGCTTTCAGAAACGGCAGGCATATCGCGGGTCTTGGAAATCAGAAGGCGGCCGGCAAATGGAATGAAATGCTCGATCTGCTCGGCCGCGAAGACTGGCTTGAACTGTCCGGCCATTCGCTGTTCAAAAACCTTTCCGTCCGGCTGGCCGGTCTGCTTGCGGGGGAGGCGGAATACACCAACTTCAGAAAATATGCGATTTCCGGAAGCGACGCCCGCCAGGTGGTGCGGTTTCTGGCCTGGTTCATGCAGAGGTATGTCTTCGATAATCTGCGCAAGACCGAAGGCATCCATCGCCTGATGACGGCCTATGAAGCCTCGTACCGGCAGTCCGTCCGCGCGCGCGGCCGGCTTTCTTTTGAGGATATTCAGGTCGTCCTTTTCGAAGCGGAGCGAAGCGGAGTCAAAATGGAGATAGACTACCGCCTCGACGGGCGCTTCCGGCACTGGATGCTCGACGAATTCCAGGATACCAGCGCCCGTCAGTGGGCCGTGCTCGGCAATCTGGCCAACGAGATTCTTCAGGGCGGTGATGACCGCAGCTTCTTTTATGTCGGCGACGCCAAACAGGCCATCTACGGCTGGCGCGGCGGCGACGCGCGCCTGTTTGATGCCGTCCACGGTTATTATGAAAACCTCTTCGGCAGAAAAAGCATCTTGAACCGGTCCTGGCGGTCCAGTCCCGTCGTGCTGAAGGCTGTGAATCAGGTTTTCGGGGATGCTCTTTCAGCTCCGCTTCATGAGCACCCCGAAGTGCTGGACCGCTGGCGCGCCTCGTGGGAGGAACACCAGCCCGCCGAAAAGAACCTGAAACTGCCCGGAAGGGTTGAGTTCTTCCAGGTGGACGATGAAAACGATGCCCTCATCGGGAAGACCTGCGCCGTCGTGGAATCACTGCACCGGCAGAAAGGCATGGAGATCGCTGTGCTGGTCCGGAAGAACAGCTTCGGTGACCGGGTGGCCTCCGCGCTGCGCAGCCGCGGCGTCGCGGTCCGCCGCGAGGTGAATCCAAAGCTGTGCGACAACGGCGTTGTCTCTGGCCTGCTCGCGCTTCTAGACTATGCCGACCATCCCGGCGATACTTTCGCGCTCTGGCATTTGGAGAAATGCGGCCTCTTTGATGCGCTGCAAAGGCAGTGGGGGGCGGAGGCCGGCCTTCCCGCCCGCCTGCGGGACGAGGCGGTCCGGTCAGGCGTCGCAGGGCTGCTTCTCTCGGTGCTCGATGTCTGCCGCGATGAGGATTTGCTTGAGGAGGATTTCATCGAAATGCGTCTGCGGCAGCTGCTGGCGGCGGCCCGCGATTTTGATTCGAGCGGGAAGGGCGGTCCCTCGGACTTCGCCGCGCATGCGCGAAGCCTCGAGGTGAAGGATCCGGTTGTCAGCGGGGCCGTCACCGTCATGACCATTCACAAGGCCAAGGGGCTGGAATTCGATGCCGTGGTGCTCCCCGATCTTCATGGCGAGCTTGGAAAAAGCGAAGCCGGCGAGCTGGAGCCGTTCAGCACAGTGACGAATGAAGATCATGATCCATCCGGCCTGGCGTCCGGCCGCGGCTGGATTTTCCCTCTTCCCAGGGAGAGCATCGCGCAGATGGACGAAACCTTCACGGCCCTCCGTCAGGCGGTGATGAACCGGACCATGTATGACGAACTCTGCCTGCTGTATGTCGCAATGACCCGTGCAAAACAGGGCTTGTACATGATAGCGGAAAAACCGCCAGCCAATCCCACGGTGCTCCGCACCGATGATGTCCTGCGCCGGACTCTCGCGGATGAGCATGAAAATCCCGGTTCCGGCGGAATGCTGTTTGAAGCGGGCGACACAGACTGGTTCCGCGCGAAACCCGCCGGCCCCTCGGCCGGAGAGCAGAAGCCGGAATCTTTCCGGCCGGACATCAAAGTGGCCCTGGCGGCCGGGCGGAGACTGATGGTGACCGCGCCGTCGCGGGAGGAAGGCCGGTCCGGACAGAAAATCAAAGTTCTGTTTGAACGCGGCGGCAGCGAAGGCGCTTTGCGGGGCACGGCCCTTCATGAACTGTTTCAGCAGGTCGAATGGAATGAAGCCGGGCTCGGCGAGCGCATTCTGGAGTCATGGGAACCGGGCGCGGAGGCCTTAACAGAGGCGCTGCGCGCGGAAATCCGGCAGGAGTTTTTGCGCGCCCTCCAGTCTCCGGAAATCATAACGGCTCTGTCAAAACCGGAAGGCTGTGCGGAGCTGTGGCGGGAGCAGGGCTTTGAGATGGCGGACGAGGGCCGCTGGATCACCGGGCGCATGGATCGGGTGGTCATTCTGCGGGACGCAGACGGGAAAGCTAAGGGGGCCATTGTGACGGATTTCAAGAGCGACCGCGTTTCAGCGGGCACCGAACTGGAGGAGCGCGCGGAAAAATATGGACCCCAGATCCGGTGGTATATCAAGGCGGTTTCGCGCCTGCTTCAGCTTCCATCTGATAAAATCCGCGCGCAGCTGATCTTCACCTGCCCCGGAAAGGTGCATGATGTCCATGGCTGATCGCGAACTGGATTATCTCGAAGGTGCGCGTTTCTGCATCGTCCTGATGAAGGTGCTGGATCAGGAGGCCGGGAAGGTGCAGCTCACGCCGATATACGGAACAGCCCGCGTTTCGGCCGGCGGGCTGAGCGTCGAGGAGTCTTCCGGAAGCATCCATGCCGTGCCCGACTCGGCCCTCGCTTCGATCTATCCCAGTGATGGGAACGAAATGCTCGGGGACGCCGAGTACTATGCCGTCGTGAAAATATCGGCACTTTAGCCTCGGACGAAAAATGCAGAGAGACAGGATCATTCAGCAGCTGGAAGCCTATCAGGCCAAATGGGAAAACGAGTCGCAGACCGTGCGGCGCCTGATTGATTTCATTGCAGCGCATGAAGACTTTCACAGCCAGGCACTGCGGCAGGGCCACATCACCGGTTCCGCGTGGCTCGTCAACAGGGCCGGCACACATGTCCTGCTCACACATCACCGGAAGCTGAATAAATGGATTCAGCTGGGCGGGCATGCGGATGGAGATTCAGACCCCCTGAGCGCCGCGCTTCGCGAAGCCTCCGAAGAATCCGGACTGGAGAAAATCGAGCCCGTGAGCGAAGAAATATTTGACGTGGATATTCATGAAATTGCCGCGCGGGAGAACGAGCCGGCGCATTTCCATTACGACATCAGATATGCCCTGCGAGCCGCATGTCCTGAAAATTATATTGTCAGTGACGAGTCCCACGACCTGGAGTGGATCAAAATAGACAGGCTGCAGGATTTCACGGTCGAGGAATCCGTCCTCCGCATGGCCGCAAAATGGAAGCGCCGGGCCGGAAAGGATGGTGGGCGATGCAGGGTTTGATGGGGCACGAAGTGGCATTGCCGCATTATTCCCGATCGGGAATAATTTTATTTGACAAGGTGGCAACCGAGGTTTATGTTCCCGATCGGTAAATTATGAATGCTCTCAATCCAGAACAGCTTGGAAATGCCATTCGGAAAAGGCGCAGGCAGTTGAAGGTCTCTCAAAAGGATTTGGCCATGACGTGCGGAACGGGTCTGCGCTTCATTGTTGACCTGGAGAAAGGAAAACCAACCTGCCAGATTGGGAAGGTGCTGCAGGTTCTTCAGGCTCTTGGAATGAAAATCAAAATCGAAGCTCCAGGCATGGATGTTTGATTTCATGAATAATCTGATCGTATATCTGAATGCAGAGAGAGTCGGAGTTCTTGAACAGGACGACACCGGACTGTTGCGGTTCACTTATGATGCCGCATGGACGGGCAGGCCGGGGGCGGAACCTCTTTCACACTCACTTCCTCTTCAGGGCGATGCATTCACAGGAAAGAAGGCGCGTGCGTTTTTTGCCGGCATTCTGCCCGAGGAAGGACCACGAAAGCAGATTGCAAAAATACTTGGGATCAGTGACACAAATGATTTTGCGATGCTGGAGAAGATTGGCGGAGAATGCGCCGGCGCCGTCAGTCTGCTCCCAGAGGGGATGAGTCCTCCTTCTTCACAAGCGGAACACAGGGAACTGACAGATAGAGAACTGCAGGATATTGTGGCAGACCTCCCCCGTCATCCATTGATGGCAGGTGCGGAAGGCCTGCGGCTTTCACTTGCCGGGGTTCAGGACAAACTGCCCGTCATCGCCCATGGAACATCAATCTCCCTTCCTCTGGGCGGCACTCCCAGCACACATATCCTGAAGCCGGAACCCGACCGTTTTCCGGGTTTAGCCGCAAATGAGCTGTTTTGCATGACTCTGGCAAGGACTGCGGGATTGAATGTGCCCGATATAGAATATCGGATGATCGGGGAAAAACCATGTATTCTGGTTCAGAGATCCGATCGCAAGGCCGATGAAGCGGGTAATACGGTCAGGATTCATCAGGAAGACTTCTGCCAGGCACTCGGATTTCCCCCGGAACGCAAATATCAGGCGGAGGGCGGACCGATGCTGCGTGATTGCATATCGCTTCTTCGGGAATGGTCCACCGCGCCCGTTCTTGATATCCCGGCATTTGTTGGCGGATTGATCTTCAATGTTCTGATCGGAAATGCGGACGCGCATGCCAAGAACTTCTCGCTGCTGTACGAAGGCGGCGATCGGAGGCTGTGCCCTTTTTACGATCTGGTTTCCACAGTCGTTTGGCCGGAACTTACAACCAATCCCGCGATGAAGATTGGCAACTGCAAGTCAATCAATGTGTTTTCAATCGCCGAATGGAAGAAGATGGCACAGGAATGCGGTCTGGGCTGGCCGGTGCTGAGAGAAAAGCTTGCCGAAATGAGTGAGGCCGTTTTGGGCCATCTGGATGCGGTGCATTCTCAGACAGCATCCGTGAGTGAGGATTTCGCGAAAAAACTCAGTGAAGTCATGCAGGACCGTGCTGCAAAAATGCTCGATGCGCTTTCTCGGCAGCCCTGTTGAGGAATTTTGCGGCTCCTGGTAATGCGGCGCTCACCGAATGACTTGACGGTAGCAGGCGAAGCCTGCTGACGGCAAGTCACTTCGGTGAAGCGGCCTTGTTCCGCAAGCGCGCTGCGCGCGCCGCGGACAAGACCGCTGAACGAAGTGAGCGCCGCATTCCT
>JAKQHR010000008.1 GCA_029557905.1 Verrucomicrobiota bacterium
GTCATTGATCCCGCGGATGTCCTCGCGGAAGAGAAAACACGCCTGGTGATTCAGCCCCGCCGCCGCGCCGGCAGTGTCAACGTGGACTCGAGCCGTGTCATCGTGCGCAGCCGCGCCGCGGGCTATTTCATGGGAACTTCGGACCAACAGGTCAACGGCATGAACCTGACCAGGGGCTGGCCGCTGGACCGGAATCTGGAAGAGGCCATGGAAATGCGGTTCAGCAACCGGGAAGCGCCCGCCGTCACGCAGACGATCAAAGGTCCCCGCGGCACCGCGGAAATTTCGCTGTCGCCGTATACACCCCGTGATCCGCCGCCCGGGGATGTCCGCCTGATCCTTCGCGAACCGGTTTCTGACAGCCGGGCCCATGTGATCATGCTGAACGGCGATTTCAGCATCGCGGACTCGAAAGCATGGAACAAACTCGACCCGCAGCTTCAGGAACAGGTGCTGGCGGTCATCCCCGGCCGGACGGGCCAGGCCGTTTCGTCGAGCGGCGACCTGTATGATGTGACCGTGAAAGAGCCCCAGGTTCGCTGGCCGCACCGGCCGGTGCGGGGACACCTGCTCGGCATAGACACCGCCGGGCGCGATGTGTTTGCAAGGATTCTCTACGGCCTGCGCATTTCCATGACCTTCGGCTTTCTGCTGGTGCTCTGTTCCATGTGCATTGGGATCTTCATGGGCGCGGTTCAGGGCTATCACGGGGGCAGACTGGACATCACCATCCAGCGCTTCATTGAAATCTGGAGCGCACTGCCCTTCCTTTACATCATGATTCTGATGGGGTCCATCTACGGGCGCAGTTTTCTGCTCCTTCTGTTCTGCTACGGCATTTTCAACTGGATCGGCATTTCATACTACATGCGGGGGGAATTTCTGCGCCTTCGGCGTCAGGCATTCGTGGATGCGGCGCGCTGCATGGGGATTCCTTCACTCAAAATAATGTTTCGGCACATTTTCCCGAATGCACTGATCCCCGTGGTCACTTTTTTCCCGTTTTCACTGGTGGGCGCGATCGGGTCGCTGACCGCGCTGGACTATCTGGGCTTCGGCCTGCCGCCGCCGACCCCGAGCTGGGGCGAGCTGCTGCAGCAGGCACAGCAGTTCCGCTGGGCATGGTGGCTGATTCTTTATCCGTCGCTGGCGCTGTTCATCGTCATGCTTCTGGGGGTTTTCGTGGGAGAGGGCGTGCGCGATGCGTATGATCCCAAGCCCTTCTCCCGAATGGAATAGACATGGAAGAAAAAGCAAACATTCTGGATATCCGGGATTTGTCGGTTTCGTTCCGCACGGACGAGGGTCTTGTGCAGGCGGCCGACCGTGTTTCTTTTTCCATTCGCAGGGGCGAAACGCTGGGTCTGGTTGGCGAGTCCGGCTGCGGCAAGTCGGTGACGGCCATGAGCATCCTGCGCCTGATTCCGTCCCCTCCGGGCCGCATTGATTCCGGAGAAATCCTGTTCCGGGGACAGGATTTGCTGAAGCTGCCCATTGAAGAGCTGCGCCGTGTGCGCGGCAAATCCATCAGCATGATCTTCCAGGAGCCGATGACCGCGCTCTCGCCGCTGCAGCGGATCGGGCGGCAGATGGTGGAGGCGCTCCAGCTCCATTCCCGCATCAGCCGCAGGGAGGCATGGCAGATCGGAACCGAATGGCTCCGCCGGGTGGGCATGCCGAATCCCGAGGAGCAGATGTGGGCATGGCCGCACAATCTTTCCGGCGGCATGCGCCAGCGGGTGCTGATCGCCATGGCGCTGATGCTGGAACCTGCGCTGATCATTGCGGACGAGCCCACCACGGCGCTGGACGTGACGATTCAGGCGCAGATTTTCGACCTGATGCGGCGGATGAAAAAGGAGAACGAATCGCTGCTGCTGATCACGCACGACATGGCCGTCATCTGGGAGATGTGCGACCGGGTCGCCGTGATGTACGCATCGGAGATTGTTGAAACAGGCACCGTGGAGCAGGTCTTCAGAAACCCTCTTCATCCCTACACGCGCGCGCTAATGGCCGCCATCCCGTCGGCCTCCTCAAAGGGCCGGGAACTGTACCACATCAAGGGCCAGGTGCCGCCGGGCATAAACTATCCAGCGGGATGCCGCTTCCGCGAGCGATGCCCGATCGCCATTGAACGGTGCGGCATGGAACACCCGATGCTGGATCCGTACGGCGACCAGTGCGCGCGGTGCTTTCGCGCGGGGGAAAAGGGGGTGGCGCTATGAATCCGCTCCTGCAAATACGCGATCTGCAAACGTGGTTTCCCATTCACCGGGGCGTGATCTCGCGCACCGTGGGCAATGTTCGCGCGGTGGACGGCGTTTCGCTGGACATTTATCCGAATGAGACTCTGGGCCTGGTGGGCGAATCGGGCTGCGGGAAATCCACACTGGCTCGAACCGTTGCCCTGCTGGAAAAACCGCGTGCCGGCACGATGCATTTCAGCGGACAGGTCCTGTCGCAGGCGCAGCCCGGTATCCGGAGAAAGATTCAGATGATCTTCCAGGATCCCTATTCCTCGCTGAATCCCCGGATGACCGTGCTGGAAATCCTGACGGAAGGACTGGTTCAGCATCGCCGCATCAAATCGTCCGGACGCGTAACGGCCGCCCGCGAAATCCTTGCGGATGTGGGCATGGATCCGGATGTCCTGTACCGCTATCCCCACGAGTTCTCCGGCGGGCAGCGGCAGCGGATCAGCATCGGCCGGGCGCTCTCCCTGAAACCCGAACTGCTAATCTGCGACGAGGCGGTCAGCGCGCTGGATGTTTCCGTGCAGGCGCAGGTGATCAACCTGCTGCTCTCCATCCGCAGGAAGCACGGCCTTTCCTATCTGTTCATATCCCACGACCTGGGGGTGGTGCGGCACATGGCCGACCGGGTGGCGGTGATGTATCTCGGGCAGATTGTGGAGGAAGGGCCAGCGGACAAAATCATGGACGCCCCGGCACATCCCTATACACAGGCGCTGATCTCCGCAATTCCGCGGATCGGCGCGGAGAAGGGAAAACGAATTGTGCTGCAGGGCGATGTCCCCTCGCCTGCCGCGCCGCCCCCGGGCTGCCGTTTCCATCCCCGCTGTCCTTATGCGCAGGACATCTGCCGGAGGGAACAGCCTGAACTCAAGGGGTATGAGGGCGGAGATTCCGACCGGAAAGCGGCCTGCTTCTTCGCGGGGCGGGTGGGTTAAACCTTCTGCCGCGCGCGGATGCCGTTGACGGCCGCTTCGAGATCTTCAAACGTCTGGAACCGGTCATCGGGGTCCGGCTCAATCATGATCCCCAGCAGTCCGGCGGTGTCTTCTGAATTGCCCGGGAGCATGTCCGGCGTGATGGCCAGCCGCAGGTTGGAGACATGGCGCTTGGCCTTGCCCACCAGCGTGGTGGCCTTGATCAGCGGCTCCGCCGTCAGCATGTAATAGAGAAGCATGCCGAGGCTGTAGATCACGCTGGGCGCATCCTCGCCCCGGCGGTAAATGCGCTCCGGAGGGATGAATTCAGCGGTTCCGTCCACATAGGTTTCCGTGCCTTTCCGCGACGCTTCTTCCCGCGGAAGCGTGAGGCCGAAATCAATCAGCACCGCATGCCCGTTGGGCTGGACAATGACATTCCCGGCGCTGAGATCCCGGTAAAGATAGCCGGCTTTGTAAATATGCTTCATGGCCGATATGACCTGCGCAAGGATATCCAGCGCCCGCACTTCGTCCAGCTTGCCTTTGTGGGAGAGAATATGCTTGAGGCCCTCGCCCTCGATGAAATCCATGATGAAGTAATGATAATCTTCTTCAATTCCATGCCCGTAGAACGTGGCGATGTTCGGATGGTTGTTCACATCCTCATGAATGCGGACTTCCAGCAGGAAATTATCAAGTGTCTCCCGGTCCCGGGCCCGTTCAGGCTGGAGGATCTTGGCGGCGAAGAGATGCTCCGTGTCATCCTTGCGCCAGGCCTTGTAGACGCTGGCATTGCCTCCGGCGCCGACGGGCTGAAAGAGCATGTAGTCACCCATGCGCATCGGCACGAAATTCTTGAACGCGCATTTGGGGCATTCCGTGAAGGAAAACGGCTTCAGCCCGGCCAGAGACAGGACATGGCCGCACTGCTCGCAAAGCATGCTGCCTGATTCAAAAAATTCTTTGACGGAACGCTTCTGGCGTCTTTGGTCCATGAAGCGACCCACGAACTCACCGACCTTCATAAGTTCCTCTGGTCATTTTCAGTCTCTGTTATATTACCCATGACACAGAGTCCGTTCAAGAACTCCTTTTCATTATCGGCCGCAGCGGGCACATGAAGGAAAACCTTGTCCTTCAGGCGGGCTTTGGCCGGGATCTCCAGCGTAACCACGTCCCCCTTCACGGCCCGGGCCGCCGGCCGGCCGTCCACTCGCAGATGCTGAACGATCTGCCGGATCGCGCCGGTTGTGGGCCCCTCGACCAGCACAACAGCCCCCGGTTTCAGCTCACGCTGCATCATCGTGAACTGCATCACCCGCGGCGCGGGGTAGAAATGCTCGACCAGCCCGATCTGAACGCGCTTCACGGACGCCTGCGAATTGCCCATCCCGCTCCATTCGCCCAGCCTCTCTCCGCAGTAGTATCCGCCCTCCCAGAAACCCCGGTTGAACACGGTTTCGAGACGGGCCATCCATCCGTCTGCGCGGGCAGCAGTCCATGAACCCTCTTTCAGCGCGTCGAGCGCCTCGCGGTAAACCGCGGTCACGGTCGCCACATAGTCGGGGGTGCGGCCCCGGCCTTCGATTTTTAGAATACTGACACCCGTGGCCAGAATCCGGTCGAGATGCCGCACGGTGCAGAGATCCTTCGGGGACATGATGAACTGATTTTCAACAGCAAGCTGTTCCCCTGTCTCTGCGTCGCTGAGCAGATATTTCCTGCGGCAGGTCTGATAACAGGCTCCGCGGTTTGCCGATGTGCCGTACTGAGCAAGGCTCATATAGCACTTCCCGGAAACAGCGACGCAAAGTGCCCCGTGAACAAAAAGTTCAATCTGCAGCGGGCGGCCGGAAGGACCTGTCAAATGCTCTTCCCTGATCTGCCGGCTGATGGCCGCAATCTGCTCCAGCGAAAGTTCGCGGGCCAGCACCAGCACTTCCGCGTGCTGCGCATAAAACCGGACCGCCTCCATGTTTGAGACGTTGGCTTGAACAGAAACATGGACCTCCAGTCCCTCCTCTCTCGCAATCCGTATGGCGGCAATATCGGAAGCAATAACAGCGGACAGGCCGGCAGATTTTGCCGCGCGGCAGATTTCACGCACGGTGGCCAGATCCTCATCATACAGAATGGTGTTCAGGGCCAGATAACTGCGAACACGGCAGCGCCGGCAGATGCGCGCGATTTTATGGAGATCATCGAGCGTGAACGGACTCGCCGCGCGCGCGCGCATATTCAGGCGGTCTATTCCGAAATAAACGGAATCGGCGCCGGACCGCACGGCCGCCGCAAGGGATGCATACGATCCCGCCGGCGCCATCAGTTCTACTGGTCTGCTGTTCTTCACGCTGAAAATGTAAACCGGAATGCCGTCCCCGCGCCAACAGATAAAGCCCAAAAAGAAAAGCCCCCGCGAGGGGGCGAAAAGATAATGGGGGGTCGTAAGCGCCAAGGAGGTTGGGGTGAGGAGCCCCGGAGGAAACGCTTCCAACCCCCCATTTTTATCTTCACAGCAATATAGATACCCCCGCCCCTTTTTTTGTTTAATTTTATTTTAAGTTATTTTCCGGGGTCTGCGAGGCATTGACCCGGCGTCCGGGTTCCGGTAGGTTTGTTCGAATCAGAAAGGGACCGTTTATGAGAACAACAGCCGGGTGGATCGTGATGGCGGGGCTGGCACTCTGCTGCAGCGGATGCTGGCGTCAGGATATCCGGACGGTGGGCTTCAGCGTGCCGGCCATGAAGAGCGCCGAATGCAGCAAGATCATTCAGGACAGCCTGATGGCGTTTGAAGGCATTCTCACAGCGCAGCCGGACCTGGAACAGGGCGTGATGTATGTCACTTATGATTCGAAGAAACTCGCGAACGTGAATGTGGAGCACCAGATCGCGGCACTCGGATTCGAGGTGAACACTGTTCCCGCCAACGCGGATGCCCGGGCCAAACTGCCCGCCGCCTGCCGCTGACGCCCAAACCCCGCGGGGCCAGGAGAGCGCTCATGCACATACTTGCAGAACAGTTTCTGGACTTTTTGAGACTGGAGCGGGGACTCGCGGAAAACACACTGACCGCCTATCGGGCCGATCTGGAATGTTTCTTTTCCTGGCTGTCAGCCCGGAACATTCAGTCCGTCAACGCCATCAAAAGAAGAACCGTTCTTGATTTTCTGCTGCACGAGAAGGACCGCGGACTCAACACCAACACCATTTCCCGCCGGCTGGTCTGCCTGAAGGTGTTTTTCCGCTATCTGCAGCAGGAGGGACTGGTCACCGGGAACATCACGGAAAGCATGGAATCGCCCCGGCTCTGGAAAATCCTGCCGGACACTTTGAGTGTTCGCGAAGTCGAAAGCCTGCTGGCGAGCCCTGATCCGGAAAAAGCGATCGGACTGCGGGACAAGGCCCTGCTGGAAACGCTGTATGGAACGGGCCTGCGGGTGTCGGAACTGGCCGGGCTGACCCTGGATGATCTGCACCTGGACGAGTCATACATCCGCTGTGTCGGCAAGGGCCGCAAGGAACGCATTGTTCCCATCGGGGCCACCGCCGCCTCATGGATACAGCGCTATGTGAGCGAAGCGCGGCCGTCTCAGATCCCGGATGCCAATGCCCGGGCCCTTTTCCTGACGGTCCGCCGGCAGCCGTTCAGCCGGAAGGGCATCTGGAAACTCATCAAGAAACATGTGCGGCAGGCCGGCATAGGGAAAAATGTGACGCCGCACACCCTGCGGCATTCCTTCGCCAGTCATCTGCTGGCCAACGGGGCGCCCCTGCGCGTGATCCAGGAAATGCTGGGCCACGCGGATATATCCACCACACAGATTTATACTCATGTTGACCCGTCCCGACTGAAAGCCATCCACAGCAAATATCATCCGCGATCATGAAGACAGCATACAAAACACTTGAAAAAGCCATTGGATACCGCTTCCGCCACAAGGACCTGCTGGACACGGCGCTCACGCACCGCTCTTTCCGGCACGAGAACGGCGAGACCAATGTGGACAACGAACGGCTGGAGTTCCTTGGAGATGCCGTTCTGGGATCCGTGGCGGCGGCCTGGCTCTTCAATCAGTTTCCGGAGGAGCAGGAAGGGCGGCTTTCCATGCTCAAAAGCGCGATCACCAGCGCCAAGGCCCTTGCCTGCATCGGCGAAAAGCTGGAGATGGGAACCTACCTGCAGCTGGGTCGCGGGGAAATGCTGTCTGGCGGAAACGAGCGATGCTCCAACCTGGCGAATGCCGTCGAGGCGGTCCTGGGGGCGGCGTATATTGACGGCGGCATTAAGGCCGTTCGCAAAATCTTTGCCAATCTGTTTCTGGATGAGCTGGACCGGGTCCTGAGACAGAAGTTCATCAATCCAAAGGGCATGCTCCAGCAGTACGCCCAGAAATATGAGCGCTGCAGTCCGGCGTACTGGATTCTGAAAGAGGACGGACCGCCCCATGCCAAGAATTTCACCGTTGAAGTGCGCATCAACGGCAAGCTGTTTGGGACAGGAAACGGGCCGAACAAAAAATCCGCCGAAATCTGCGCCGCCCAGGATGCGCTCACCCGGCTCCCGCCGAAATTCCTCCAGTAGAGTCAGCGCCGGCTGGCCTTTTCCAGCGCATCGCGTTCGGCCCGTGTCAGGCTGGCCATGCCGTGTTCGGCGATTTTGTCGAGTATCCGGTCAATCTCTGCAGAGGAACGACCGCCCGGGAGCACCCGCATCTGCGGCCGGCGAAAACGGAAATCGCGTCCCCAGCGGAAAACCACGGCCGCATAGATGGCGCCCACCAGCACCCCGCCAACATGCACGGCATAGGCAATATGCCCGCCCTGCCCCAGCACCAGTGATGCCAGCTCAATCAGCGCAAGCCCCGTGACCAGCACCCAGGCTTCCATAGTGACCGGCAGCACGAAAAAGACCAGCAGCGTCACCGGCCGACGCGGATAGAGCGTGGCAAACGCCCCGAGAATGCCGAAAATGGCGCCCGATGCGCCCACGCACGGAGACCCCGGATAACTGATCAGAAACCAGCCCAGCCCGCCCAGGATGCCGCTGACCAGATAAAGTGCGGCGAAGTGCGACGACCCCATGCCCCGCTCGGTCTCCGGCCCCATGAAATAGAGCACCAGCATGTTCAGCAGCAGATGCCAGAGATTTCCGTGCAGGAACATATAAGTGAAGAACTGCCAGTAACGGCCATGCCGGAGCACTCCCTCGATATTCAGGCCAAACCACTCACGGGTGAATGCTCCGCGGGTCAGCCAGTCCAGGAAAATCTGCGCCGCAAACACAGCCACATTGGCAATCAGCAGCGAGCGCACCACCGGAGTGGGACGCACGGCGGCCAGCTCATAATGGGTATCTCCATACATATCCGGATGTTATCACATTCGCGCCTTTCTGAAGCCGGCTTTTTCAATTATTTGCCCTGCCGGCGCTTTTTCCGACACGCCCTCATTTAGCCTTGCATCCGCCCCTTCATTCATTAGCCTAGGGCCATGGATAAAGATTCTTTCGGCGGTTATTCAATCATCCGCGACCTTGCCGGCGGAGGCATGATGCATCTGTATGTCGCGCGCGATGCGGCGGACAACCGGGTGGTCATCCGCACTCCGAAAGAGGAGTACCGCCGGGACAGGCATATCCGCAAATACTTTCTGAAAAATGCCGAAATTCTCTCGCAGTTCCGGCATCCGAATATCATCCGGGTGCTTCACTTCTCAAAAGACGGCGGGATTCCCTTCATGCTGCTGGAATACGTGGAGGCCAAGAATCTGCGAGACCTTATTCTGTACCGCGAAGCGCTGCTGACGGATAATCCCCTTTCCCTGATCCGTCAGCTTGCGTCCGCCATCTATTACCTTCACAGCTGCAACTGGCTCCATTTGGACATCAAGCCGGAAAACATCCTGATCCGCAGCGACGGGCTGCTGACGCTGATTGATTTCGACCTGATCATGCCCCGCAAGAACAAACCGCAGAAAGTCAGGCAGATTCCGGGCACACCGTCCTATGTGGCGCCAGAGGTTTATCAGCGTCACCTCGTGGACGAGCGCGCGGACATCTATGCTTTGGGCACCACGTGCTATGAAATGCTCTGTCACCATAAGCCCTTCGAGGGAAAGACCCCCGAAGTCAGCCGCCAGATGCAGCTCGACCCGCGCATCCGTCCGGCACCGATGAAGCAGTACAACCCGGCGGTCCCCCCCCGCATGGAGTCTGTCATCTTCAAATGCCTTGCGAAGAACCCTGACGAAAGATATCCTTCCATGAGTTTAATTATTAAGGATTTGGAGTCACTCATCTGAGTGAACCGGGACTATGACAGATATCTACATCCGCCGAAATCGAGAGAACCGCGGCTGCTTCCGCCTGGCTGTGCTGGCCGGCATAGTGGCGGCCGGTCTGCTGATCTGGGGCATCATGACCTGGCGCGCCAACCGTCCGCCCAGGCCCCCGAAACCGGAACAGACCGAAGAGCAGGTCTTTGAAGAGCGCGCGGCGCAGGCAGCGTCTCCGCAGGCTCAGCCCGAGGCTGTTGCCCGGCGCGAAACGCCCCCCGCCCCCGCCCCGGCGGGCGACCGCCGCGGCGCCGTACTGCTGGCCGAGGCCCGCAAGGCGCAGCAGGATGACGATCTTCTCGGGGCGCGCACACGGGCGCTCGCTCTGCTGGCGCAGTCCGACAATCCCGGCATCATTTCCGCGGCGGAGCAGATACTCAACTCCGTCAACATCGCGCTGGCCACTACGCCCCGCCCCATGCCCGAAAAGACCGAGTACACCATCAAGCGCGGGGACACCATTAGCGGATTGGCCAAAAAATTCAAAACCACAACCCAGCTGATCCAGAAAAGCAACGGCATCAAGGGGCACGTCATTCGCGCCGGTGATCTGCTGCGCATTCTCTCCGGAGAGTTTGCGATCACGGTCAGCAAGTCGCAAAACGACCTTGTCCTGACCTTCAACGGCCAGTTTTTCAAGCGTTATCGCGTCGGAACAGGGAAATTCGGGAAAACTCCGACGGGGAAATTCGTTGTTTCAGACAAAATCGTGAACCCGCCCTGGTGGCGGCCTGACGGCAAGATGGTTCCCTACGGCGACAAGGAAAATGTGCTGGGCACACACTGGATGGCGCTTCGGTCGCTGGACGACCCGGGCCTGCGAGGCTACGGCATCCACGGCACATGGGAACCTGAAACCATCGGCACGCAGGCCAGCGCCGGCTGCATCCGTCTGGCCAACGATCAGGTTGAAGAGCTGTTTTCGCTGGTGCCCGAGGGCACTTCCGTTCTGATCACGGAATAATCCGTCTGGAGAAACGCCATGTACGCGCTGCTTTTTGAAAAACCGATTGTGGAACTGGAAAAGAAGCTCGAAGAGCTGCGACATGTCAGCGCCGACCAGGCGCTGGATGTGTCCGGAGAAATCGAGCGAATCCAGAAGAAAATCGAGCAGTCGCGCCGCGAGATATACGAAAACCTGACCCCATGGCAGAAGGTGCAGGTCTCGCGCCATCCCATGCGACCCTATCCGCTGGATCACATCCGCCGGATGACCACCGGGTTTCTCGAGCTGCACGGGGACCGCGACTATGCGGACGACCGCGCCATCATCGGCGGCTTCGCCATGCTGGACGGACGGAGCGTCATGATCATCGGGACCCAGAAGGGCCGCGACACCAAGAGCAATCTTGAATGCAACTTCGGCTGCCCCTATCCGGAAGGCTATCGCAAGGCGCTGCGCCTGATGAAACTGGCGGCCAAGTTCAAGATGCCGATCATCACGCTGGTGGACACCCCGGGGGCCTTCCCGGGCATCGAGTCAGAGGAGCGGCACATCGCCGAGGCCATTGCGGTCAATCTGCGCGAAATGTTCACTCTGCCGGTCCCGTTCATTTCGGTGATCACCGGGGAAGGCGGCAGCGGAGGCGCGCTCGGCATGGCCGTGTGCAACCGGCTGCTGATCATGGAACACGCCTATTACTCTGTCATTTCCCCTGAAGGCTGCGCTGCCATCCTGTGGAAGGACCGCGCCTATGCCAATCAGGCGGCCGATGCCCTGCGGCTGACAGCCAAAGACCTGATTCAGTTCAAACTGGCCGATGAAGTTGTCCCGGAACCGGTAGGCGGCGCCCACACGAACTATGATGCCGCCGCGGAAGCCCTGAAACAGAAAATCCTGAAGCATCTGGCCGCACTGGACAAACTTTCGCCCCAGCAGCTGCTGGAGGACCGCTACCGGAAATTCCGGGCCATGGGACCTTTCAAAGAGCCCGAACCAGAAAGCCGGCGGCGGTTTCGCAGGAAAAAGAGCTGATCAGGTTTCCGGCAGGTTCAGGCTCAGATAGACATCGCGTAGTTGTTTCGCATCCACCTTGGCCGGCGCGTTCATCATAATGTCCATCGCCTTCTGCGTCTTGGGGAAGGCAATCACGTCGCGGATGGACTCGGATCCCGTCACCAGCATCATCAGGCGGTCAAATCCCAGCGCGATTCCTCCATGCGGCGGCGCGCCGAACGACAGGGCGCGGATCAAATGGCCGAAACGGTCGCTGATTTCCTCGCGGGAGAATTTCAGCGCCTCGAACATTTTGCTCTGCGTCTCGGAATCATGGATACGAATGCTTCCGCCGCCCAGTTCGGTGCCGTTGAGCACGATGTCATAGGCCTGTGCCCGCATCTCCAGCGGCGCGGTCTGCAGCTTCTCCAGATCCTCGGGGAACGGGGCCGTGAACGGATGGTGCATGGAGGACAGCCGCCCTTCGTCATTGACTTCAAACAGCGGGAACTCCGTCACCCAGGTGAACACGAACTTGTCTTCGGGAATGGCCCCGGCCATGGTTGCGGCCAGAAGCCGCAGACGGCCGAGGAACGGATTGACAATTTCAGCCCTGTGCGCGGCAAAAAGAATCAGATCCCCCACCTCAATGTTCAGCCGCTTCCTCAACTGGGCCTGTTCGGCCTCGGAGAAGAACTTCACGATCGGAGATTTCCACGTCCCGTCCTCCTGCACGCGGATGAAAGCCAGACCCGCAAGCCCGGCCTCTTTGGCCAGCTCTGTCCAGTCCTCCACAACGCGAATCGGCACATTGGCAAGCCCTTTGGCGTTGATCGCCTTCACCACCCCGCCGTCAGCAACAACCTTTCCGAACACTTTGAAGCCGGTTTCTTCAAAAATATCGTTCAGGGAGGTCAGTTCCATGCCGAACCGCAGATCCGGCTTGTCGCTTCCAAAGCGGTCCATCGCCTCGCGGTAGGTCATTCGCGGGATTGGGAGCTGAACGGCGCCGTGGCCGGAGGCGCGCATGAAGGCATCCACCAGCCCGTCCACGATCGCCATGATGTCATCCTGCGTGACAAAGGACATCTCCATGTCAATCTGGGTGAACTCCGGCTGGCGGTCGGCGCGAAGGTCTTCGTCGCGGAAGCAGCGCGCGACCTGGAAATAGCGGTCCGTTCCGGCGATCATCAGCAGCTGCTTGTACTGCTGCGGCGCCTGCGGCAGGGCGAAGAACGTGCCCGGCACCACGCGGCTGGGGACCAGATAGTCGCGGGCGCCCTCCGGAGTGCTCTTTGTCAGGATGGGCGTCTCCACCTCCGTGAAGCCCGCCTGATCCAGATACGTGCGGATGGCCATCGCCACCTTGTGGCGCATCTGCAGGTTGTCCTGCATGCGCTTGCGGCGCAGATACAGATAGCGGTAGGTCAGGCGCAGATCCTCTGACACACGCTGTGACTGCATCTCGTCCAGCGGGAACGGGGGCGTCGCGCTCTTGTTCAGCACACGGATGACGTTGCAGCGGACCTCGATTTCTCCAGTGGCCAGCTTGCGGTTGGCCATGTCGGCCGGACGCATCTCAACCGTGCCCTCGACGCACACAACGTACTCGCCGCGCACGGCCTGCGCGATGTCCCACGCCTCCTGCGAGTCGCGCGGATCAAAAATCGCCTGCGTCATCCCGTAGCGGTCGCGCAGATCAATGAAGATCACGCCGCCGTGATCGCGCACCGTGTCGGCCCAGCCGCACAGGGTCACGCGCTGCCCCACGCTGTTCTTCGACAACTCGCCGCATGTATGTGTCCGCATCTTTGTCATAAATTTGTTCTTCTTCCTGTTTTTCCAATGATTGGAACCTTTGCCGGTAAAACTTCCAATGATTGGAACTTTTTTTCAAGAAACTTCCAATGGTTGGAACTTTTTCACGCCGGATGAACCGGCGAGAGGGCCAGCATCAGCCCCGGCATGTCTTTCTCCTCCTGCGTGCCCTGCTTCATGTCCTTCAGCAGGAACGTTCCCTTTTCCATTTCCTGGTCGCCGCGGATGATGACCTGCGGCGCGCCGGATTTCCCCGCCATCCGCATCTGGGCTTTCATGCTGCGGCCGGTCAAATCCAGCTGGCAGCTGATGCCGCGGCGTCGCAGGGTCATTGCCAGCAGCAGATTCTCGCGGAACGCCGCTTCGCCCTGCGAAACCAGCCACACCTGCGCCGGTTCGATGAACTGCTCCGGTCTGATCCCCTCGCCCTCGAGCGCCATGATCACGCGCTCGACGCCAAGCGCAAAGCCGACGCCTTCAATATCCTGGTCGCCGATCCTGATCCGGTAGCGGCCGCCGCCCGCCAGCGCGTCCTGCGCGCCCAGCGCCGGATGCGTGATCTCCCAGACGGTGTGCTCGTAGTAATCAAGTCCGCGCACCAGCAGCGGATTCACCTGCACCTCAATGCTCAGCCGCTTCAGGCAGTCCAGCACCTCCTGAAGGTATGCTCGCGATTCCGGCGCCATGAAATCCGTCACCGGCGGGAGCCCGCGCACAATTTCGCGGCAGGCCGCCTGCTTGCAGTCGAGAACTCGCAGGACATTGGAGTCGCAGCGGCGGCGGCAGTC
>JAKQHR010000031.1 GCA_029557905.1 Verrucomicrobiota bacterium
CCGCCGGCCTTCAGCGGCGCTTTCGGAACACACACGGCATAGCTCTGCACAAAGCCGTCTGCCTCGACGCGCCTGTTGACCGTGTCATAGCCGAACTGCGCGCCATAGGCATATTCACTGCCCACCTTGCCGCGATAGAAATCCCAGGCATCCAGCACGACGCCGTCGGCCACGGCAACGGTTTCACCATCTTCGGTGGCGGAATATTCATAACCAAGCTTTGCCGCATAGGCGGCGGCAGGATTGGGAATGGCATGGGCTGAAAGAACAGCCGCAAAAACCAGCAGGAAGGACACGAGAAAACAGTTCGCAGTTTTATTCATCAGGCACCTCTTTTTTCTAGTAAAATATTTGACCAGATTATCAAATCCGGTATCGGCCGCAAAAGTCTTATTGGAAAAATATTTTACCGGATAGCCCGGCCGCCGGGTGGCCGGCCGCCAAAAAATATCAAAATATTCGGTTTTTATTGATATTTTGGCATTTTTGTCAATTTTTTGGCGATTTTTGGGCATTTTGAGCCATTTTTTGATCTTTTTTGCTGTTTTCCGGCCATTTTTTGAGCTTTTTACGGTTCTGCATAAAAAAAGAGGCGGAAGCCCGCTGAAGGCCCTCCGCCTCATGATTCGACTGTCAGAACCGCATTATGGCAGCAGTTCAGCCTCAAGGCGATAGTACGCGCGCATTCGCCTGTTTGTATCGGTGAGCGACATGATCGCGTTTGTGCCCTGCACAGCCTCCAGAAGAGGAATCCACGCCGCATCTCCGATTTCCGATTTCCACAAAAGGGAATAGCGCCGGTTGGTCGAGGCCGGGAAGGTCATCACCTGATGCAGTGTCCCCGCTGCGCCCGCTGCCTCGAATACAGAATCAGGATCAGTCGGGTCGGTATCCGCAAGATATTCATCATAGTTTTTCATCGTGTCGCTGTCATAGTCGTCGTCCGCCCCGCCAAGCGGACCCTCCGGGTCCATTCCGCGACCATCGGCCCAGATGTCGTACGGGGTGTCTCCGCCGGTTCCTCCATCAAAAGAATGGCTGCCCAGACCGGAGACTGTGTCCCGGGCATAGGAATCCCATTCTGATGCCAGCGAAGGGAACCCGGCGGCGGGATTCACCGTGATGCCCCCGGTCACAGACGACTTGCGAACCAGCGTTTGATTCACCGTGGAATGTGAACCATCCGTCCAGGCCGTGCCCGGATCCTCTCCTATCCGGCCGAAGATGTCCGCAAAGGAGGCCGATGACACCTTGTACAATGCCAGCGCATCGTCCCCGTTGAAATTCATCACCGTGCTGTTTGTTAAATTTGCCACGGCCAGAATCGCCGCATTCGCGCTTCCGTGCGTGATTACATAAACGGCTCCGTTGGCCAGCGTACTGTTCAGGGAAACGCTGCTGTAACTCGTGCTGCCGTTGAAGTATGCGCGGATTTCGTAGTCGCTCAAATCAATGGCGGTGCCGGTCCCGTTGAAGATTTCAACCGCCTTGTTATAGCTTTCGCCTTCAATATATTCCGAAATGAACAGATCAGAAGCCCCGCTGGCGGCAGCGCTCACCGTAACCGTCATCGCCACGGCCGGACTCGTGCCGTCCTTGTCCGAGGCCGTGAAACTGAACAAGTTCACCCCCGTCTCGTTTGTGGTGGGAATAAAGAGAAAATCGCCCGTCGCGGTGTCAAAATCCCATGTATTGGTGTCCACCGCGCTCGTGCATGCAAAAGCAAGAATGGGGTCACCGTCGGTCTGAGCCGCTGTCACGGTGTATTCGAAGTCTTCCCCGCCCACCATCGCGTTCTGTGAGGGAATCGCGTCCATCACAGGCGGGGTGCCCGAAACTTCCGCCATGGTCGTCACACTGGCCACGACCGAGTTGGAACCCGGTCCAACCGCATCCACTGCCCTAGCGCGGAAATAATAAGTCGTGTTCGGGGTCAGGCCGGTCACGCTCTGGCTTGTGCCCGAGACCGTGCGGTTTGAATAGCCCGCCACATAATCCGGTTCCCCTCCCCCTGTGCCGGCAACCCCCGCGAAGAAGCTGTCGAAACTCATGCTCGCGCCGGAGTAGGTGCGGATCTCATAGAAAAGCACATTGGCGCCGCTCTGCGGCACGACTGAATATGAAATTTTAGTCCAGGCTGATGTGGCCGGATTGTAAGAGGTCGGCTGGAGGCTGTCGCCTGAAACCTGCCCGCCGGTTGTCCATGCGGCCCAGATGCGCGCATTGCCGGTACCCTTGTACCAGTAGCTGATCTCATATTCCGTTACTCCGTCTCCCGTGATGCTGACGTTCTGCGTCAGATCGCGCGTGGCGCTGGCTATGATGGACACGTGATGCGCGCCTTCCTGCGGATCGGTCGTCACAACGGCATACTCGGTCTCGAACTTGGTCCAGCCCGTGCTGTCTCCGGACTCAAACCCCGGATTGGTCATCAGGTTGCTTCCGCCTCCGCCTGCGCTCATGAATGTTTCAGAAGTTCCGACATCCAGGCGGTAGTCAATCGCATCGGGAACGGAGTTCCAGGCGGCGGTGAAGGCGGTGGTGTTGGTCAGGCTCGCCCAGATCGTGGACGGGGCCTCCAGATCCTTCTCCAGTTCAAACACCTTCATCACGGCCAGATGCTGCATGTTTTCCGCGGCGGAGTCCGTCGTGAGCGC
>JAKQHR010000043.1 GCA_029557905.1 Verrucomicrobiota bacterium
GGTCATTTTTGACGTTTTGGGGCCGTTTTTCAGGCTTTTAGACATTTCTGGGCCCTCTGCGGGCTTGTCCCGCTGAAGCGGAAGGTGCGGAGCCGAACAGCCCCGGCCGCCTCGGCGACGGAAAAATATTCGTGATGGATCTGGTGGACTGCATCCGCACCGGGGAAGACAGGCGCGAAGCAATCGGATAACTTTCAGCCAGAGTGCGCGCTCAGCCTCTGTCCATGTAGCAGGTGAACTTCTGGCCGGGCGCGTCCGCGATGAAGTTCACCTGGACCCGCGGACGGATATCCGCCACATCAACGACCCTGATCAGGCCCGGGCATTTCGCGGCGGCGGGCGCCAGAGCATGCGCACAGTCCGGCGCTGACTCAAAGAAAACCGTGTTGATAAAGTTCGCACCCTGGCCCGGGAACAGCGCAAGGTACAGCATGCCGGTCTCAACCAGTTCGTTCAGGAAATGCGTGCCCAGCGAAACATCAGGCACAAGGTGCTCATGCATCGCCACAATCTCGCACAGCACCGATATCTTGTTGATCTCTGAAAACGATACGGGAATACCCAGAGACGGTGTACTCGTGCCCCACCGGCCGGGCCCAAGAAGCATAACGGGGCCGGGGGCATCTGCGCGGTTCAGGGCCCCGATGATCCGGGCTGCCTCATAGCGTTCTGCCGCCGGCAGTTTGCCGTAAAGTTCGGGTGAGACATAAATGAAGCGCTCGATTCGGCCTGTCCGGCTGTGGCCCACCACCGCGCCGCGGGCTTCGATGATCCGGTCCTGCTCAGCCACATGAACCCGGGGAACCTCCACCGTGCCCGAACCCTGCACCTGCAGCGGACGGCATTGGAGCAGATTGATTTTATATTTGTCCCCCTCCGTGAAATTAGCGGCAAATTCTATGTCCACCGGACAACCATAGGCGGATTCCAGTGCCTGCATCAGTTCCCGCATATCCGCCACAAAGGGAGTTTTTGAAAGCAGGCGGCTGAACGTCAGAACGCCGGGCGACCCGGGCGGGTCAGACGTTGTGAACATGTCCAGCGGGATATCCCCGGCATGGGCCACCACATCATGAAACTGACGCGACACCAGTTGATTGCCCTCCAGATCAAGGCAGTCCACACGGCGCTGGGCATACTGGGCCACCTCGTCGAAGTTGGATTCCGGACGGCGTTCCGGCGCATTCAAAGCCACCACGCGGGTGTAGTCGTCGTCGGATCGGTCCACCGCGCGCGTTCCGAGGCCAAAGACCAGCCGCACAACACCCGCATGGGGATCAATGCTCTCATGCCACGCATATGGATTGAAGGAAAACCCGACTCCGGCATACTGAGGGAAATAGTACTGTCCATAGGATGCGCCCGAAACGCGCATGACCAGCAGCGCCATTTGTTCATCCTTGTCCAGCATGCCGCGGCGGGCGCGGTAATGAAGGGCCTTCTCGCTCATGGAGCTGGCATAAATGGCCTTGACGGCCGCAAGAAAATCCTGCATGCGGCGCTCTCTCG
>JAKQHR010000045.1 GCA_029557905.1 Verrucomicrobiota bacterium
CATTAAAGACGGCCTGATGATGCGCATGGATCTGATGGAGCTGTTCTGCCTCAATCCTGATAAACCCCCGCACCCTCCAAACGAACATGAGGCTATTCAGATGCTGTTTATCCTTTGAATATTTTTACCGGACAGTAGTGAAAAAACGCCAAAAATCGCCTAAAAATGGCCAATTTTGCTTGATTTTTTCAAAAAATGCCCGTTTTTTGGCTGTTTTCAGCCTTTTTCGTCATGCTTCCGGCGCTGGCGGACCACTTCATACAGAAGGATGGTCGCCGCGGTCGCGACGTTGAGCGAGTCGCATTGTCCAAGCATTGGAAGTTTCACTTTGGCGTCGGCGCCGTTCATCCAGATGTTTTCCAGACCGTACTGCTCCGAACCCACCACGATGGCCGTGGGTCTGGTGCAATCGGCTTCCGTGTAGTTCATCGTTGCCGACGGCGTGGCCGCCAGAATCTGGATTCCTTTGCTGCGCAGCCATGTCAAAGTTTCCTCCGATGAGGCCTCCACCACCGGCAGGCTGAAGATGGTTCCGAGGCTGGCGCGAACGACGTTGGGATTGTTGATGTCGGTCTGCCGGTCGCAGACGATGACCGCTTCCACACCCGCCGCATCAGACGATCGCAGCATGGTTCCCAGATTGCCCGGTTTCTCGATGGATTCGGCCACCAGCAGGAATGGATTCATTGAGAGTATGAGCCCGGCAAGCGTGTGATGAATCTGCGGGCCGACCGCCAGCAGCCCGTCGGGCCGGTCGCGATAGGCGATTTTGCGGAACACATCTTCGCTGCACCGGATTACCGGCGCGCCTGCAGCAGCGCAATCCTGAATCAGCGCCGGTTCGTTGCTTCCCAGAAAAAGCCCTTCACAGATGAACAGTTCTTCAGGCCGCCATCCGTTGTCGAGCGCCCGGCGCAGTTCGCGGTAGCCCTCCACCAGAAGCAGTCCCTCCTCGTCGCGGTCCGCGCGCTTGCGCATCTTCACGACATGCTTGATGCGCGGATTCTGCAGGCTGGTGATTTCAATTCCTGGGATGTTCTCACTCATGATGCGCGATGATAGGCGATCTGCGTCCTCATGCCAGCAGAATTTCTTTGCATTTGCCCGCCGTTGCGCTATCTCTGGCGGCATGCTGAACAAATCACAGACGGCCGCCATTCTGGTTATTATCCTTGCGGCAGCCGCAGGCGCTCTTTTCGTAATGAAAAGGACTCCGTCCGCCGACTTCGCATATTTTCAGGGGAACACCATGGGCACCACCTGGTCGGTGCGGCTGGCGGGCCCGGTTCCCGATTCCGCGGCGCTCGCCGTCATCCAAAACGACATCGAACTGCTCCTTCAAAACATCAATCGCGAAATGTCCATCTACGATCCGGAAAGCATTATTTCAGAAGTGAACCGGCTTGAAGCGGATGTTGCGATGAACGTTCCGGAAACCCTGTACGGCGTGATGCGTTTTTCGCTGGACCTCGCGAATCTGACCGGCGGCGCGTTCGACCCGACGGTGGGTCCACTGGTCAACCTCTGGGGCTTTGGTCCCGATGGCGCGGTTCGAGCCTCTCCCGGCACGGATCAGATCGAAGCCGCCCGCTCGCGGGTTGGATTTGAAAAACTTAAGCTGCCGGAATCAAACGTCGTGCTGAAAACCCGGGCTGATGTTTATGTGGATCTCGGGGCGGTCGCCAAGGGTTTCGGCGTGGATGCCGTGGCGGAAATGCTGGTCGCGCGGGGCATCACCAGCTGCCTGGTTGAGATCGGCGGGGAAGTGCGCGCGCTGGGCATGAGAAAGCCGGGCCGCAAATGGCGCATCGGCGTGCAGCGCCCGAACTACAGGGCCCCGTCCGGAAGCGGGCTGCAGGGGGTTCTCCATCTTGCGGACATGGCCGCCGCCACATCGGGCGACTATCAGAATTTCTACGTGACGGATTCGGGGCAGACGCTCTCGCATATCATTGATCCCCGCACGGCTGCACCCGCCGGCCACAGCACGGCCGGCGTTACCGTGCTGGCCCCGGACTGCATGACGGCCGACGGATGGGCGACGGCGCTTTATGTTCTCGGACCCGAAGCCGGCCTGCCTCTTGTCGAAGCGCAGCCCGGCCTCGAAGCCCTCTTTGTAATTCGGGAAAACGATCAGTCATTCCGGGAAATGGCCAGTTCCGGCTTCGCAGCCCTTGCGGATTATGAACCGGCCGGCCTTGAAACCGGCAAATAATGGAATTATTTTCTTTCGAAAAAGAAAACAATTCGGCAGATTCTTTTCACTTCTAGCGCCCCCATCGTCTAGAGGCCTAGGACACCGGGTTCTCATCTCGGTAACACCGGTTCGAATCCGGTTGGGGGTGCCATGAACCAGAGCCCTTCGCTTCGCTCCGGGCACGGTTCATGGCGGGCCATGAACTGTGCTTTGCTCTGGTTCATGGCGGGCCGTCGAATAACCAGCCAATGTCACAAAACCACCCAGCTCTGGTTCATGAGTTCTGCACCGTGTTTTCCGAACGAAGGGAGGAAAATTCTGGTGCAGGGCATGATTTCTGACCATCCTTTTACAGGAGACTGTTAAATGAATCCGCTGATGGATATTGTTTACTGCGTCTATGTTCTCAGAAGTCTAACTGACGGCAAGATGTACATTGGCTATTCCGCCAATTTGGAACAGAGGTTGTCTGATCATTTCAACGGAAAGGTCCAGTCCACAGCACCGCGCCGGCCTTTGAAACTTATACATGCTGAATACTTTCTCTCAGAAGATGATGCCCGGCGGCGCGAAGGATATTTGAAAACCACCAGAGGGAAAAGAGCCCTGAAATTGATGATGAGGGTTTCGGAATCAGACAACGAATAAGTGGACGTTGCTAAAACCAGAGCCATTCGCTTCGCTCCGGGCACGGTTCATGGCGGGCCATGAACTGTGTTTTGCTCTGGTTCATGAGTCCTGCACTGCGAATTCCCGTCGAGGTTTGATGATACATCATTCATGAAGTATCCTGTTCGAAGAAAGGAACAGTAAAAAATGAAGGCCATGTCTCGAATACTGATATTTCTGGCCGCTGTGAATCTTGCGGCGGGCCCGGTCGAATATGAAATCAACGGCCGATCTTACGAAGGCCACTATGTCAGTCCGTCCGAAGGGGCGCCCCTGGTGCTCCTGATCCACGACTGGGACGGGGTGACGGATTATGAAATCAGGCGCGCAAACATGCTGGCCGAAAAAGGATATGCGGTTTTTGCGGCGGACCTTTTTGGCAAGGGGGTGCGGCCCGCGGAAATGGCTGACCGCCGAAAGCTGACGGGTGAACTTTACGCAAACCGTGAGAAAATGCGCGCGCTCATGATCGGGGCGCTGGATGCGGCGCGCGCGCAGGGCGCGAACGCGGACAATGCCGTGGCCATGGGCTACTGCTTCGGCGGAAGCTGTGTGCTGGAACTGGCGCGGTCGGGCTCGCCGCTCAAGGGGTTTGTTTCTTTCCACGGCGGGCTGGAAACACCCGAGGGTCAGGATTATTCGCAGACCAAAGGCAAATTGCTGGTTCTCCACGGCGCGGCCGATGAAAACATCACAATGGATCATTTCGCAGCGCTTGCGAAAGAGCTGGAGCATGCCGGGGTGCCCAATGAAATGATTTCATACGGCGGAGCCCCGCACGCATTCACCGTTTTCGGTTCCGACCGTTATCGGGAAGACGCCGACAAAAACTCGTGGGTGCGGTTTTTGCAATTCCTCGCAGGAACGCTCACTCCCTGACCGCAATGCATTCCATTTCCACGAGGGCGTCGATCGGAAGCCGGGCCACCTGAACGGTTGAGCGGGCGGGCTTGTGGTCGCCGAAGTGCCGCGCATAGATGGTGTTGAGCGTCGCGAAGTTGTTCATGTCGGACAGGAACACCGTGGTCTTCACGATGTCTTTGAGCCCGAGCCCCGCGGCATCGAGCACGGCCATCATGTTTTTGAAGAGCTGTTCAATCTGCGGCTCGAGGCCCGGCACGAGCGCTTTGGTTTCCAAGTTCATCCCAAGCTGTCCCGACAGGAAAACAAAGTTTCCGGTCTGCATGGCCTGGGAAAACGGTCCAATGGCGGGCGGCGCGAGCGGGGTTTTAATCGGTTTCATTGCATGTCCTTTCTGATGGCTGATTTCCTCCGTCAAATTGCCGAATGGGAGCGGGGAAGTCAAGCGCGCGGGACAAAACGGTGGCAAGCCGCCAGTCGCCGGTGTATGTTCTGCGCATGGATTTGTTTGCGCATATGGCCTATTCGGCGACAGTCTGCAGCCGCACCGGCCTGGCCGGAGGCGCAAGGGGCAGTCCGCGCCGCTGGTTTGCGGATTCCACGGTGTGGTGGGCCGTCGGCTTTGGGCTGCTTCCGGATGCTCTTTCGATGGGTTTCCCGCTGCTGTTCTTCTGGCTGGACGGATCTGCCGGAAACTTCTTCCACGAGATGGACGGCGACGCGATGGTGTCTTACCGCTATGCCCACAGCATGATTTCCGCCCTGCTGTTTTCCGGGCTGATTTTTCTTTCCGTCCGACGGCTGTTCATTCCTTCGCTGGCGTGGCCGCTGCACCTGCTGATGGACATGTTCACGCACGGGGCAGGAAAGTATCGGACCACGCTGATTTATCCCGTTTCAGACTGGGGTTTCGACGGCATATCGTGGTGGCGGCATCCGTGGCTGACGGGCCTGATCTGGCTGATGCTGCCCGTGGTCTGGCTGTGTCTGCGCCTGGCCCGTAAAAAGTTCCAATGACTGGAACTTTTTGCGAAAAAACTTCCAATCATTGGAACTTTTCCGGGCGAAACTTCCAGTGACTGGAACTTCTGGTCCGCTCAATCCATCGAGGCGGAGCGCCACCAGAGATGGTGTTCCCCTTCAAGTTCCGCACGGGACGGGAACGGATAGAATATCATGTCGGTCTGGTCGCCGGCGAAGAATCCGCGTCCCACGGTTCGGTAGAAGGCGATGAGCTGCGGATTTCTCTCGATGGTTTTCGTGGGCTTGCCCTCGCTGGATGTCAGTGCGCGAATGCAATCCACGATGTGCTCGCGGTTGGGATAGGGCAGGTAGCCGGCAAGGCTTCCGTCGTCTTCCCGGTCGAGCAGGTTGTCGGAGAAGATGATCCGCGGCACATGCAGCGGGTTGTCGGGATTTGTGATGAACCGGCAGAACCGGAAGGGCGGGAGCGATGAGGCCACGCGGGGGAAGACGGGGCACAGCTCGGTGTAGAGGTTCGTGCCGGGTTCCTCGGATTCCGGGTCGTAGGGTTTGCTGTCCAGGCCCAGCACCCGTCCGTCGCGGGTGGTCATGTAAAGTTTTCCGAAGGCGGACAGGGGAATGTGTTCGAGCGCGCGGTAGATGCTGATGTACTTGCTTCTGCGCGGCGAGCCGTCCGCATGAGGAATGCACCGCGATGACAGCTTGTTCAGCTTCAGCGCGTCGCTCTTGAACGAAGGATCAATTTCCACAAACATGACGTTGCCGCTGGTATGTTTCTGGGTGCCCACCGCGAGGTGGGCGCCGAATGCCGCGGCATCGAGGTGAGAGGCCACGAGCGCCTCGCTCTGGTAGCAGACGAGATACAGATGAATGTCCATAGCCTTATCCTTCCTTGATCAGTTTCCGATTCCGAGCCAGGCGCCGATCGCGGGCGCGTATTTGACGATCAGTCCCGCAAACACAATGCTGACCATGCTCATCAGCTTGATCAGGATGTTGAGCGACGGCCCGCAGGTGTCCTTGAACGGATCGCCCACCGTGTCGCCGACGACAGCGGCCTTGTGCGCAAGGCTTCCCTTCCCGCCGTGGTTTCCGGCCTCGATGAATTTCTTGGCGTTGTCCCACGCGCCGCCGGCGTTGGCCATATAGACCGCCATGGCGAATCCGGCGCACAGACCTCCGACCAGCAGCCCCACGACGCCGGACACATTGAGGAACAGGCCGACGAGCACGGGAATGGTGATGGCCAGCAGGGAGGGGACAATCATTTCACGCTGGGCGCCGGCCGTGGAAATGGCCACGCACCGGGCATAATCCGGACGTTCTGTGCCGGCCATGATGCCCGGAGACTCCTTGAACTGCCGGCGCACCTCGGTGACCATGGCGAAGGCGGCGCGCCCCACGGCCTTCATGGTGAGCGCGCTGAAGACGAACACCAGCAGCACGCCGATGAATTCACCCACCAGCACCTTGGGGTTCATCAGCGTCACGTTGTAGAAGTTCATATAATCCATGAGTCCGGCTTTTTGGGCGCAGAGGAGCCGTCCGTCCAGATCCGCCGCCCCGCGGTCCTTCACCATCTCGCCCACTTCGTTGACGATCAGGCTGAGCGGCTGCCCGTCGGGTCCGCTGACGCGCACGGCTCTTTCGCCGGTTCCCTCAAACGCGCTGAGCGTGTAGAACTGCTGGGACTGGCGGCTCCCGGCCGCGGCCCCCGGCAGGCAGATGGCATACTTCCCGTTGTCGGCGGCGCCGACGTTCACCACCGTATAGCTTTCTTCGGCGGCCGGCGCGGCATATTCAATGGCGGCCTCGCGATGGATGCCGACGCGCACCTCTTCGATATAGCTTGCCAGAAGCGCCAGCGCGGTCAGCGCGGCGGAGCCGATCGCAAAACCCTTGCCGATGGCCGCCGTGGTGTTGCCCAGCGAATCCAGCGCGTCCGTGCGCTGGCGAACTTCCTTGGGCAGGCCGCTCATCTCGGCGTTGCCGCCGGCGTTGTCGGCAATCGGTCCGTAGGCGTCGGTGGCGAGAGTCAGGCCCAGCGTGGACAGCATGCCGACCGCCGCAATGCCCACGCCGTAAAGCCCCGCAAGGATGTCATTAAACCCGTCCATGACCGCAAAGGAGCAGAGCGTGCCGATGCAGACGGCCAGAATGGGGATCCATGTGGACATCATTCCCTCGGCGATGCCGCCGATGATCACGGTGGCCGGTCCGGTCAGCGACTGGTCCGCGACGTAGCGCGTGGGCTTGTATTCTGCTGCCGTGGCCCATTCCGTGCCCTTGCCGATCACAATACCCAGCACCACGCCGATGGTGATGGCGGTGAACACGCCGGTCGGGAGTCCCATCACCCGCACGAGCGCGAAGGCCCCGGCAATGATCAGGACGCTGGAAAGGTAAATCCCCCGGTTGAGTGCCGAAAGGAGCTGCTTCATGTTTGCGTCATCGCGGGTTTTCACGACAAAGATGCCGATGATCGAGAACAGGATGCCCATGGCGGCCAGCAGCATCGGGGCGGCCAGATAGATAAAGGCTTTCTGGACTCCAAACCCATGGACGCTGGCCATGGCCACGCCGAGCGCGGCTGTGGCCAGCACGGAGCCGGCATAGCTTTCGTAAAGATCGGCGCCCATCCCCGCGACATCGCCCACATTGTCGCCGACGTTGTCGGCGATGGTGGCCGGATTGCGGGGATCGTCTTCGGGAATGCCGGCTTCCACCTTGCCCACGAGGTCAGCCCCGACATCGGCGGCCTTGGTGTAGATTCCTCCGCCGACGCGCGCAAACAGCGCCTGGGTCGAAGCGCCCATGCCGAAGCACAGCATCACAACGGTGATGGTTTCGAGGTTCATCTCGTGACCGCCGGTCACAATGTGGTGGTACTTGTAGAGATAGAGGAACCAGAGGGAGATGTCGAGAAGCGCCAGGCCCACCACCGTCAGTCCCATCACCGACCCGGCGCGGAAGGCAATTGTGAGGCCCTTGTTCAGGGATTCGCTGGCGCCATGCGCGGTGCGAACAGAGGCCGCCGTGGCAGTTTTCATGCCGATGAAGCCGGCCAGTCCGGAGAAAAGGCCGCCGGTCAGGAAGGCAAAGGGAACAAGGCGGTGCTGGACTCCGAGACCGAAAGCCATGAAGGAAAGGACCGCAACCAGCACCACAAAGACCAGTCCGACCACCTTGTACTGGCGGCGGAGATAGGCATAGGCGCCTTCGCGGACATAGCCGGCGATTTCCTGCATGCGGTCGGTTCCGCTGGAGGATTTCATGATGAAGCGATAGAAGAAAAACGCCATCAGCAGGGCAACCACGCTGGCGACCGGGCAGACATACCACCAGCCGGGAATCTGGCGCGCGCCAGCCGGGGCGGTTTCCGCGAAGGCGGAGTTTGCCATGAAAAAAGAAATGGGAATAAGGCAGTACAGTCGTTTGATCATATTCATTTTATTCTCACCCGCTGTTAAGAACCAGAGCTGTCATTGCCCCGCCGGAACCAGCCCGTCGAAGCGCTTTACTTGGCGAAACCACGCCATATTTCTGGCCGCAAGATAGAACGGCCGCCCGCCCCGGACAAGCAAAAAGTGCAGAAACTAATCCCCTGTCAGGTTGTTCTTGATTTTCTCCGCCCGCCATTCCAGCATCAGGCATGTCTGAAAAATGAGGTGCTTGATGAAAAATCTGCTTCTTGCCGCCGCGCTGGCCCTGCTCGCCGCAGGCTGCGCCACCACGCCCGATAACACCGTTTTTCAAATGTCCACGATCGATGCCCTCCTTGTTGGCGTTTATGACGGGCATCTGTCCGGCAGGGATCTGCTCCGGCAGGGCAATTTCGGCATCGGCACGTTTGAAGCCCTGGACGGGGAGATGGTGGTCCTCGACGGCCGCATCTATCAGGTGAAGGCCGACGGCTCCGTGGTTGAAGTGAACCATGATGCTTCGACACCCTTTGCGTCGGTGTGCTTCTTCAATCCGGATATCCGGTTTGACCTGACGCCCGCCTCGGATTTTGCGGCCATCGAGGAACAGGTGAACCGGATTGCGCCAAACCAGAACCTCTTCTGCGCGGTTCGGATCAGCGGGAAGTTTAAATCCATGCATACGCGCAGCGTGCCCCGCCAGCAGAAACCCTATCCCCCCCTGAAACAGGTGACCGCCAGGCAGCCGGAGTTCTTTATGGAGGATATCGAAGGGGATGTCGTCGGTTTCCGCTGCCCCGAATTCGTGAAAGGGGTCAATGTTCCCGGCTTCCATCTGCATTTTATAAGCCGGGACCGGACACAGGGCGGCCATATTCTCGGCTTTGAACTTGCAGAGGGACGGGGCGAGGTGGATCTGCTCAGCCGGTTTCATCTTCAGCTCCCGCAGGACGCGGAATCCTTCGCGGCGGCTGATTTGAGCCGGGACCGCAGCGAAGAGCTGCATGCCGTCGAAAAATAGATGCGGCTATTCGTCCGAAGCGGCTTCGGCCAGCTCAAACAGAAGCTGCTCGGCCCGCGCCAGTTTGACGAGCAGCTCCCGCTCGGACACCGCCGGCGCTTTGCGCAGTGAATACCAGGGCCGCTTTTCATCTCGCACGGAGAGGGTCTGCAGGAAATCGCGCCAGGCCCGGATGACCCCTTGTGTTTCCGGCGCGCATCCCAGACTGAAGCTTTCCAGTTTGAGGTCGAGATGGCGCGCTACGGCGGGAACCCAGTCCTCCGCGCGTTCGGCAATCATCCGTTGAGCTGAAAATTCTCCCGGCACCTTCCGGCCGGCCACGAGTTGAATCATCACGGGCGTGATTTCCAGCATGGCCCGCAGGCGCTCTGCATCCTGCCGCGGCGATCCGGCCCCCACAATCCGGATGTTCTGGCGCGAGGCCAGCCAGACATCCCACGCTGCCTCCAGATCCCGCACCGACCCCCTTCCGGTCAGCTGTGCGGCCAGTTCCGCCGCCGGCGTCTGCCCTGCGGCGCACGCGGAGAGGAACTGCTCTGTGCGGGCGGAGTCGGGGAACCATTCAAGCAAAGCCGCAACAGCCAGGCCGGCAAAAGCCCTTGTCCGGAAATCGGGGGTGTCCGGCCAGTCGCCGCCGGTGATGTCCGAAAAGTCCGGGGCCCGGTCCGCTCTCCATTCGGATATCGCTGTTTCCATGTTGCGAACACGGGCTTCGGGAAAGAGATTCTGGGCGGCCCCGGCGGCGAACCAGAAGGGAACCTGTTCCGGAAGCGTCTGCCGGTTCAGCAGAAACCGGCACAGGTGTTCCAGCACCTGCTCCTGGTCGGCGGCTTCGATGCCGCTGATATGGAGTTTCTGGCGCAGACCGAACTCGTCATAGTACTGTTCGGCGGAAATGGCGCCCTCGCCGGGACCTACAATCAGATAAAGGGCCTCGCCGCGCGGCACCGGCAGTGCCATGCCCAGCAGCTTCTGGAGGCGTTCAACCACATCTTCGGCCCAGACCACCAGATAGGTGGCGTCCTGTCCGGCCGGGCTGAGCGCCACGAAACGGCCGGTGGCGCTGACGACGCGGCGGTCCCGGGTTTCCTGGGCGGGCAGGCGGGCTGCCGCCCCGCAGAGCAGGGCGGATAGAACCAGTCGCAGGATGTTCCGTTCAGCGCCCACAGCTCTCCATCAGCAGGGTCACGGGCCCGTCGTTGACAAGCTCGACATCCATGTGCTCGCGAAACACTCCGGTCCGGACCGTGTGCCCGAGTGCGCGCAGTTTTTCCACAAACAGATCATACAGCGCGGCCGCATCGTCCGGATCGGCGGCCTGAATATAGCTGGGCCGGTTGCCCTTGGAGCAGTCGCCGAACAGGGTGAACTGACTGACGACCAGATACGATCCGCCTGTTTCGGCAATGGAATGGTTGAGCCGTCCGCGCGGGTCGTCGTAAATGCGCAGCCGCGAGACTTTGCCCGCCAGCCATTCGGCATCGGCCGGGGTGTCGCCCCTGGCCACGCCGAGAAGAATCAAAGCCCCCGGGCCGATTTCCGAAACGGTTTTCTCCTCCACGCCCACGCGAGCCCGGCTGACGCGCTGGATCACCAGTTTCATTCGAGGGGTCAGTCGGTCGGGTTCTGCACCCGCAGCGTGCTCAGGCGGTTGAGGGCGGCCGCGATCTCGTAGCGCCGCGGGCGGGCCAGATCTCCACGCAGCTCGCGCGCGAGACATTCCAGGCCCTCGGTGCTGAGATCACGGTCCACCAGGTCGAGAATCTCCCGCAGCGGGTGGCTCTCGTCCATGTAGCGAAGCTTCGCGTAATAGAGAATGTGGGCGATGGTTTCGGTCTGCTGAATGTCTGCCAGCTGCGATACGGCGGAGAGGTCTATTGTGCTTCGCCCGAAGCACAGCGTGTGCACATTCGGAGCGCATATGTAGGAGTCTTCGCGCCCGAGGGTCGGATCAATGCTGCTGGGCACAATCCACCGCTGCTGTTCCGCCAGCGCGGCCACGTCAATGGCGGCCGCGCGTGGGGGCGGCTGTGCCACCGTGGCCTTCCGGGCCTCCTCGGTGATGTCCGAGATGACATTCCTGTTCACGCGCAGCACCCGGTCGGCAATGGGGATGAATTCCGCCACGCAGGTTTCCCCGCCAATGACCAGTGAAACACCCAGATCGTCCGCGAGCTGCCGCGCCCGGGCCGCCAGAGGAATGATTCCGCTGCGCGCCCCCAGCAGGGCCGTCAGCCGCTGATCGGAAGAAAGAAAAGCAGAACAGGATGTGGCCTCGTCAAACAGCAGGACGCGTGCTCCGGCCTGCAGTGCTTCCACCGTGGCCGCGGCCTGCGACAGGAAGGCGTCGGCCGAATTCGTCGAGCAGGCCTCGGGCGCACAACCGCAGGCATGGCCGCTGACAAATGCGCTGACATTCACCTGCGCGATGCTCCGGCCGGGTTCGGACCGTATCTCTACGGCGTCGGGCACGGTGATGGCCAGTTCGCGGCCGTCACCGGCGATATGGTTGTAGATGCCGGAAGCGAGCGCCTGCATGATCTCAATGCGCCCGGAATAGGCGTCGCCCATGATCACGGTGATGCCCGCCGGGATGCCGGCGCCATACACCTTGCTGAGATGGGGGACCTCGACTTCGAGCCGCGCCGAGACGTCAACCTTCAGGCTGGTGTTCCTGGTGAAATCGGGCAGGTCGGTCCCGGGTTTGCGCGAAAGAAGAAGGCCGTCGCCGACGAAGCCGACCATGCCCTGCGTGGGAAGCATCTGGCGGATGACATCTGTGTCCTCCATCAGGCCCACGGTGTGCTCCACTTCGTCGCGGTCGAGGTTGCAGTAGATCAGCGCGGTATTCACAATGGCCGGCAGATCCTCGAAAAAAAGTTCAAGGACGGCATCTCCGGGAATCACCTCGCCCTCGCGCGGGAGGCTGGCATACAGGCGGGCTTCGACATATTCATCGGTCACGATGACCGAGGACCGGGGAAGAATTTTCTGCCCGAGCCGGGCGATCTGAAAGCGTCGGCGCGCTGTTCCGCTGGAATTGAAGTGCGCCATGCCCTCGATGCTTTCACTGATTTTGCGAACCAGCAGATCTTCCAGCGCCGTGCGGCGCACCGCGCTGCTGAACAGCCGTTCCGGAAACTCTGAAATAAACTGGGGCACGCGCACCACAAACAGGGTGGGGCCGTCTTCGGCTGCGTCCTGCACAAAATGAATTTTCAGCACATAGCGGTTGAAGTCGAAGTCGCCGGCCAGCCGTCCGTATTCCCGAAACAGTCCACCCGAAATCTGTGTCAGAATGGCGTGGAATTCTTTTTTGTCTCTCATGATATCCCCTTGTGACGCTCAGGTGGTCAGTATCGCGCGTTTGTCATCCAGTTTGATTTTCTGCAGATGCCTGAGAATCAGCTGTTCCGCATCCATTTGACTGAACACCACGGACATGCGCTGCAGAATCCTCTGATGCAGGAAGCCCGGCAGAGGGATGCGCCCCAGCCGCACCTGCTGCACGTTGAGCTGCAGTCCTTTGTCCGCCACGGGCGCCGCCGTGAGTTCATAGGTCAGGGTCAGCGGGCCGCGCCGGGCCAGGACAAACACAATGACGGTATCCTGCCGGAAGGCGAAATTGATTTCGCCGATGCCGAGCTGGCTGGCGGAATCCCCTTCGCCGGAGTTCCGAGTGACCAGCCGGGCGAAATAGCCGTTGATCTGCGTTTCGGCGATTTCCTCGACCGTGCTGTATCCCTCGCGGGCGGCCTGCTCCAGGCGGCCGATCTTCTCCTCGTACACGTCGGCATGGCGTTCCGACCCGAATTCGCCTGATGGCTGCGCGGGCCAGAGAAGCCCTCCGACGAGCGCAATGCAGGCCAGCAGCACCGCGATGCGCAGAAGGGTCTTCACAATGCGGAGACCCGATCCCTTGGGCTTCTTCTGCTCGACCGTTCCGCCCATCTTGAGGCGCGCGCCGCACTGCTTGCAGAAAAGCTGTCCCAGAATGTTCTCACTTCCGCAGGTTTTGCATTTAACTATTGGTGGCATGGCTTTTTTCTGCCTTTCCGCTGGATTTTGTTTCGCCGCCGGCACTCGGGGCGGCCGTTTCTTTTTTTGCCGCTGCATGATATGTCGGGCTTCGGTAATCGGTGGAGTAGAAGCCCGACCCCTTGAAAATGATGCCTGCGCCGGTGCCGAGGCAGCGCACCACTTTGCCCCTGCATGTGGGGCAGCGCTGACGCGGCTTGTCCTTCATGCTTTGAAACAGTTCAAAGCGCAGGCCGCATTTCTGGCACTCATACTCGTATGTGGGCATCCCTGTCTCCAGAACATCCGGCGTTTGCGCCGGTTGATAAAGTGACAGAACATAGGAAATCAGGACCCGAATGTCAACCGGAAGCGCGCGCGCCGCCGCGGCGGCCCGGCCCCGGTCAGTAGGCGTTCTTCGTGCTGAACAGCGTCCGGATCAGGATCTTGAAGTCCAGCGAAAGCGACCAGTTTTCGAGATAGAAGAGGTCGTAGCTGATGCGGTCCTCGATGCTCGTCTGACCGCGCAGGCCGTTGACCTGCGCCCAGCCGGTCAGTCCGGGCTTGGAGACATGCCGCCACATGTAGCGCGCGATGTCCTCCTTGAACTGCTCCACGAAATGCGGGCGCTCAGGCCGGGGGCCCACGAGGCTCATTTCGCCCGTCAGCACGTTCCAGAACTGCGGCAGTTCGTCGAGGTTGTATTTGCGAAGAAAAGTTCCGAACCGGGTCCGGCGCGGATCGTCCGGGCTGGCCCAGACCGGACCGGTTTGGCTTTCCGCGTCGCAGTGCATTGTGCGGAGCTTGTAGATGTTGAAAACCTTTCCCCGCTCTCCGCAGCGCTCCTGGCGGTAGAAAATCGGGCCCGGCGAGGTTTTTCTGATCACCAGCGCGGCGATTGCGATAATCGGCGCCGAGATGATCAGGCCGACGATGGCGCCGGCGATGTCCTCCGCCCGCTTCCGGGCGCGGTTCCAGAAATAGTCGAGCGGCCACTTGCCTACGCCAAGCATCGGAATGCCGCCCACCATCTGCATGTCCACCCGGCTGGTCAGCACTCCGAAAATATCGGGCACCATCTGGAAATCGGCCAGGGCCTTTTCGCACTGGATAATCAGATCCACCAGCTGCGCGTGTGTAAGCCCGGAGGGATTGGCGACGATCACCTCGTCCACATCGTTTGCCCCGAGAAAATCCGGAATCCCGTTCATCGGGCCGCGGACCAGGTCCGCCGGAACGCGCGGATCGGCGGTTTCATCTCCCACGGAAAAATAGGCGACCGGCTTTGCGCGCAGGCGGTGCTCGCGGCTGAGGATTTCGGTGAGCTGGCCCGCGATCGGGCCGATGCCGCAGATCACCACGTTCTTTTTGGCGGCCTGATGCCGGGCCCAGTGCCGTTCGCACTGGAAAAGGATATTTCGCTCTATCAGCACGACAAGGGTCACCGTGAAAAACGAAAGGATCATCGCCACGCGCGAGAAGGGCGGATTGCGCACGGCGAAGGCCATGGCGGTTGAAATCACAAGGCCGTAGGCGCAGCCGCGCACAATGCGCGGCATTTTCTCGGTGAAGTGCCCGTGCTGGGGCCGGCGGTAGAGATCCATGGCCCGGAAAATCAGGACAAACAGAACCGTGGCCACGGCCGCGCCGACGAGATACTGGAACATGGGCGGCAGGCTTTCGCCATGCAGTGGGATCCACCCGCTGAAAAACCGGATCCACATGGCGAGCATGAAGCCGGCATACACGCCTGCGGCGTCGGCAATCACACCCGCGGTGCTTGTCAGGAAATCGAATGTGTCTCTTTTGCGCACGGGAAAGACCATACAGCAAACCCCGGGCGCAGACAAGCCTGTGCCAGATATGAAAGCCCCCGAATTCCGTGTCACAAGGGAATTGCGTGTTTGTGGATAATTTGGATATACTTCATCGGTAGAGGTTGTCTCCCATTTAAGTCAGACAAACGGGATCCGGCCGGCATGCTTTGGGCGGGCGGATGTCCAGTGAAAGGCTGTCGAACATGTTTAAAAAATGCAGCATAGTGACAGGCGGGATGATTCTTCTGGCGGGTCTTGCGGCCGCGGCGAATGGCGGGCCCGGCGAGGCGCTGAATCAGCAGCTGATCGCCGCGGCGGGAGATCCCGCGGGCATGGAACGAATTGCGGAACTGCTGGCGCAGGGCACTGATGTGAATGCAACCGACGAAGATGGCTGTCCGGCCCTGATGTCTTCCGCTGAAAGCGGGCATACTGCGGTGGCTGAGTTTTTGCTGTCCAAAGGCGCTCGCGTCAACACGAGTGATGTTTATGGATGGACGCCGCTGATGGTGGCCGTGCGCCGCGGTCATGCCGAAACCGTGAAACTGCTGATATCAAAAGGGGCAAAGGTGAATGTAAGCGCCCTGAATGGCTGGTCCCCGCTGCTTGATGCGGCCGAAAAGGGCCGCACCGAAATCGTACAGGCTCTCCTGGCGGCCGGGGCGAAGGCAAACATGAAGGACGATACGGATTGGACGCCTATAATGTTCGCGGCAAAAGGAGGACACACCGAGGTTGTCAAGGCGCTGCTGGCCCGGGGGGCGCGTGTGAATGCCAAATCTTCTCATGGAGAGACCGCGCTTATAAAGGCGGTCTGGGGCGGGCACGACGAAACGGTGGAGGCGCTGCTGGCCAAAGGCGCGGATGTGAACGCCAGAGGCATGAGCGGTGATCCCGCGGTGCTGATTGCGGCGGCGGAGGGGCATACCCGGATAATTGAGAAATTGATCTCGAGGAAGGCCTCGGTGGACATGGCGGCGGCATTGACGGCCGCCGCCCGCGGCGGGCA
>JAKQHR010000083.1 GCA_029557905.1 Verrucomicrobiota bacterium
GGTTTCCATTATTATTCCCTGCTTCAATGCGGAGAAGTATCTCCGAGAAGCGGTGGAAAGCGCTTTGGCCCAGACCTACCGCCCGATTGAAGTCATTGTGGTGGATGACGGTTCAACCGATGCCGGACCGGAGATTGCCCGTTCCTTTGGTGCCCGCATACGCCTGGATCAGCAGCCCCATCAGGGTGCGCCTGCCGCGCGCAATCGCGGTGTGGACATCGCGGAAGGAGAACTGATTCAGTTTCTGGATGCGGATGACCTTCTGAATTCTGCTAAACTGGAGCGGCAGGTTCCACTCGCCCGCGATTTCCCGGAGGCCATAACGTGCACTGAGTATTATTTGCAGGAGGATCAGCCGCCATCCAAACGACACATTCATTTGCCGGATGCCGATGACCCCGTGATATTTGCTCTTAGTGCCTATTCGTTAATTTCGGGGCCACTGCATTGGAAACCATCCTTGCAGAGATCAGGTGGATTCTGCGTGGGTTTGTCTTGCTGTCAGGATTATGATCTTCTGCTTCGGATGGCTTGTGAGGGGTGGGGGATTCATGTGATTCACGAACCGCTCTGGACGCTGCATCGCGTTTCTGGCAGCCTCTCCAGTTCCATGCTCAAGGTTCTCAATCAGCTGCAGCCGGTTTATGATGCAGCCATGCATCAATTGTCCCTCAAATCCCCCTTGTCCGCCGCGCATCGTGCCGCCTTTGCGGGAAAGATGGCGAAGGATGCCCGCCGTTATCTTAAACTGGGCCATCGGCAGCAGGGCTTGGCACAGTTAAGTCGCGCGCGTGAACTAGATGCCGCGTCTGCTGTGCGTCAGGCCTATCCGGGCCCGAAGTCTCGCATCAGTTTCCACCTTCTGGGGCCGGTTTTGACAGAGAAGCTTGCAATGTTGAGCCGGAACTGCCGCCGGAAACTGGAGAAAGGGCTGTGAGCAGGCACATCACATTTATTGTCTGTCGGGATTCTCTCGGTGCTGTCTTCGATTCCATTGCCCTGGCTCCCGCGGCAAACATGCGCCGGCGGGGCTGGGAAGCGGACATTGTATGCATGGCCCCGGTTGGAGAATATGTCCGGCCGGCGCTGCGAAAGCGCTGGCAGGACCGCATGAACACCGCGGAACAGAAGCTCCCTGGCGGTCTGAGCCGGATTCCCGTCAGTCCCAGCCGTTTCAGCAGATGGCTGGATGATTCAAAGCCCATGGCCCGATGGATGACGCAAATCCCCGATGATCGTTTGTTGATATGCTGCGGTGCCCCCGCGGCATATTCTGTTCTAAAAGCCCGTCGCAGAACTGGGAGCAGGGTCCGTCTCATTTTTCATTCATTAGGGCCCATTGCGGAGGAATTTGCTCTTGCCCGTGCCGGTGCTGAAAACGCGGCGTTGTCACCGGAGGATTCGGCTCGCCGCGAGGTGCTTCGTGCATGGGAACATGCGGCTTATGTCCAATCGGATGCGGTGGTTTGTATATCGCAAGCCATGAGAAATCATGCTGCAGGGCTGCGGGGCGGAAACGACCGGATCGCGCTTATTCCCTGTGTGACGGACACAGCCTTTTTCCGCAGAGATATGTCCGTCCGCTATTCCA
>JAKQHR010000096.1 GCA_029557905.1 Verrucomicrobiota bacterium
CTGGCGACCGAGACATCCATCATGGTCATGACTCAAGTACTGACCGTGGGGGAGCCCATCCCGATCTTCATGCAGGTCAGAGGCGGCGACGAGGATACAAGCATAAGCATCACCGGTTTTCCTGAAATTAAATGGGGCATGTGGAAAAATGGACGCATGGAGCTGGAAGGTCCCGGCGCTCAGTTCAGAATGAATGCCGCGCTGGACATCATCTTCGGCAAACTGCCGCAGACCGTTGAGCCGGACACGAGTTTCTCAACAGCCTTCGATCTCGCCGAATTTGCAGACTTGCGCAAGGAGGGGGACTACCGGCTGAAGATCGAGATCCCGGCGACGACTCTGGATGGCGCGCAGAGAATGCTGCAGGCGGAAACGACATTCACTCTCCTGCCCCGCGACATGCAAAAATACGCGCGCCAGTCCACCTGGCTGAAGGGAGCGGCCAATGCCATCTCATCATATTACGTGGACTGGTCACGCCTGCCCTCCATGCGCATAGAAGACCGCATTCCCTTCTTCGGGCATGACATTACCACACCGATAGCCTATCTTTCCGGGGAACATCTGCACAAAATGAAAGGTGCGGCCTACTTCAGCGATCCACAATACGGCTGTTACTTTCTTGTAGCATACCCGGGGCCGGACAATATCTGGGACATACAGGAAATGTTTGATTCACCACGGATATTTACCGGGGAGGAAATCCTCAGTCTTGCCTATGACCCTACCAACGGAGCAATGAGCGCGGGAGACCTGATGAGGCTTTGTGAAGGACCGGCAGCGCAAATCAAAGGTGCCGGCGGCGTGAAAGATAAATAACCGCGATCAACGACAGGGAAACCATCATTTCACTGCATAATCCTTTAAGATTCGGAGAATTCCCCATGCCGTGGAGGGAGCGACAAGCACAGGACGGCCCAGGGCGCGCTCCATGTCTGCCGGGCTCAAGTCATCCAGCATAACCCCATCTGCATTCACGCAATTTTCCGGCAACAGATATAGATCCGCGTTTTTATAACCCCTCAGTGCCCGAAGGACATCCCCACCGGCCATCAGACCGGATACTGTCACGGAGGGGCCGAGAAGATTATTTTGAACCACGACGGCTTCAATAGTGAGCCCTGCAATGGCTTTCATCCTCTCGAGGAATCGGGAGATGGCCATGCGGCCGAGGGGAGCCGTTACCAGTGCAACCGTAACAGGCGGATGAACTATCCGCGGAAACTGCCGCAATGCCCGGGCGAAACCCCTGTAGAAAGATGCCACCATGCCGACACCGTTTTCCAGCTGTGGAATCTCGGGAAAATCCGCATAGGCCGGAGGCCGCATTCCGGCCAGAAGGAAGAACTCATCCGAAAGTAAGAGCGAATCTCTCCCCTGCCGCAAGGCTGTTATTTTCTGCACGGGGCGCATCTGGCGAATCAAGGCACGCGCATAAGCGGCATCAACAGCTTGGAGAACCGGCAGTTTTTTTCTGTGACATGTGAGTCCGACCGGCACCACGGCTATGGACAGAAGATTTTTCCCGAGTTCCAGCAGCTCGCCGATGGTGCGCTTCAGGACATCGCCGTCATTGATGCCGGGCATGAGGACAATCTGGGTGTGAAACGCAATGCCGCCCATGGCAAGACGCTTTAAGAGCGGCATGATGTCAGGGCAGCGGGAGTTCCCCAGCAGCGCCTTTCTTAAAAGCGGCTCGGTAGCATGAACCGAGATATACAGAGGGGACAGTTTCTGATCCAGGATGCGCTGAATGTCATCTTCCTTCAGATTAACGGCTGTGATGTAATTGCCCTGCAGGAAGGACAAACGGTAGTCCTCATCCTTGAAATAAAGGGTTCCGCGCATTCCGCGGGGCA
>JAKQHR010000113.1 GCA_029557905.1 Verrucomicrobiota bacterium
CCGCGGTCTCCATCGATGCGATTCTGTCGCAAATCGTGGCGCTTCGAGACAGTGTTCTGGCTGGAGAACCGGAGCCGCCCCCCGCCGAAAAAAAAAAGTTCCCTGAACCGCCTCCCGCACTGATTCCGGCCCCTGAGGATGTTCCTGCTTCTCATTCGCCCGCTGAACCGGCCGGAATCGAGCGTCTTGCCGAACAGTGGCATGATGTAGTGGAGCGCGTGGCGCAGAATGCGCCGATGGCGCGGGGCTATCTGCTGGACGCCAAGCCGGTGCGGATAGAGGACGGCACACTGTTTATCGGATTTGATCCCGAATTCGCAGGGGAAAAGGAGCAGATCGCCCTGCCTCGCAACGTGAATGCGATCCGGCGCGTGGTGGCATCCGTGTTGGGCCGCGACGTGCGCGTGGAGGTGGAGGTGCTGGACAAGCGGGTGGTTTTGCCGGCCGACACCCAGTTGAAGCCGACCGCCTGCAAGGAAAATTCCCCTCCAGCCGATGAGCCCGTAAAGAAAAAGAGTCTGCGAAGCAACATGAGCCGTGCCGCGAAGCAGAAATGGATCAAGGACCCGAATGTCGTCCTCGTGCTGGAAACCTTCGGCGGGGACATTGTGGACATCAGGGAATGATTTAAGGAGAACGTATGACAAACATCATGAAACTTATGAAGCAGGCCGCCTCCATGCAGAAAAACATGGAAAAGATGAAAGATGAACTGGCAAACCAGACCGTCGAATTTTCCAGCGGAGGCGGAATGGTCACCGTTGTGGCCAAGGGCGATATGTCCATCCAGAGCATTAAGATTGATCCCCGTGTGATTGATGCATCGGATGCGGAAATGCTGGAGGATCTGGTGCTGACCGCCGTGGATGGCGCGCTGAAGGCCTCGAAGGACATGGCCGCGAAAGAAATGTCAAAACTCACGGCCGGCATGGGGCTGCCCGGCATGAACCTGCCGATGTAATCATGGACCCGTTCGAACGACTCATCAAAGCGCTTGGACGTTTGCCTGGGATCGGTCGGCGTTCCGCCGAGCGCATGGCTTTGAAGCTGGTGCGCGACGGGGGCGGCATGATCCGCGAGCTGGCCGCCGCGCTGGGCGAAGTGGAGCGGCAGGTGTGCTGCTGCTCGAAATGCGGCAACGTCACGGCCCGCCAGCAGGATCCCTGCCGCATCTGCACCGATCCCCGGCGCGACACGCATGTGCTGTGCGTCGTCGAGGATCCCGGCGACATCGTGCTGATTGAAAAAGCGGGCAGCTTTCAGGGGCGCTATCACGCGCTGATGGGGCGGCTCTCGCCGATGAAGGGCGAAGGCCCCGAAAACATCCGCGTGGCGCAGCTTCTTGAACGCATCAAAGCGGAAGGTATTGCGGAAGTGGTGCTGGCCATGAACTCCGACGTGGAAGGGGATTCCACCGCCAGTTATCTGCATGACCTGCTGAAAGACAAAGGCGTAAAAATCACACGCATTGCTTTCGGCCTTCCCGCGGGGAGCGGCATCGCCTACAGCGATCCCGTGACACTCGCCCGCGCCTTGTCCGGCCGCGTGGAAATG
>JAKQHR010000114.1 GCA_029557905.1 Verrucomicrobiota bacterium
CCGCGGTCTCCATCGATGCGATTCTGTCGCAAATCGTGGCGCTTCGAGACAGTGTTCTGGCTGGAGAACCGGAGCCGCCCCCCGCCGAAAAAAAAAAGTTCCCTGAACCGCCTCCCGCACTGATTCCGGCCCCTGAGGATGCGCCTGCTTCTCATTTGCCCGCTGAAACGGCCGGAATCGAGCGTCTTGCCGAACAGTGGCATGATGTAGTCGAGCGGGTTGCGCAATATGCGCCGATGGCGCGGGGCTATCTGCTGGACGCCAAGCCGGTGCGGATAGAGGACGGCACACTGTTTATCGGATTTGATCCCGAATTCGCAGGGGAAAAGGAGCAGATCGCCCTGCCTCGCAACGTGAATGCCATCCGGCGAGTGGTCGGCTCCGTTCTGGGCCGCGACCTGCGCGTGGAACTGGAGGTGCTGGATCGGCGCGTGGTGCTTCCGGCCGACACTCAGCTGAAGGCGACCGCCTGCAAGGAAGCCCCCCCTCCGGTCGAGGAATCCGTGAAGAAGAAGACGGTTCGGAGCAACATGAGCCGGGATGCAAAACAGAAGTGGATTAAGGATCCGAAGGTCGTTCTGGTGCTGGAAACCTTCGGCGGTGATATCGTGGACATCAGGGAATAATTCAGGGAGTACCTATGACAAACATCATGAAGCTTATGAAACAGGCCGCCTCCATGCAGAAGAACATGGAAAAGATGAAAGAGGATCTGGCGAGCCAGACGGTTCAGTTTTCCAGCGGCGGCGGAATGGTCACGGCCGTGGCCAAAGGCGATATGTCCATTGAGAGCATCAAGATCAACCCGGAGGTCATCAATTCGGAAGATCCCGAAATGCTGGAAGATCTGGTTCTGGCTGCGGTGGACGGCGCGCTCAAGGCTTCAAAGGATCTCGCCGCTAGGGAAATGTCGAAACTCACCGCGGGCATGGGCCTGCCGGGCATGGACTTGCCGATGTGATTGTTATGGATCCGCTGGAAAGACTCATCAAGGCGCTGGGCCGGCTGCCGGGCGTCGGGCGCCGGTCGGCTGAGCGCATGGCGCTGAAGCTGGTGCGTGACGGCGGAGGCATGGCACGTGAGCTGTCCGCCGCGCTGGGCGAAGTGGAGCGGCAGGTCTGCTGCTGCTCGAAATGCGGCAACGTAACGGCCCGACAGCAGGATCCCTGCCGCATCTGCACCGATCCGCGGCGCGACACGCATGTGCTGTGCGTCGTCGAGGATCCGGGCGACATCGTGCTGATCGAAAAGGCGGGCAGTTTCCAGGGCCGCTATCACGCGCTGATGGGCAGGCTTTCGCCGATGAAAGGCGAAGGCCCCGACAACATTCGCGTGGACCAGCTGCTGGGCCGCATCCGGGCGGAAGGCATCACGGAAGTGGTGCTGGCCATGAACTCCGATGTGGAGGGGGATTCAACCGCCAGTTATCTGCATGACCTGCTGAAAGACAAAGGCGTAAAAATCACACGCATTGCTTTCGGCCTTCCCGCGGGGAGCGGCATCGCCTACAGCGATCCCGTGACACTCGCCCGCGCCTTGTCCGGCCGCGTGGAAATG
>JAKQHR010000139.1 GCA_029557905.1 Verrucomicrobiota bacterium
CCTGATTGTGGTTGTGCTCACCCGATTCAGTTACGTGGGCATCGCGCTGGCCTGCGTGTACGGTATTGCCGCCGCGGCGGCCATGCCGGCAATTGCCGCCATCTCGCAGGACGTCGTTCCGGTGGCGCACAAGGGCCTGTCGATGGGCCTGGCGATCTTCGCGCAGTACATGCTGGGGGGCGCCTGGGGGCCCTACATCGTCGGCGCGGTTTCCGACGGACTGGGCGGAGGCGCGGAAGGCTTAAGCGCGGCGGTCATGATGTGCGGCGGATTCGGCATCCTGGCGGGGTTTCTCTTTCTGATCGCGTCGCGCACGTACCCCGAGGACTGGCAGAAAGTGAAGGATGAGGCAATTCTGGAAGAGTAAGGGATGGTGAAAACAGGCGATAGGCAATGGGCGATAGGGAATAGGATGTAGTGCGGGGCTTCAGCCCCGCTAATGAGGGCACGTACTGTATCGGCTGATAATACAGGTTGGCTTGGGTGTTGGGAGGACAAGTGATGGATGAGAGAAAAATAATGGAGGATGCGGTTCAGACGATGAGCCGCTACGTGCAATTCGACACGACCAATCCGCCGGGCAATGAAATGCCCGCCGCCCTGTGGCTCGCCGATCAACTGACGGCCCGGGGCATCACCTCCGACATTCGAATTCATGAACCGGGCGCCGGGCGCGGTTTGGTGTTGGCGCGCATCGCGGGATCGGAAAACCTCAAACCCCTGATGCTCAACCACCATATCGATGTGGTCGCGGCCGACGCCTCCCGCTGGACCCATCCTCCTTTTTCCGGAGCGGTGGCCGGCGGCTTTGTCTGGGGGCGCGGCACGCTGGACACCAAGGGCCTCGGCATCATGTTTCTGCTGGCGCTGGAATCGCTTTTGAAGGAAGGGACGGCGTTCCGCCGGCCGATCGTTTTTACGGCTGTGCCGGACGAAGAGCCGGGCGGAGAAAACGGCATGCGCTGGCTGGTGGAACATCACCTGAAAGCAATTGATCCCGAATGGGTCTGGGATGAAGGCAGCGGCGGTTTGAAGGATGTTTTTGGAAAAGGGATCATGTTTGCCGTCGCCGTCGCCGAAAAGCAGATCTATCGCGTCCGGCTCATTGCCACAGGCGACCCCGGACACGGCTCCATGCCGCACCCAAACAGCGCCAACGTGACGCTGCTTTCCGCCCTTTCCCGGATCGTCGGGAATCCCCGGCCGCTGCGTGTGGACCGGGCGGCTCAGATGATGTTTCAGGGACTCGCGCCGACGCAGAAGTTTCCGGCATCGTTTTTGCTGCGCCACCTTTCCAATCCGCTCGCTTTGATGCTCGCCGGAAAAAAGCTTGCGGCGGACAAACTGACCAACGCCCTGCTTCGCGACACCGTCAGTCCCAACGTCATCAAGGCCGGCTATCAAATCAATGTCATCCCGGAACAGGCCACGGCCGAACTGGATTGCCGTTTGCTTCCTTCAACCAGCGCGGAGGAATTTCACCGCTGGCTGGTCTCCCGCATCACCGACGACCGCATTCGAATCGAAATGATTCAGACGTCGCCTCCTTCGGGAATCGCGCCCTTGAACAGCATGTTTTACCAGGCGGTCACACAGGCCGTTAAAAAGCATTCGCCCGAGGCCGGCGTATTCCCTCTCCTGATGGCCGGGGCGTCCGACGGCCATTACTGGCGGGAACGGGGTTATCCGGCCTACGGATTTACGCCGATGATTCTGGAACGGGAGGACATCGGCCGCGTCCACGGCATCGACGAACGCATCTCCGCGGAGAATCTCCTTTTCGGAATCAAAATGACGAAGGACATCATTAAAACTCTGTGCGCGTAATTCAAGAAGCTCCCCTTTCACGCATAACGCCGTAGGGAACGGTCGCGACCGTTCCCTACAACACACCCGTCACTTTGTGAGGAACGGTTTCAACCACCCTTGCGGGTGGCAAGCCCGTTCCCTACCATCCACTATCCCTGTCATGGTTCGGCAGGCTCACCATGACAAAAGGTGACCCCCCGAGCCTAGCCTGTCCTGAGCCTGCCGAAGGGAGGCGCACCATCCCCTACGCGGCGCGAAGGGCGTCCACAATCTTCAGGCGCGAGGCGCGCAACGCCGGCAGCATGCCGCCCAGAAATCCCATGAGCAGCGCGAAGGTCATCGACTCCACGACGATGCCGGGCGTCAGCGTGAAGCGAAACGCCAGCTCGGAAAACGTCTGAAAGTTTACCGTGGAGATCGTCATCCACTGCATGAACGATGCGAAAAACAAGCCGATCGCTCCGCCCAGAAACCCCAGGAGCAGGGACTCCGTGAGAAACGCCAGCAGAATGTTGCGGCGGCGGAATCCCAGCGCGCGCAGCGTGCCGAT
>JAKQHR010000144.1 GCA_029557905.1 Verrucomicrobiota bacterium
CGCCCACATCCAGCGTGCGCAGAATCACGGGCATATCGCCGAACACATCCAGAATCGCCCTGTAGGCCTCGAACTGCTCCTCTTCCGTGGGCAGCGATTTGCGCTCCAGGTACAGGAATTCAGTCCGCAGCAGGCCCACGCCCTCGGCGCCGTTTTCAACAGCGCTCTCCGCTCCTTCCACGTTGCCGATGTTAGCCACCACCTCCAGCCGCACCCCGTCCTTGGTTACAGCCGGCTCATGCGCGTGCTTCATGGATGCCTCATGCATGCTGCTGGCGATTTCCATCCGTTTTTGGTATTCTGCCAGTGTGGCATCATCCGGGTCAATGAAAACATCGCCGCTGCCGCCGTCCAGGATCATCTGCGTACCGTCCGGCACTTCCAAAATTTCCGCGCCGGCGCCAGATACCGCGGGAATCCCCAATCCGCGAGCCAAAATGGCAGTGTGGGACGTGGCCGACCCCCTGGCTGTGCAGAATCCCAGCACCAGCGACTTATCCAGCAGAACCGTGTCCGAAGGCGTCAGGTCATCGGCGACAATGATGGAGGGCTTCTTCAGGTTCTCGCTGGGTGACTCCGCCACCCCCAGCAGAATGCGCACCACGCGGTTGCCCACATCCATAATGTCAGTGGCGCGCGCGGCAAAATATTCATCCTGCATGGCGGCCATCATGTCCGAAAAAGATTGCGCCGTGCTCAGCATGGCGTATTCGGCGCACAGGGATTCTTCTTCGATTTTGCGCTTGACCTCTTTCATGAGTTCCGGGTCATCCAGAATCATGCGGTGCGCCTGGAAGATCTCCGCGTCCGCTTCGCTTGACTCCCGCAGGGCTTTATCGTAAATGTCTAGGATCTGGTTTCTGGCCGCGGTGATTGCCCTTTTCAGCCGGTTCATCTCTTTTGGGCTGCTTTCCACACAATATTCCTCCACCTTCAGTTCCTGGCGGATGAAACGGAAAACCGGCCCGAAACAGACGCCGCGCGAGGCGGCGATACCCTTCAGCTGCTTCATCAATCTTCACCGAAGTTGGCTTCAACCAGCTTGACCAACGCGCTAACGGCGGCTTCTTCGTCATCCCCCTCGGCTTTTATGTGAATCTCCATCCCCTGATATACCCCCAGGGTCAATATACCCAGAATGGATTTCGCGTTGGCTTCTCTGTTTTCCCCGCTGTCCGGATCTTTGCAGGAAACTTGGATATCCGAACTGTACTTGTTCGCCTCCTGCACGAAAAGGGATGCTGGCCGGGCGTGCAGACCCACCTTGTTGTTGACGACAATCTTCGTATCCTTCATGCAATTACTCCTCAGAAAAAATTTTTTATCGAATGGCACAGGCCTTTCGTAATCGCTGAGAATTAAAAATAACCCGCAACCGGCTTGCGGGTGCTAATTGTAACACGGTTGAATTTGCATCCATTTCTGTTGCTATACGCAAAGATTTCCGCGTGTTTACATGGAAAGGTATTTCTTTGGGGTTTGTTTCACTCATGGCGTGGGAATCGGCGTTTCCGTCGGAACAGGCGTGTTGGTTGCTTCCGGAGTCGGGCTGGGCAGTACCATCTCGGTCGGCGTTGGAGTCGGCGTCGGCGTCGGCTCGGGTAAGACAAGATTGAGATGAATCCGTTTCTCCGCGAAGGTTCC
>JAKQHR010000157.1 GCA_029557905.1 Verrucomicrobiota bacterium
CATCTCGGAGGGTTTCAACTCTAAGATCCAGTTAATCAGGGCCAAGGCCAGAGGTTTTCGATCCTTCGAGAACTACAGAGTCGCCATCCTTTTTCACTGCGGAAAGCTCGATCTCTTTCCACGATAATTGACGAAGAACCGTTTTTTGACCGTTTTTCGGTATTTTTTGGCGTTTTTTGATGATTTTCAGCGATTTTCCGGCACGGCTGATTCAAGGGATTTTTTGACCTGCAGCGCCTTCTCGTGCTCCGGATTCAGCTCAAGGGTTTTTTCCAGTTCACGGAGCATGCCCCCGATGTCGCCTTTGTGCTGCAGCATGACGGCCAGATTCCAGTGAGCGGAAGAACTTTCCGGACGCCGCCGGACCGCCTCGGCCAGATCGGCCTCCGCGCGGTCATAGTAGCCCATTTCGCCCCACAGGATGCCGCGATTGATGAATCCGGAAACATCCTGCGGATTGATGCGGATGGCTTCATCCAGCAGCGTCAGCGCCTCTTCGCGCCGGCCCTGCTCCTTCAGGTCGAGCGCCAGCCAGACGCGCGCGCGCATGCTGTTCGGCTCATCGGCCAGCGTGCGCGTCCACAGCGCAACGTCGTTTTTCCATGCCGGCATGCGGATCCATCCGATGAGCAGATAAAGCACACATATAAATCCAAGCAGCGCTTTGCTCGCGATGACGCCCATTGAAACGGTCGCGGCGGAGCGCGACCCTCCATCACTTGTGAGCAGGTGCGCAGGAAGAATGCAGAATCCGGCGGCCATGAAGTAGAGATAGCGCTCCGCCAGCGGATTAAACAGCGGAACGAGGCTGGAGACCGGAAGATAGGCGGCCAGCATCCAGCCAAGGCTGAGGCTGATCCAGGGCTTCCGCCGCAAGAAGAAAATCGCTGCGCAAAGGCAGACCGCCACGGCGAGCAGGCCCGCGGCGAACCGGAGATCTGCCGTGGAAGTTACCGGCAGGACCACGCGGTCGGCGACCAGCGGCCACGGAACAGCCAGCAGGCCCACCATCCGCAGGAAGAGCCACGGCGAGGTGAAAAAATTATGCGGGGGCTGGAGAGAGCGTCCGTTCCACGCGCCGCCGACGGCCTGCAGGCCGGAGCCCGAGGAAAGTTTCATAAAGAGAAGCACCAGCCCGAGTGACACGGCCAAAAGCAGGGCCATGCGGCGCACGGGCAGCCGGGTTTGCGGCAGGCATATCCAAACGCCGGCCAGTACAGCCGGAAGAACCGCGGCGGCCTCCTTTGAGCAGAGGGCGAGCCACAGCAGAACCGCCGCCAGCGCCGTCTGCCGCGCCGTTTTCATTTCCGTGCGGACGGCCGCCAGAAGAAACGCGAAAGAAAAAAGTCCGCAGAATACATCCGGGCGGAACGCGGGCACATGCACCGCCTCGATCAATACCGGATGAAGGCTGAACAGCAGGGCCGCGGAAAAAGAAAACGCCCGCCGACCGCTCAGCCGCAGAAGCAGGAAGAAAAACAGCCAGACAGAGCCGGCATGCGCGGCGAAATTCGTGAGGCGATATCCCGCCGCGCGCGCCCCCCAGACGGCGCGATCCGAAAAATAGGTCAGCAGCACGAACGGACGGCGGCCGTTGATCACCCGGGCATCGCCCAGTGTCCCGAGCATCAGCACTTCGCGCACATTTTCCGGATTCTGCAGAAAGGGGTTTTCCTCAAGCTGTCCGTGGTCGTCATAGACAAAATCGTGGCCGAAGCCCGGAAGATACAGAAGCGCCGGGGCGACCGCCAGCAGGGCCAGCACCATCCATAATTCCCTTCGACCGCTCTTCACTGATACCCCAGCTTCTTGAGGAGCCAGAAATTCTTTGACCAGTTCGGCTCCACCTTTACCCACAGATCCAGATGGACCGGATGGTCATAGACAGACCTGATTTCCTTTTGCGAGGCCAGGCGGACCGACCGCAGCAGGCGGCCCTTTTCCCCGATGACAATGGCTTTCTGCGAATGCCGGTTCACATAGATGGTGCACTTGATGCCCCAGGTTCCGTCAGCCGCCTCGTCCAGAGTATCCACCACGACAGCCACCGCATGCGGAAGTTCCTCGCGCAGGCGGTGGAAGAGCTTTTCCCTGATGATGTCAGCGACGGCCAGCTTCCGGGGAAAATCGGTCAGCACATCATCCGGAAAGAGATGCGGCCCCTCGGGAAGCTGTTCAAAAAGGAAATCCACCAGTTCGCGAACCCCGGAATTCTCCAGCGCGGACGTTCGCAGCCACGGGATTTCCTTCTGCACCCGCTTTTCCCCCTCCAGCTCCCGCCAGAGATCCATGTAGCGCGAAGAGCAGTCTTCCGGCTGATCGGCCTTGTTCAGCACAGCCGCCACCGGAATCTCTTCAAAGAGCGCTCGGCGCAGCCAGCCCTCGTCTTCATCACGCGGCGGACGGGAGGCATCAAATACCATCAGGATGATATCCGTTCCCTCCGTGGAGGCGCGCGCCGACCGGTTCATGATCTTCCCGAGCTCGGACTCCGCCTTGTGAATGCCGGGCGTATCCAGAAACACAATCTGTCCGCGCGGCTCGGTCAGCACACCCCGGATCACATTGCGGGTGGTCTGGGCCACCGGGCTGACGATGGAAATCTTTTCCTCCAGAATGCAGTTCACCAGTGTGGATTTGCCGGTGTTGGCCCGGCCCACCACGGCGACAATGCCGCTGCGGCCGGCAGGATTCATGGGCTTATTTTGGTCTGCATTCATGATTTTCTTTTTGCGCGCCGCGCGCTATGTTTCCGTCAATGTATACAGAACCAGCCCGGCAAATAAAATCATATAAGCAATGAAGAACAGCAAACTCCCGGCAAAGGCAGTCTACCGCGCCCTTTTCAAGCGCTGGGGACCGCAGCACTGGTGGCCGGGAGAAACCCCTCTGGAGGTGGCGGTCGGCGCGGTCCTCACGCAGAACACGAACTGGCGCAACGTGGAGAAAGCCATCGCAAATCTCAAAAAGTCCGGCGCGCTGAATGTGCGGTCCCTTTCACAGATGCCGGCCAAAACGCTGGCCGGCCGGATACGGCCCGCGGGTTATTTCAACATGAAGGCCAGACGCCTGAAGGCTTTTATTGAAACCGTGCGGAAAACATCCGGCTTCACCATGAAAAAAATGGAGCAGATCGAAACCGGCACTCTTCGCGGCATACTGCTGAATACAAACGGAATCGGCCCGGAAACGGCCGACAGCATCCTCCTTTACGCATTCGGGCGGCCGGTGTTCGTCGTGGACGCGTATACGCGGCGCATGCTGGAACGCCACCGCTGGACGGATGAAGGCGCGGCATACGACGACATCGCGGCGCTGTTCACGGAATCGTGTCCCCGGGATTCATCATTGTATGGTGAATATCACGCATTGATCGTAAAGCTGGGCAAAGAGCACTGCCGGAAAAGGGCCCTGTGCGAGGGCTGTCCACTGGAACAATGGCTGCCGTCATGAGAATGCTTCTTACATGCTGGACCGCTGCCCTTCTTCTGGGCGCCGGATGCGCGGGAACGGCGCCGATGCGGCCGCCCGCGGCGGCGACGCCGGTTTTGGCCGGCACTCCGCAGATCCGCTGGGTTCCGGGCGCCACGGTGGTTCATGTGGACCAGAAGAACGGGCACGCCGTTCTGGAGTGCCTGATCATTCCCGAGGCGGGAACGGAAGCGGAAGTGTTCCATGAAGGGCAGAAATGCGCGGTGCTGCTGATGACGGGGCAGCGCAACGGATCTTTTGCCGCCGGCCGCATCGTTTCCGGCCGGCCCGAGACGGGGGACCTGGTCCAGTTCATGCGCGTGGTCTATCCCCGGCGCCCATCGCCCGGGGAATAACAGGCTGGGGCGTTGACCGAAATGCCCGTGCGGGGTATGCTCATTCCAGTCTAGGGAAGGAGTTCAGAAAATGCGTAATATTATCAAGTGGATTCCCGCGGCTCTTGCGCTGGTCCTGATGCTGGGCAGCGCGGGCTGCACCACCGTGGTCTACGACATGGGCGAAGGCTATACGGACCGGGATGCGTCTCTTGAGCGGGATGTGATCAATCGTTTGCGGGAGGACGATCTGACCGGCAAATATCTTTTCGGTGTCTCCGCTGAGGGGGCGACAGTAACCCTGCGCGGTTCAGTTCCCAATGAAATGGTGCGCTCCCGCGCCATCGGCATCGCCTATGGCGCAACGGGCGTTCAAAACGTGATTGACCAGCTCCGCAGCTGGTAGGCCCCGCGCTAATGGAAAACGGAAATACATCAGATCCGCCTCAAAAAAGAGACGCGGCATCCCGGGAGGCTGAAGCCATACAGCCCCGCCGCCACCGGAGATCTTTCCGGAATGCCAGCCGCCCGCGCCGCAGTTACACCAGCCGGACACCCGCCACATTCTGGGGCGTGATGATCAGCCTGCTGACGGCATATCTGATTCTTCTTTTCGCGGCGCAATGTCATCGCCGGGCACTTCATCGGGAGCGTGTCCAGGCAGTGCTGATGCCGCAGGCAAAGCCCGCTCCCGTTCAGAGCACTGAACGCGCCGGGCTCCCGGACGATATCGAAGAACAGGTGGCGAAGCTGATTGCGCTGGCGGAGGAATCTGCAGGGGTTCTGGATGCGGCGGCGCAGCAGGCGGAGGGCGGAGATCGCGCGCTTGCTGCGGAGCGCCTGCGCGCGCAACTGGCGGCGGCACCGGACAATGTTTCCCTGAAGCTCGGGCTGGCCCGCCTGCTGCTTGATGAAGGGAACCGCTCCGAAGCCATCACGATCCTGGTGGAATGCCTCCGCACCAGTCCCGGACAGCACGAAACACGGCTTCTGCTGGCTGAATCCCTGCTGGCTGAAAAAGCTTATGAGCCGGCCGCGCAGATGGCAGAATGGATTCTGGATGAGGACAACTACAACACCCGGGCCCACGACATTGCCGCGAGCGCCTACATGCTGAACGGGAGCGCCGCCGCGGCGATTCCGCATCTGCGCCGCATGGCCACGCTTGAGCGCGACGACACCGCCATTCAGAACCGGCTGGCACAGGCCCATATGCGCGCCGGAGAGTTCAGCAAGGCGCAGGAAATTTTTCAGGATATTCTGGAAATAGATCCAGACAACTCTGTGACCTATTACAATCTGGCGGCATGCTATGCGCTGCAAAACCTGCCGGAACAGTCGGCGCAGGTCCTGACCAATGCCTTGAGGAAATTCGATTCCACGTTTGTCGCATCCTGGCTTCAGGGCGCGGATTTCGACACGGTTCGAACCAATGAGTCGTTTACGGTGCTGCTGACAGGCCTTCCGGAAACAAACGGCTTCTGAACCGGCCCGCGCCTATTTGCGGGGCGTTCCCGGGACCGGGGAGTTCTCAACCTCCAGCGCCGCGCGCACAGCGGTGGCCCGCCATTTTTTCTCAAGGTTTTTGAGGGCCTGCTGGAACTGCTTTTCATCCTGCTCGCGCCGGGCCCTGATATCCATGCGGTAGAGAATGCTTCCCTCATCAATCATGGTTTTTGGAACTCTCAGCATCACACGAGGAAGAAGCCGGCTGGTTTTATAGAAGAAATCCTGACCCGAAAAGGGATCACGGGGAAGCGGTCCGGCCGCTGCCATGGAAACCTCATCCAGCGACACCGGCCAGCGGCCGAAATCATTGAAATAGAGAACGGCCGCGCTCAAAACAGCCGCCATGGAGAACTGGCCCTCCGCCGCAAGAAAACGCTCATAGGCCGCCGACATGGAGGGGATAGAGAGCGAAAAGAGAGGATTTCCGCCGCTTTCGGATGCCTCTTTTTCAATGCGCACCTTCTCGGCATCCGACCAGCGAAGAGCTCCTATGGCGCGTTCGTACGGGGCTTCACACTCATTTGCAAGGCGCAGCATCCACGCCTCATAATCCATGATCCAGGTGCCCATTTGAAGCACCTTCCGGGGTGTGTCCAGCGCCATCAGACGAATGATCGCCGGGGATTCAGCCGCGCCGCCGTAAAGCCGCACCAGCTTCTGCTCCATCTGCCGGGGATCCGCAAGCATCCACTGCCGAAAGCTGACGGCCTCCATTCGGAGATAATCCGCCGGATGAAAAAGGGGCCGGGGCGACTGCAGAAAAGCGTTCGACAGGATCGTCGCGGCCTCCCGGCCCGGCTCGCGCGACAGGAATCCCTCCAGATCAAAAAGAATCTGCTGCAGCATGTCAGCAGCCACCAGCCCGGACCGCATGGTGATGTCCCGGTCCAGGTTCCGCACCAGCAGAAGCAGGTCGCGGTAAATCATCGCGGCGCCTTCGCTGTTGCGGGCGAATTCATAGGCTTTGGCAACCGCCAGCGCTCGATCCGTCAGCACCCTCATGGGGGCCAGATGAACCAGCGCCGGGAAAGGATCAGCCGGAGACCGCACAAAGAACTCGCACCGGCGGCAGCGGCCCGCCTTCGCGAGGGCCGCCAGCATGGCGCGGTCGCCCATGAGCCACTGGGCGGCGTCCGTGTTCGCGGTCAAAATGGAAGGCGGAAGCTGCGGAAGATCGTTCCGTATGAAATCAAGAACGGCAAATTCTTCCACACTGTCCGGCTGGCGCATCAGCGCAAGAGCTTCCCAGTAGTAGAGCGCCGCGTTTTCATCCAGATCCTGAGCCGACGACGCGCCGGCCGGAAGCAGACACAGCAGAATCAGCCCCGCGATGGAAATTTTTACAGTGCTTTTCATAATTCCGCACATCTCCGTAACGGGCAGAAGTCTATCCCGAAACGCATGACAGTGCAACTGTTTGCGAATACAGAGTCAGCTGCGGCTCATCCATTCATACTGAATTGCGCCCAGCGCGAAAACTGACGCTGTTTCCGCGCGCAGCACCTGAGCGCCCAGCGTAACCGGAACCGCGTCCGCTGAGAGCGCCGCGGCGATTTCCCCGGACGTGAAGTCCCCCTCCGGACCCACCAGCACTCCGACGGAGCAGACGCCTCGCGCATGAGCGTCGCCGAGAACGGCCCGCAGGGAACGGGCGTCGGGACCCAGCGAGCAGATCAGCAGGATGTCGAAGGCGCCGGCGTGCGTCAGCGCTCCGGCGAAATCCGTTACCGGGCCAATGACCGGGAGAAACGGCGTCCCGCACTGCTTTATGCCCCCCTGCGCAATCTGGCGCCACCGCTCGCAGCGATCCGCCGCCTGCCGCTCATTCAGGCGCACCACACAGCGAGCCATCTGAACGGGAAGGAGCGAGGCGGCGCCCAGTTCTGTTGCTTTCTGAACCAGCCAGTCCATTTTAGGCCCCTTCAGAACCGCACTCAGAAGATGAATCGCAAGGTCCGGACGGGGATGCCGCCGGACCGACAGGATTTTCAGAAGAAGCGCACGGCCGTGCTCCCCGGCCACCATGGCCGGCGCCTCCCGCCCCGCCCCATCCATCACAACCACCTCGTCGCCCGGACGAATCCGCATGACATGCTTGAGGTGGTGGGACTCCGCAGCCGAAAGAACGATTTCTTCGCCCGTCCAGCTCTCCGGTTCAGCATGACAGCGAACGGTCATCCCTGCTGCTTCATGGTTTCGAGGGTTTCCTTGCGGCGGAAAAATTCGTCGGCATCGGAATAGAACCGGCGCTGCTCGGGATAGTTGTCCGGCATGACTTCCGCACCCAGCTGGCGCACCAGTTTTTTCTGACTTCCAGTCAGATTCCGGGGCACCTCAATGCGAATGCGCACATGATGATCCCCCTTGCCGAACTGCTGCGGAAGATCAACCCCCTTCCCGCGTATGCGGAACATCTTCCCGCTGGGCGTGCCGGCCGGGATTTTGAGTTTGGCATATCCGTGGATGGTGGGCACCTGGATCTCCCCGCCGAGCGCAGCCACATCATAGGGAATGGGCACCTCGCAGAATATGTCATCGGCCTGTCTCTGGAACACGGGATGCGGGCGCACGTGAAGAACCACATACAAATCGCCTGCCTCTCCGCCACGGGCCCCGCCCTCGCCCTTTCCGGCCGCGCGCAAACGCGAGCCGGTTTCAACGCCGGGCGGGATCTTCAGCGTCAGCTTGTTGCGACCCTGCACGCGGCCGGACCCGCGACAGGCGGAACAGACCTTTTCAATCACTTCGCCCGTGCCGCTGCAGGCGGGGCAGGTTTGCCGCACACTGAAAAAACCGCTGGACACGGCCACGGCGCCGGAGCCTCCGCACTGACGGCAGGTGTGTTTTTTCGAGCCCGGCTGGGCGCCGCTTCCGGAGCAGTCCGGACACTCGCTCATGACGGGATATTCGATATCGCGCATGGAACCCAGAACTGCTTCTTCAAAATCGATCTCAAGGTCAAACCGCAGGTCGCTGCCGCGGTTCGCCATATTGCGGCGCGCGCGGCCACCGCCGCCGAAGAAATTGTCGAAAATGCTTCCGGATTCTCCGGTGGCGCCCATGAAGACGCGCAACGCCTCCTCGAGATCTATGCCCCCGAAGCCGAAGCCGCCGGGGCCGGGCCCGCCGCTCTCAAAAGCCTGCGAACCAAACCGGTCGTACTGCTGACGCTTGGCCGGATCGCTGAGAATTTCATAGGCTTCCGAAATCTCCTTGAACCTCTCCTCTGCCGCCTTGTCGCCCGGATTCTTGTCGGGATGATATTTAACCGCAAGTTTCCGGTAAGCTTTCTTAATCTCATCCGGCCCGGCGCTCCGGTCCACCCCCAGCACGGCGTAAAAATCCTTATTCGCCGCCATGGTCACCCTCCTCCGGCGCGGGAGCAGACACCGGCAGACCGCTTGACACCACCACCTGGGCGGCGCGGAGCAGCCGGTCGCCCAGCAAGTAGCCGCGACGCGTTTGTGCAATCACCACGTTTTCAGGATGCTCTTCGGACGGCACGTGGGTAACGGCCTCGTGCCGGTGCGGATCAAATTCCAGCCCTTCCGCGTCCACCGGCTTCAGCCCGAAACGGGAAAGCGCCGCCAGCAGCTGATCGTTCACCATTTGGAATCCGTCCAGCACGGACTTGTCGGCGTGATGCTTTTCGGCGGTTTTCAGACCCAGCTCGAAATGGTCCAGAATAACGAGAAGCTCCATCATCAGATCTTCGTTGGCGCGCTGGTAGACTTCGGTGCGCTCCCGCTCCACCCGGCGGCGGTAGTTTTCGAAATCCGCCTGAAGGCGGAGCAGCTGCTCCTTCAGTCGCGTCAGTTCAAGCGCGGCGTCATCGGGGGCCGGGGGGGCCGCAGGCGCCTCCGGCGGGGCTGCGGCCGGCGCCGGCTCCTTTTTGGCGGTGTGTTCTTTTTTTCTGCTCATGCTGAAAACCTCTCTATGCGATAAACGGTGTATTTATTCTGCGGACACGGCCTGCAGCGGAAGCGCACTATATCTTCTTTATCATCCGAAGGCAGTGGCCCAGAGGCGTTCCGGTCCTGTAGGACAGTTCGTCCACGAACTGCTGAATCACAAAGAGTCCCGCGGCGGCGGGATCTTCCTCCCCGTACCATGTCTTCGGATCTGCCGGGGCACCCACCTCGATGGGATCTCCGCCATGACAAATCTCCACAACGACCTGCTTGTCCTCCTGATACAGCCGAAGGGTCAGATTCCCCTGCCCGCCGGCGCCCTGTGACGAGGCTGCCCGTGCCGCATAAATGATGGATGACGCCTCATCGGCCGCCATCTCCATCTGGGCGGTCTTGAATTCGCTCATTCCCGCATGAACGCAGGTGTCCACAATGGCCTGCCGAATGATTCGCGCATAACTGCCATGCAGGGGCGTATGAAGAATCACCACTCCTCCGGAAGGAGAATGGATTTCTGACGGGAGGCCCATTCCCGCGTCCCCCTAACCGGCAAAACTGCTGACCGCCTGCCCCACTTCCGGATGGATTTCAAGGATCTTGTGAAATCCAAGCAGCTCCACGATGTTGTAAATCTTCGCAGAAAGCTTCGCGAGTTTCAGGTCGCCGTTCTGCTCGCGGGCGCGGCGGGCAAATCCGATCAGGGCCCCCAGCGCGGCGGAGCTGATGTAGTCAAGGCCTTCGCAATCGAGCACGACGCGGTTCCGGCTGTTTTCGCGAAGCTGATTGAGGGCCGTCTCAAGACGGGGAAATGAATAAGCATCCAGTGAGCCGTCCAGATGCAGGATATCCAGCTGTCCGTTCTCTTCGCGCTGTATTACACATTCCTTCATAGATTCATCTCCATCTGTAAACCATGCCGCATATTATGGCAGTTTCCGCAGAGCAATCAAGGTCATATCATCGTATTGTGGGGCATCGCCGATGAAGCGAACCACCCTCTGCTGCAGATTGTTGATCACGCTGTGGGCCCCTTCGCAGGCGGAACTGCTGACCGCTTCAAGGAAGTTATCCACGCCCCACTCCTCCTGCCGGGCGTTCATGGCCTCCGTAATGCCGTCGGTGCAGGCCACGAGCACATCGCCGGGGCCAAGGACAACGCTGCAGTCCTGCAGAATCCGGTCAAACTGCTCGTGCAGGCCAAGGCCCACGGCCAGACCCGGCGAATCCAGAATCTCGGCGGCGCGGGCGGCATCCGCATGAAACAGAACCGGCCGCTCATGACCTGCGCGCGCAAGAGTCAGCCGGCTGGTTTGAGTGTTGAGAACCATATAGAGCATGCTCACAAACATGTCTTCCGCGAAGTCTGAGCGCATCAGGCGGTTGACCGCCCGAAGCACTTCCGCGGGGCTGGTCTGCCCAACCGCCGTCGAACGCAGAATGCTCCGGCAGATCGCCATCATAATGGCTCCGCTGATCCCCTTGCCGGACACATCGGCAATCGCTATGCCCCAGTGAATGTCATCAATCTGGATCACATCATAATAGTCTCCGCCGACCTCCAGCGCCGGGAGATTGGAGGCCGCCACCTCAAACCCGCTGATTCTCGGCAGATGTTTCGGAAGCAGCAGAGACTGAATCTTGCGGGCAATCTCAAGATCGCGGTCCAGCCGCTGTTTCGCGTCAAGGGCCTCGCGCAAACGGAAAAAATGAACCGACACCGAGGCCTGATCGGCCAGCGCCTGCAGCAGGTTCAGGTCCGCCTGAATAAAAGGGGCGCCATCCACGCGATTGACCACCGCCAGCACACCCATCACTTCCTGCTGAAAACGCATCGGAACCAGCACAAGCGAGCGGATTTTGAGAAAATCCTCCGCATAGGCCGGGACCCGCACATCCCGCTCGGCATCGGCAATCAGCTCGGCCGTTCCAAGATCCGCGACAGTTCCGATCAGTCCCTCGCCCAGCGACACCGCATGCCGGCGCACCATTTCCTCGACATGCTGCGACTTGCTGACCGCGCGGTCTATGCCCGGATCAGGCCTCCCGGAAAGAGGGGGGAAGATGCCGGTAATGGCGCGCGGCTCCAGCTTGTTTCCCTCGCCCCGCAGATAAATCGCACCGGCCCCGGCCTTCGCCGTTCGCAGGGCATAGAAGAGAACCCGCTTGAGCAGCTGATCCATGTCCGCCGAGCCGTCCCCGATGAACACCTCGCTGACATCATGCACGAAACTGTAGATCACCTCTTTTTCCTGCAGCATCGCGTCACGCAGAACACGCAGGCGGCGGTTGCGCACAAACAGAATAATCAGCATGCCGGCCAGTGCCAGAAAAAGCACAGCCAGAACCAGACACAATGCGGCGTCAGTGTTCACTTGAAAGACGATCTCCCCGGGCCGGATTCACGCCGTTTTTCTTCAAGTCCTCACGCAGATAGGTGAGCACATCCTTGAACTTGGGCCTGTTCTCGGGAAAAACTTCAACCAGCGTCTCGTGCGCCTCCAGCATGGTCTGGGCCATTTCCCGCCGGTCCGGACTTTCATCGCTGAGCCGGTCAAGCTGGTCTTCCCGGAAATGCCCGGCCAGATCCTCGGGCGCCTCGCCCGGCATCCAGGTCTCCACCATCTGGTCCAGTCCCAGTGTGGCGAGCAGTCCGCGTGTGCGGCCCGACAGGTTGATCATTTGAATGATCCCGCCCGTCGCCTCCTTCAGCCTCACCGCCACACCCGCAAGAACCCCCATAAAGGTGCTGTCCATGCCGATGCAGGTTTCCATGTTCATGATGATCCGGGAGACTCCCCGCTCAATGGCCGCACCGCAAAACGCCTTCAGCGCGGGACTGCACTTGAACGAGGCGCGCCCCTGCACCCGAATGAGCGCGGTATCGGTCTGAAGGCTCACAAAAATGTTATCCGTGAACTTGCTGTTAACTCTGTCGGGCATTTCGACCATTCCCAAAATATCCGAAGAACCTAACACCCGGAGAAATGCCTGTCAATCGCGGCGGCCGAAAAGGCGCGCTTCTCCCTTGATGTATTCTCGAGAATGTGGCAGTCTCTCAGAAAATACGAGGTGGTCCAATGACTGAGCAGCTGAAAAACGACAACGCGGAAATTCTGGATACCGATATTGTCTTTAATTGCCCCCATTGCACCAAAAGCCTGGTGATCGACCAGTCGGCGGCCGGCATGCTGGTGAAATGCACCGACTGCGGAGAGGAAATCGAGGTTCCGGGAGGCGCTGTGGAGGAGGAGGCACTTCACGAGCAGGCGGAAGCCCCCGAAGCCATCCCCACGGTGCTGGATTCTGCCGCCGAAGACCTGGCCGCCGCCCTCGCCGCATCGCAGCAGAAAGTCCAGGAGCTGGTGGCGGAAAAACAGGAAATCAACAAGCGCCGGATGCACCTTGAGGACGAGCGCATGGCCAATCTCAACCGTTTCAAGCTCATTTCGAGGGAAATGAACACCATCACCGCGGCCGTGGGCCGCATCATGAACGCCCTGAGAAACGTGGAGTCCGGCGGGAAATCCTGAAACCGCGCGCGGTCAGGATTGTCCGGTCAGCACGAGCACTTCTTCGCGCGTGAGCTTCTCGCGGCCGCCCTCCAGGGCATCCAGCGTGGCTTTGGCCAGCGTCAGCGGAATCTGGCAGAAATCGCGCGCCGGACCGGCTGACAGATATTCCATGTATGCGTCGGCCCGCTCGAACTGCTTTCGGATGTAGGCGCACATGCGGTCGAAGCCCCATCCGTCGGGGAAATAATTGACTCCGCGGCGGCGATCCTCATCGCGGTTGCGAAGAATGTTCACCGCCTGCAGACTGCGGCCGAAGCCAACGGCATCTTCGCGCGGCGCCTCGGTGCCGTCATGCCAGGCCCAAAGATCAGTCAGAAGCAGCCCCACGCTTCCGGCCACGTCATACGTGTATTCATCCAAGTCTGCTTCCGTGCGGATGCTCCAGTTGCGGTCAACCCAGGCCGCCATCCGTTCAGCCATGACGGAAGTGCCCTTCGAAATCAGCGGCCGAACAGCCGCGGGGCCATGGCGGCATAGGAACAGATGTTCAGCGTGACTTTGGGAAGCGCCTTGCGCGAGGGGGCAAAAAGAGTTTTCATGGCGCCCTTCGCATTTTCTCCGGGCTCGCGCAGGAGTTCCGCAATCCCGTTCAGAAGGCGGATTTTTTCGTCCGCAGGCAGATGGGGATGATCCTCGATTTCGTCAATGGCGCGGAAGCAGAGACAGGCCGATCCCACCGCGCTGCGCAGTTTTCCGGGCAGCCGCACAATCGGAATATAGAAAGTCCTGCTGGTGCTTTTTAAAACTTCCAGCGCTGAGCTGTTCAATGTCATGGGCGGAAAGATAGCCGAGAACCGGGAGATGCGCAACCATCGGAAGAATCAATCCTCGCACCGGTCGCGACAGCGCGCGACCCCCCGAATGAGGATATTGGCGTTTGACGCACCGAACTGGAGGGCGGAACTCCGCGCCGCCGGCGCCCGTTAATCATCGCAGACAATGCTGTAGACAATCAGGCGCAGGAGAAACCGGTACCAGCGCACGTGCTTTTTCTCGAAAGCGGTCTGGGCCCAGGCCAGCGCGGCCATCTGGCGCAGTCTGGGCATGAGGTTCATGGCCCGGGCGATTTCCTCGCCATAAATCATCGCCTCGCGCTTTTGGAGCCGCGCAATCAGCTTGCGGATCAGCGGCCCGACCAGAAAAAACCAGACCGCCAGAACCGCCGTTGTGCGGACAAGAACATAAATACACTTCGCACGGGCCGATCCCTCCCCGGCCTGCATGCCGCCGAACACGAATACGATCATCAGCAGGATCAGCAGCCCCGGAAGCATCCGGCGCAGCGGCCACTTGCGGCGGGCCTTCTCCGGCAGCCGGATGGCGTCGTCCGGTATTTTCAGGTCGGGCTTCGCCTCGCGGTACTGTTCGAGCATCCTCTGCACACGCGAAGGAATGCGGCCCGCAAGCCATCCGACAATCACGCCGCCAATCAGATAATAAACGGTGAATATTGAAATCAGCCAGAAACTCGCGTTTTCCATTTTGGAGCTCAGTCCCCATTGAGCGCTCAGCTTCTGCCCGATCACGTCGATGGCTTCCCAAACCGATTTTCCGTAAATCAGCGTCATCACGATAAACTTCTGGCCGACCCCCTCCAGCAAGGCAAGAATGCCGAGCATCATGGCGGGAAGCCGGATGCCCGGCAGCCAGCGGAACAAAAACGACGCGAGCAGGCCCTGAAACAGCACGGCAAAGTATGCGGGAATGGGGGTGTGCGGGCTGACGCTCGCCTTGATGATCAGCACCACGATCATTGATTTGAGGAGGACAGATATCCGCCGTTCCGCGAAGAACGCAATCAGCGTGATCAAAATGATGGCCGTCGAGCCGACCACAATGCCCGTGAACGGGATTTTCAGCGCGTGGATCACGCCGCCGAGTCCGGCTTCAGTCAGCCCCCAAAGCGCGGTCAGCCGCGTGATGACCTGCTGGCGGTTTTCGGATTTGTCTATTTCTCCCATGAAATCAGGGCCCACTCGATAGGATGTTTATGCACGCGCTCATCATCCGTGCCGCGCGGAAGGTTTTCAAAAAAATCACGCAGTTTCCGCGTCTCGTCGGAGGACAGTGTGTCAAGGCTCCACTCCACGCGTTTGCGGAACGCCTCGAAATCCGGATATGCAGAGTGCTTGTCCTCGGTCCGGATAGTGGACAGTTTCGGCTTCATGCCCAGCTGTTTCAGAATGTTCACCACCAGCATGTGATCGGGCCGAGGAATCAGCTTGCGGCCGATGGCTTCATAGATCGCCTCGTCGAGATAACTCGGCCCGATGCGGTAGGTGACGTAAATCCGGCGCTGGGCGTGCGCATGCAGTTTTTGCAGCGCCCACGCCATGTCATCCACATCAAGACAGCGCGAGGCAATTACAATGTCGGCGGGAGGAATGTCGCTCCAGTCATCCTCCCATGACCGCAAAACAATCGTGGCGTTTTCAAGGCCGGCCTTTTTCGCATTGGCCCGTGCGGCCTCCAGCATGCCGGGCGAAAAATCGAGGCCATAGCCCCGTTTCAGTTTTCCGCACAGCGGAATCAGCAGATTGCCGACCCCGCATCCGACATCCAGCACACTTTCGCAGCCGGAAATGTCCACAGCGCTGAGAAAATCGCGGGTATACGAGTTGTCGAGAAGGTTGCCCTCATTCATGCGTTCGGCGCGGCGGCCCCATTCCTCCGGGGTCTTGGAACGCGAAGGAACGGCCGCGCGCGCGCGCCGGTACAGTTCAATGTAATCGGGACCGCCCATCACCAGTCCACGCGGCATCCGGCCCAAACGGCGCGTCCGGGCATCGGGCCGTCGCCGATGTCGTAGTCCTCGTCGAGAATGTTTTCGACACGGGCAATCAGCGTGGCCCGCTCAAAGATCTTCTGCTCAATGCCGGCATCCCAGATGAAGTAATCCGGAAGCTCGCGCGTGGATTCGGTTTTGGTCATCTTGTCGAAGATATATTCCCGCGCATCCTCGACATAGTTGAACTGCGTGAAAAGCGATGTTCCCTTGAATATTTTCCAGCGCGCCTCGCCGTTGATGCGGTGCTGCGGCAGATACGGAAGGCGGCGGTCCTTGTCTTCGTCCACCGCGTCCAGCAGGGTGTAGTTAAGGCTCAGCGTGAGATTTTCAACGGGCACGACCGTGGTTCCGAGTTCCAGTCCGCGGGTCACGGCATGGCCGATGTTCTCGTAGCGCGTGTCGCCCTCCGGAGTGTTGACCGAGAGGATCATGTCGCGGATATCGTTGTTGAAGGCCGCGGCGCTGATCGCAACAGGCACTTTAAAGGGCAAACTGATTTCCGTTCCGGCGTCAACGGTGTCCGTGTATTCCGGATCGAGATCCGGATTGCCGCCGGCGTGCGAAGAATAGAGCTCCTTCATGTGCGGGAAGCGCGTTTTGCGACCCGCGCCCGCGTACACATCGATATCTTCGGTGACCGCCCAGCGCGCGCCGGCCTGCGGATTGACGGAATCAATGTCGTCGCCGGGATCCACGTCCGTCGAACGGAGCGGGCGGTACAGGTCATAGCCCGCGCCGACCACAGCCAGAAGCGAGTCCCATTTCCATTCGTTTTCGAGCGCAAGCTCCCATGTTTCGGTTTCATAAACCGCTTCATCGCCCCAGCCGGGATTGGGAATCGCGCCATCGAAGGCTCGCGTGTTAAGCTCCCGCTGTTTGCTTTGTTCAAACTGATAGCCGGCCTGCGCGCGGAGCACGCTGTTTTCCAGCATGTTCCAGTCGGCGCGGGCCGAACCGCCGGCGCTGTAGTCATCATAAACGCTTTCATCAAACCACACCTTCCCGCCCACGGCCCTTGTGGCCTCCGCATCATCCACCAGCGTGTCGTCGTGCTTGAAATAAAACGCGCGGCCCAACAGCTTCACCGGGCCGGCCTGATGCTCGCCCGCGAGGTTCAGGTGCCACTGCGTCCACTCGGTGAAGCGCCACACGCGGTTGTATTCCGTCGGAATGCCCATTTCATTGTCGTGCCAGTCCGCGCTCAGATAGAGCTTGGTATCCTCCGTGTCATAGCCGATTTTCCCGGTGATTGCCCGCTTGTCATAATCGCTGTTCTCGCGCAGTCCGCCGTTCTCGTGATACGAAGAGTTTCGGCCCGTGTTCCGGTCTTCCGGATCAAAATCATCGGACACGAAATAGCCGTCGCTCGTCTGATACGCCGCCGTTGCAAATATGTTGATGTTGCTGACCTGGCTCCCTCCGCTTCCGGACAGGTGCAGGGTGGAGTTGTCCGAGGCCTGCACCTCGGCGGATGCGGAAGGCTCCGGGCCGCCCTTCTTGGTGATGATGTTGACCACGCCGCCCATGCTGTTGGCGCCGTACAGAACAGACGGGATGCCCTTGACCACCTTGATGCCGGAAATAGCGGCGGATGGAATCTGCGAAAGGTCAATGGTGCGGAAGAAGGTCTCGTTGGCGGGAATGCCGTCCACCAGCACCTTCAGTTCGCTTTCCGAAAATCCGCGGATGTTCACGTGCCGGGAATTCTTGCCGGGGTTCAGCATGTACACACCCGGAACCAGCCGCAGTGCCGCATCGGCCGTCTGCGCGCCCAGCGCGCGGATGTCGGGCTCCGTCACAATGGCTTGCGAGGTCACGGGAAGCTGCTCCAGCCGGTCTCCGGTGATATTCACATCGCCCAGTTCAAATACCTGCTCCTGGGCGCCCACAGCCGCGCCGGCCAGCATTAAAACCATCATGATCTTCTTCATTTTTGTTTCACCTTTCTTTTGAATGATGCGTACTCGCTGCCCGCCGATTTTTTTATGCGCTGCTGGAGCACGTCGTATTCCTTTAGAAATTTCCTGCCGAAATCCGTCAGTTCCGCGCCGCCTCTTTCACTGCCGCCGCGGGCGCGCACAATCACGGGCTCCGGCAGATTGGCCTCCAGCCGGTTAAGAATCTTGAGCGCCTTGACATAGGAGAGGCCGACGCGCTCCGCCGCGGCATGGATCGAGCGCGTGGCGTCTATTTCGCGGAGCAGCCACACGAGTCCGATGCCCATAAATTCGTCGCCGGCCGCGTTCACCAGCGTTATTTTTAGTTTTACATCCATAAGCGTGCCGATATATATAGGCGTTTATATCGGAAGGCAAATGAAAAATAGCAGGATTATTCTAACGGGAGAAAAGCAGGTCGGCAAAAGCACGGTCTGCCGGAAGGTCATGGATGCGCTGGCGCCGGGGGAACTCTTCGGCTTCCGCACGTTCCGGACGCCGGAAGGCTTTGCGCTTTCCTCATGGGGCGGGAAACCCGCGGCCTTCGCATCCTGGAAATCGGCGGGCCGCGATTTCGAAGACCTGCAGATTGACCTGTCCGTTTTCAATTCCGCCGGCGCGGCGGTCCTGGTTACCGCGTCACCCGCGGCATGGCTGGTTATGGACGAGCTCGGGATCATGGAGCAGCGCGCCGGAAAGTTTGTGCAGGCCGTCCGCGCCGCATGGTCCGGTCCGAATCCCGGAATCGCTGTGATTCAGAAAAGGGCGCTGGATTTCTGGCGGAATGAGCTGAAAGAAAACCCCTGCCCCGTTTTCGAGATCATGACGGAAAACCGCGACGCCGCGCCCGGAATCCTCTTGCACGATCTCGCGCCGGAATCCGCGATATAACTTCAGGAGTGAGTCTCCGGTGCTTGAGCCGGAGGCGGGGCGCCGGTAGACCCCAGCCCGTTCAACATATTTTATCCGTGTTTTCGTGCGGGTTTATCAAACATCACCATTTGCTGTGACGAGGTGCGGTTGATAATGGGATATGAGGAAAGATCTTCAACGTCTTCATTTCCCCATTGAGCCCAACCCTTTCTGGGGTGGCGCGCAAACAATTCAAGATATGGGCCGGGAGAACAGGACTCAATAATGTTGTAGAGTTCGTCTGGCTTTCGCGAATGCTCGCGTTTTCTGGTGGATATGATGTTTGTTTGGGTGCGTCCTGCTTCAAGTGTGCGCATACTGCCCCGAATCCCGAAAAGGACTAACTCAGTTACATTACGGAAGTAGAAACCCACACCCCGGCCATCGGGACCACCATCTTTTCTGATTTTGTACCAAACTAGATTTGTTTTATAGGTGAACCCCCAACGCTTCATTACCTCAAGGCCTTCTGCGATGAGGGCATTTGGAACCCAGAGATAAAGATGCGCTCGCGATGCGGCAAGGCGATTAACTGGCAGTTCATAAATCTCTTCCATTGTCATGGTCGGATATCGCAAAAGTCTTTGATGTTCGGGAGCCATTTTGCCGGTGCGATTTTCAAAACGCCAAGGGGGATCGGCAAGGATTGTCGAAAAAGGGCCCCTGACTTGGGCGGTAAGATCTTCGGCAGCGGAAACTTGGGGCATATTAAATATCTTCGACATAGAGTGATCTCCGAATTCCAAAAACCAACAGCGGGCATCCTGCGCCACCACCACCCTGAATGCGGGGAATGAGTTTTCCCATATGGGTTGTAGATGCGCCATAAGATGATCCGCGACCTAGAGAATCAAATATATCCTGTAATTCGTCACAGCGCGTAATAATTATTCCCACAGATACAGCGCGAAGATCAAAAAGGAGGCGGAAATTATTCAGATCCCTGTCGAAAAAAGGGTCCTTATTATTCCACTCAATTTCCAGCGCGATTCTATTCTTAAAACAGTCAACCGCATGTGTCGGCGACTCCATCACATTGTCGTCAACAGTTATGCTCGTTTCAAAATTCTTCTCCTCCCACCCCTTATTCGACAGCTCGGAATCAATCCATTCGGAAACTTTAGATTTGCGTCCACCGCCGACGGCAATATGACTTTTCTTGAGCCTGAAACGAGTCAAGACATCACAAATATCCTTATATTCGGCCGCAAAATCCTGCCGCAAAATGGCGCATGCATGACGCCACTCGTGGACCTCGTAATTCTGCTGTATGAATTTGGGCAATTCCGTTGTAGTCATATTGTTACTGTTGCACGCTGCATGTCATTTTTCAACATTTCTTTCGTCGACATCAGCCATGAGGTTGAGATGGCCGCAGGCCGCCGATGGCCTCTATGGTTCGGAGGTCTTTGTTCTTCCGGCTAGAAGATGTACACGTATACGGTTCGGTGGGCACTGAGGCCACCACCCGTGCCGCCTTTCATGCCTTTCGTGTTGATGAAGTAGGTTTCGATCTCCTGTGCATCACCGAGAGATTCTGCAACCCGCTGAAGCCAGTACTGAGTGTCTTTTCCGTCCGCTTCATGTTGCGATCGTCTCTCTTTAGGATCATGTGTGAGTCCGATTGTCCACGCACTGTAATTGGCAGTCTTTGATCCCTCTACCCTGTTGACGATTTCCTGTGCTATAGCATTCTTGTCCATTTGTTTCTCCTTTTGACCGAACGTTAGGGGTGCGTCTCCGGCGCCAGAGCCGGAGGCGGGGCACCGGTAGACTCCAGCTTGTTATGGTCAAAATGGTTTTACATCAGATAATCCGGCATTAATCATCCACTGCAAATAATCAATTCCAAGATTAGTTATATAATATCGATCTGCATCTAATCTGATTAGTTTAGAACTGATTAAATATTCAACATATTGTTTTGTATTCCACCTGTCAAAGCCGGGACTGTGTTTTGACTTTACGCGACTATAGTAGTGTTCCAGATATTCTTGATTTAGACCATCAACGCGATTCTGATTGAGAACCTTAAGGAATACGATCTGGCTTCCAAATATTAAACGATATATGTTCTGGAAAAGAATGGTAATCTGAGCATTGGCTAGGTATCGGATCAACAGGCTTATTGTTTTACCAGTAGACTCATATCCCAAACGTTTCAAATCATCAACAATCGCATGTTCCTGATCGAGTAGAGATGGGTAATTAAAAGCATGCATTAACCCATCGTCTTCTTTGATTTCATGTACTTCAGGGGGTGTTTGTGATTGATCATTAGCTTTTGGTGGATCAACCTGAACGCCGTCTTTCCCAACCGACTTAATCCTTGCAAGAACGCTGCATATGGCTTTACGGAATATCAGGCATGCAATAAGCGCAGCACATGGCCATTTGAGGATATCTATTACTTTATAATAATCCATTATCCACCCCCTTAACTAGGAGTTTAAGGTTACAGGTATGAGGTGTGTTCGGCGCGAGGCCTGCCGTTTCCGGTCTGTCATTCACTTTCAGTCCGTCCTCCTGGACCCCCTCGCCGTTCCGAAGCATAACGCCGGGGCGGAGCGGAAAGCCAGAAAGAAGTTCGGAAAAATGAAGTCGGCGTCGCGCCGCATCCGTGTCATCCGTGCAATCCGTGGTTCTTTTTCATGCGGTTTCAGTCTTCTCAGCGGAAACCTTTTAAATAGTACTAAATTAGTACTATTTCGTATTATTCGCGTTTTTAGGCCATTTTTACTGTTTTTGGCCGTTTTTAGGCGTTTTTGGGCGTTTTTTGGCCATTTTTTGATGTTTTTGGGCGTTTTTAACCTCGCATGAATGCTCATGCACACGAATCGAAGAATGAGGATTTTTCGCACAAAGACGCGAAGCCGCCACGTTTTCAGAAATTTTTTTATTATGAAGAGCCGCAGCCAAAACAGAGTTCAGCATGAAGATACAAAGAGCATGAAGAAGAAAGCATGGATTATAAGGGCAAATTATTCAGGCATCTTTGTGTCTCTGTGTCTTTGTGCGAATATATTTTCACGAATTCTCTTTTTTGGGCCATTTTTTACTGTTTTTGGCCGTTTTTAAGCGTTTTTGGCCATTTTTTGACGTTTTTTGGGCACTTTTTGGCCGTTTTTTGGTTCTTCTACGATTTTCGTGGGAACATTGGGCGAAATGGAGGTGGCTATAAAGAACAGGACTCAGCCAGGTACAGGGGCTGGGAACATAATTTCCCGGAGAATCGGCGTGATCACGGCGGCGGTGTAGTAGCGCCTCTGTGAGGCGCATTCTGAAACATATGCCGCTCGCAGAGCGGCTACTACACCAGACCCCCTGCAAATAAAGGCGTTCCCGGCTGTTGTGATCATGGAACGACGAACATGAAAAGCCGTCTGTGAATTTGTGTGAAAGCGGCGTCCAGCCGCCGCACTCCAAAGCGCCGCGAAGGTGGCGCAACGTTTATCATTTAACGCCAGAAGTTGATTTGGATATCAAAGCCTTCCACGATAATTGACGAAGAACCCGTTTTTGGGTCATTTTTTCCTGCCGGGCCCGCAGGCGATTTCCCTAGAATCCGTTCCAGCCGTTGCGGCCTTTTTGTTCCTTGAGATAGGTTGACGGGTTGATGTCGAGATAGACCGCGTCCTCGCCAATGATGTGCTCGACCGCGTTCACCAGTTTTTCGCAGGGAGTAACGCGGAAGCTGCGGGTTGTATCCATGAACACTTTTTCGCCGTCGGGATACTGCAGGCAGATGTTTACCGGCGTGTTTCCGGGGTGCCTCCGCAGCACCTGCTTGAGCTGCTCGGCTTTTTTCTCGTCGAAATTGACAGACGGAATATGCAGGGACATGCATTTTGAGAAAAGGCCGGGGATATCCTTGAGCGCATGGATCTCCTTTGCCTGAAGAACAAGCTCCTCCCCCTTCTTGCGCAGCTCGCCGGCCACCATCACCGCGGCTTCATCGGCCAGCAGGCAGCCATACTGCTCAAACGGGCGGGGGAAGACCACCACATCCACGGCGCCTTCAAGGCCCTCCATGTGGAAGGTTCCCATGGGCCGGGATTCCTGCTGTTCGTTTTTCTTTTTCGTGAAACGCCGGGTGAACTGGCATACCAGCCCGCCGCAGCGGGTGTGCACCCCGCTCTCCGTTTCCAGCGAAGGCAGGTCGGCCACGCGGTTCTGGCTGAACTTCTGAAGCACCCATTCGTATTCCTTGAGCGGATGACCGGAGATGTAGAATCCCAGCAGCTCTTTTTCGGCGGAAAGCATCGTGCTCTGGGGCCAGGGATCAGCCGGGGGAAGTTCGTCGGTCACGGCGCCGCGCCCCCCCTCGTCCAGCATGTCAAACAGGCTGGCCTGCCCGCGCTGCAGATCATCCTGCACGGCAACGGCGCGACTCATGGCAAAATCAATCCCCGCGAAGACGCGGCCGCGCTTCATGCCGGAGAAGTCAAACGCGCCGCACTTCACCAGGCTTTCGATCACCTTCCGGTTCACCACGCGCGAATCGAGACGGCGGCAGAAATCAATCAGATCCTTGTAAGGGCCGTTTGCCTGCCGCTCGCGCACGATCGCCTCCACCGCGCCGGTGCCCGCATTCTTGATGCCCGCCATGCCGAAGCGGATGCTGCCGTCCTTCATCGGGCGAAAGCGCACGTCGCTCTCGTTCACGCTGGGCGGCCGCACTTCGATATCCATCTCGCGGCACTCGGCAATATAAATGGGAAGCTTGTCGGTGTTGCCGATTTCGATGGACAGCAGGGCCGCCATGAATTCAGCCGGATAATGCGCCTTGAGCCAGGCGGTCTGCCAGGACACGATGGCATAGGCGGCGCTGTGGGATTTATTGAAGCCGTAGCCCGCGAACCGCTCGATGTTGTCGAATATTTTTCCGGCCTTCTCGGCGGGAATTTTATTGGCCTTCATGCAGCCGTCTATGAATTTCTGGCGCTGCTTGGCCATTTCCTCGGGCTGCTTCTTGCCCATGGCGCGGCGCAGCAGGTCGCCCTGCGCCAGCGAAAAGCCGGCCAGGACATTGGCGGCGCGCTGGACCTGCTCCTGGTAGATCATGACGCCATAGGTTTCCTTCAGGACTTCCTCCAGCAGGGGGTGATCGTAGGTGATCTTCACCTTCCCGTGCTTGCGCTCAACGTAGGGATCCAGCATGTTCATTGGCCCCGGCCGGTACAGCGCGATCATGGCAATGAGATCTTCAAACTGCGTCAGGTGAATCCTCCGGAGGAGGTCGCGCATGCCGCGGCTTTCCACCTGAAACACGCCGAGGGTGTCGCCGCGGTTGAGCAGGTCGAAGGTCTCCTGATCGTCTATCGGCAGGTTCTGGACATCCACTTCTACGCCGTGATTGACGCGGATATGGTCCACGGCCTCGCGGATCATCGTCAGGGTCTTGAGTCCGAGGAAGTCCATCTTCAGCAGGCCCGTCGCCTCAAGCGGCTTCATTTCGAACTGGGTAACCGGCTCCTTGTTCTTGTCCAGGCTCAGCGGGAGAATTTCAATGAGCGGCTTGTCGCCAATCACCACGCCGGCGGCATGGATGCCGGCATTGCGCGGCAGGCCCTCGAGCACACGCGCGAACTTCATGATCCTCTTCGCAAACTCCTCCGTCTCGATGGCCCGCTTGAAATCCGGGTTGTTCGCGACGGCCGATTCCAGCGTTGTGCCGACATCCTCCGGCACCATCTTGGCCAGCCGGTCGCAGTCGGCAAAAGGCAGCTCCAGCACACGGCCGATATCGCGGATGACGGTCTTCGCGCCGAGGGTGCCGAACGTGATGATCTGGGCCACGTTCTCGCGGCCGTATTTTTCCTTCACATATTCGATCACCTCGCCGCGGCGGGTCTGGCAGAAGTCTATGTCGAAGTCCGGCGGCGACACGCGCTCGGGATTGAGGAAGCGCTCGAAGATCAGGTGATAGCGCAGCGGATCAAGGCCGGTGATGCCCAGCACGTAGGCCACGAGACTGCCCGCGCCCGACCCGCGCCCGGGGCCGACCGGAATGCCCTGATCCCGGGCGAAGCGGATGAAATCGCTCACGACCAGAAAGTAATTGATGAAACCGGTCTGCCGGATCACGCCCATCTCGAACTGGAAGCGGTCGCAGACCTTCTTTTCCTCGTCATCCTTCGGGTGCTTGATGTCCTCGATTCCGTAGCGCTCCTTGAGGCCCTCTTTCGCAAGATGAATGAGCCAGCCCTCGGCGGAGTGGCCTTCGGGAACCTTGTACTGGGGGAAATGAAGTTCGCCTGTGTCCAGTCGCAGCTGAACATTGCAGCGGTCGGCGATTTTCCTTGTGTTGTGCAGGGCCTCCGGCACCTCGGCGAAAAGCTCCCACATCTCGTCCGCGCTTTTCATGTAGAGGTCCCGGCTGGAATAGCGCATGCGCTTCGGATCGCTGAAAACGGCCTGCGTCTGCAGGCAGATCATGATGTCGTGCGCCTCGCTGTGCTCCTTCTCGAGATAGTGGACATCATTGGTGGCCACCAGCGGCAGGCCGGTGCGCTTCGCCAGCTCCACGAGCCCCTGGTTCACCAGCCGCTGCTCCGGCATCCCGTGATCCTCCATTTCAAGGAAGAAATTATCCTTGCCCATGATGTCGCTGAACTCGCCGGCCACCCGGACGGCCTCGTCCATGTCGCCGCGGGAAAGGCACTCGGCCACTTCGCCCTTGAGACAGGCGGACATGCCGATCAGCCCCTTGTGATACTGGCTCAGGAGCTCCTTGTCTATCCGGGGCTTGTAGTAAAACCCCTCCAGATGGGAGAGGGAAATCAGGCGGATCAGGTTGTCATAGCCCTCGTCGGTTTCGGCCAGCAGCACGAAGTGGTTGGCGTAGCCCTTTCCGGCCTCATGCTTGCGTTCATGCCGGCTGCCGAAGGCGATATAGGTCTCGCACCCGATGATCGGCTTGATGCCGGCGGCCTTTGCCGCCTTGTAGAATTCCACCGTTCCGTAGAGCACCCCGTGATCGGTCATGGCCACGGCGTCCATGTTCAGCTCCGCGGCGCGCTTCATGGTCTTCGCGACATCGCACGCGCCGTCCAGCAGGCTGTAGGCTGTGTGAAAGTGCAAATGAATAAACGGTTTCTTGTTCACAGTTAAAATCCAAAGACGGCGGGCAGCCCCGTCAGAAAGTTTTATATCCCAACCCGGGCGCCGAAGCAAACGGAAGCGGCAAATAATTTCCCGCGGCCGAAGATTTTTTTCATTTCCCCCTTGCGAACGGCGGCCGGGGAGTGCATAGTCCGGCGTTTTTCTAATGGAAATTGAGGCAAAATGAGCAGAACAGTACCCATTTCAAAGGTCAGAAACATCGGGATCATGGCGCATATCGACGCGGGCAAAACCACCGTGAGCGAGCGCATCCTGTTTTACACGGGAAAAACCCACAAGCTGGGCGAAGTGCACGATGGCGCGGCCACCATGGACTTCATGGTGCAGGAGCGCGAACGCGGCATCACCATCACCTCCGCCGCCACTTCCGCGGACTGGAAAGGGCACCAGATCAGCCTGATCGACACTCCGGGCCATGTGGACTTCACCGTCGAAGTGGAGCGCAGCCTGCGGGTGCTGGACGGCGCCATCGCGCTGTTCTGCGCGGTCGGCGGGGTGCAGCCCCAGTCCGAAAAGGTCTGGCATCAGAGCGAGAAATACAACGTGCCCAAGATCGCCTTCATCAACAAGATGGACCGCATCGGCGCGGACTTTTTCGGGGTGGTCGAACAGATCCAGGACGAGCTCGGCGCCAATGCCGTGCCCATCATGATTCCCATGGGCAAAGAAGCGGATTTCCGGGGCATCATTGACCTCGTGACCATGAAGGCCATCTACTATGACGAGGAAAGCCAGGGCCGCCACTTCCACGAGGAGGACATTCCGGCCGACAAGATGGAAAAAGCCAAAAAATGGCGGGCCAACCTCATTGAGAAGTGCGCCGAACAGGATGACGGCCTGCTGGAGAAATTTCTAGAGGGGCAGGATTTCACCGAAAAGGACATCTGGGCCATCCTGCGCAAGGCGACCATCGCCCGACGCGTGGTGCCCGTCTATTGCGGATCCGCCTTCAAAAACAAGGGCATTCAGCGGCTGCTGGACGGCGTCATCAACTGCCTTCCGGCGCCGAATGAAATCCCGCCCATCATCTGCGAAAAGGGCGGCACGGGCCGCGAGCCGAACGAGGAGGAGCCTTTTTCGGCGCTGGCGTTCAAAATCGTCGCCGACAAGCACATGGGCAAGCTGATCTATATCCGCATCTATTCCGGAACCCTTCACGCCGGCACCACGGTGCTTAATTCCACACAGGAGCGCGAACAGCGGGTCGGCCGCATTCTGCGCATGCACGCCAACCGCCAGGAAAACATGGAAAAAGCCTTTGCGGGCGACATTGTCGCCATCGTCGGCTGCGCCCAGACCCGGACCGGCGACACGCTCTGCGATTCGCAGCATCCGATCCATCTGGAGGCCATCGAGTTTCCGGCCCCCGTCATCTCCATCAGCATCGCGCCCGACTCGCGCGAGGACAACGAGAAGCTCGGCACCGCCCTGCACCGCCTTGCGGAGGAGGATCCCACCTTCACCGTGGGCTTTGACCAGGAGACCAGCGAAACCATCATCTCCGGAATGGGCGAGCTGCACCTGGAAATCATTGTGGACCGCCTGAAACGGGAATTCGGGGTTTCCGCGACCTCCGGCCGGCCGGAAGTGGCCTATCGCGAAACCGCAACGGACGATGCCGAAGGGTCTTACAAGTACGCCAAGCAGTCCGGCGGACGCGGCCAGTTTGGCCATGTGGTCATGAAAATCGAGCCGACGCCGGCCGGTACCGGCTTCGAATTCGTCAACGCCATCAAGGGCGGCAATATTCCGGCCGAATACATTCCGGCGGTGGAAAAGGGCGTCATCCAGGCCATGCTGGCCGGTTCCTACGCGGGCTATCCTGTCGTGGACATGTGCGTCACCCTGCTCGACGGATCCTATCATGAAGTGGACTCCAGCGACCTGGCCTTCCAGATCGCCGGCCGCACCTGCTTCAAGGAACTGTTCCGCAAGGCGGGCCCCCAGCTGCTTGAGCCGGTCATGTCCATCGAAGTGACCACGCCCGAGGAATTCATGGGCCCGGTCACCAGCTCCGTCTGCCAGCGGCGCGGGCGCATCGAATCCATGAACGATGTGCGCGGCGTCAAGATCGTCAGCGGATATGTTCCGCTCAGCGAAATGTTCGGCTATTCCAACGCGCTGCGCACCCTCACGCAGGGCCGCGCGAATTTCTCGATGCACTTTGAGCGCTACGAGGCCGTGCCCTTCGCCATCACCGAGCAGATCATCGCCAAGCGCCGCGAGGCCAACAAGGTTCAGTAAAAGCTCCAATCCCTGGAAGTTTCTGCGGAAAAAGTTCCAATCATTGGAAGTTTTCGGATGAAAAGTTCCAGTCATTGGAACTTTTCACTTTTTTGCATTTCGCGCTTAACTTGGCTCCCTTTGTGCTTTAGAATGTCCTGCAAAAGGATGTATCGGAGACATGACTGGAGACGCAAACATTCCCGCAGCCGGAGGCGGTGACCGCAAACGGGCGACCGATGTGCAGGAGCTGCTGCGCCTGATGGGCATGTTCATCAACAACGCCAACCTGTACGGCCCGCAGCACGCCCTGACCGCCAAGGCCGGCGACCAGTGCTACAGTTACCTTGTCCCCCTGCAGCAGAAGTATCCCCGGATCAACTTCAGCTTCTCCGAAGGAAAGGTGCTGATTGACGGCGCGGCCGTGGATCTCTCGAACCCCTTCGTTCGGAATGTGGTCAACCGGCTGGTTTCGCTCAAGATTTCCGGTTTTTCCCTGATTCAGGGCATGCCCAAGATGGAGTTCTACAAGCTGCTCGGACTGATTATCTCCGGCGCGGAGACCCTCGGCGACGACCTTGAACACGTCAAAAGCGAAAAAGTCACATATCAGCGCGTGACCGAACAGGAAGTGGTGGTGGACAAGGATGCCCTGGACGGCGCCGGGGAACTGGATGAGAAAATCAACCGCGTCCAGCAGATCATGGCCATTCTGAAAGGGGAAGTTTCGCCGGATTCGCCGGAGGCGCTCGAAGCGCTTCGCGAGACCGCCAGCGATGCCGACCAGCTGGCCAACCTGATCATGGAGGCCGCCGCCATCCGGCAGGCCACCGCTTCGGTGGCCACGGGGGAATCCCTCGGAGACATCGTGGTCGGATGCCTCCGGCGCAGTTTTGACGGGCTGATGGCCGATCCGGCTTCCGCCACCCAGAAGGGCAAAAAAAGCGTCAAAAAAACCATGCTGCTGCTGGAAAAAGGCATCCTCGACCGACTGCATGCGCTGTCCGATGGAAGTCATGGGGAATTCGACGACCAGGTGCAGTCCGAAGTCGAGGAGATGGTGGACGAGGTCGAAATAGACGCCCTGACCGACGAGTACATGAAGAAGCGCCTCGCCATAGAAAAAAGCGAGCAGCGGCTCATGCGGTACATGAAGAAAAAAGGTCCTGAAGAACTTGAAGCGGCGGGACTGCGCGAAAAGCTTGCCGACGCCGGCCTCAATCCGGAAGGCTGGAAAGAGCTTGTGGTCAAGAGCGGAACCGGTGGAGGAGGCGGGGGCGAAGGGGGCGGAAGCGGAGATATCGGCATGCTGAGCATCCTGCTGACCCAGCTGACCGATCTGATGGAGTCCGCCGAAGCCACGCCCGACAAGCTGGACAAAAAGGTTGAGGGCATCGACAAGGAAGTCGAAAACATCGCCGCCGGCACCGGAAGCAAAATCACGGAACTCGCGCAGAAGATTGAGAACGAGCGCGAGAACCTCCAGCATCCGGAAAAACATACCGCTGAAGAACTGAAACAGAACCATGCCGACATGATGGAACTCCTTGCTGAAATTGTTCAGGAGCTCTGTCAGCCCGTGGCGGCCACCAACTGCGCCGTGGGCATGCTCCTCTCCGGCCACATTGGAGAAATATCTGATGTGCAGAGGCACATGCTTGACGTCGCCCACCGCTGCGGCGAGCGGCTCGACACCCTGCTTTCGCGCCTGGTCGAGATCGTCGGGCTGCCTGAAGGCCTGACTCCGGACAAGGAATCCGTCTACGGCCAAAAAGCCGGCGCCTGACCGCCGGTCAACCCATCATGCCCGCATGGTTCATACCCGTCATCGCCGCGACCTTTATTTACGGCGCCATCAATTTTCTCTACAAGGTTGCGGCTGAACGCCAGCTTCATTCCGACCGCATCGTCAACATGGTGGGCGCCGCCGTCGCCCTGCTGTCGCTGCTGACACTGACCGTCGCGCAGCGGGGAAATCCCTTTCCCGTGTTCACGCGCGGCGTTTTCCTGTATGCCTTTTTTAACGGCCTTTTCTTCGGTCTCGGCGCGCTCACCAAGTTTGCGGCGCTCCGGCACGCGCCGGCCGGCACGGTCTTCCCACTGAACCGCCTCAACAACATGATGGTCATGCTCGCGGGCTTCCTGTTTTTCGGCGACCGGCCGTCCGTGGTGCAGGCGGCTGGACTGGCCCTGACCATCTTGGTCATAGCACTGGTCTCGCTCGACCGCCCGGACTCATCGGGCGGACACAATTTCCCGCACAGAAAAAGAGGCGTCGTTTGTGCACTCCTCAGCGCGACCTGCACCGCTGCATCCATGACCGTCGGAAAACTTCTGGCTGATACACAGGAAAACCGTCTGGCCTATATCTGCTGCTCCTATTTTCTTGTATTCCTGATCACCTCGGTCATGACCACGGTCCGAAAAGGCTCGCTTCCGCGGGGCGGACGAACCGGATGGATGCCGGTTCTCGTCTTCGGACTGATGATCGGCGGGCTGAATTACGGAGGATATTTTCTCGTGCTGAAGGGATTCGGCATGGGCCCCATCTCTCTGGTGCAGGCCATTCTCAGCATGTCCATGGTGATCCCGATCGCGCTTTCGTGTGTTGTCTATCGGGAGCGGCTCAGTCCGGCCAATAAACTCGCGATCGTGCTGGCCGTGATTTCCGCCGCGCTCATCAGCAGCCCATGATTCACAGCGGGGTTTTCTTTGGCGTGCCCGGAAGACGCGGATAGGCGGCCGGCGTCGGGCCGGTCTTTCTGAGCGTCAGAATCCACGACACTGCATCGCCCTCGCCCGCCATCTGAATGCCCTCTGTCCGGGCCTTCAGAATACGCAGTGCGCGCGCCGCGCCGCGGACATCCTCCTCCACGGCCGCCCCCTTCAGGGCCGCCAGAATGCCGTTCATCTTCAGGAAGGGCATGGCCAGTTCCGCCAGTTCCGCCACGGAACCGACGGCGCGCACCACGGCGGCGTCATACCGGCCCCGGTGCGCGGGGTCATGCCCCGCATTCTCAGCCCGGGCGCACAGCACCTTGATTCCGGACAGCCCCAGTTCGCTCGCGGTCACGGCCAGGAAATCCGCCTTCTTGCGCGTGGCTTCAAGCAGCGTGACGCGCAGGTCCCCCCGCATCACGGCCAGCGGAATCCCCGGCAGGCCCGCGCCGCTCCCGATGTCAACGACGCTTTTTGCCCCCGCCAGATGCGGCAGGAGCAAAAGGCTGTCATACACATGCCTCACCCAGGCCTCTTCCCTATCACGGACTGCGGTCAGGTTGAACTTCCTGTTTGCTTCAAGCACCAGGTCCAGATAGCGGCCCAGTTTCTCTTCCTGCGGGCCGCTGAGACTGAATCCGGCGGACCGGCACAGCGCCCGAAAGCGGTCCGGCGACGGAAAAGCGCGTTGTGATTTTTTTGCGATATCTGTCACGCATTCTTGATATTCTTTGGCGGATGAATAGTCTACACAACATGAAAGAAAAAAATCTGGCCGGGATTATTGCACATCAACTCCGTCACCATGCGCCGTTCACAGCTGCGGGCTCGCTGGCGGGCATTCTGCTGATGTATCTGTGCTTTCAGATCGGGCTCACGAGGCCCGCTGTCACGCGCGCCTTCTGGCTCCTTCATCCGGCGCACGTGCTGCTCAGCGCATTCGTCACCACCGCCATGTACAGGCATGTGGCGCGATCCAGCTTCTGGAAAGCGCTGGTGATCGGCTATCTCGGGTCCGTGGGCATCGGCACCCTCAGCGATTCCCTGATCCCGTATGCCGGCGAATGGATTCTGAGCATGGAGCATCACGACGCGCACATCGGGTTCATCGAGAAGTGGTGGCTGATCAACCCTCTCGCCCTGCTCGGAATCGCCGGCGGTTATCTGCTCCCCAAAACCAAACTTCCGCATTTCGGGCACGTCCTGCTCAGCACGTGGGCCTCGCTTTTCCATATGATGATGGCTCACGGCGACCAGGCCCCCATGACGGCGGGCCTTGCCGCCGGCATTGCCGTCTTTCTGTTTCTCGCGGTCTGGCTTCCCTGCTGCACCAGCGACATCGTGTTCCCCCTGCTGTTCACCGGATATATCCCGCCCTGCAGCTGCCCGGGACAGGCGCATTCACATGAAGAAAAAGTATAAATATCTCTTTGGCCCCGTTCCCTCGCGCCGGCTCGGCCTTTCGCTCGGCGTGGACCTGGTGCCGCACAAGATCTGCTCGATGAACTGCATCTTCTGCCAGCTCGGGAACACCGCGCGCACAACCATTGAGCGGCGCGAGTATGTCCCGACGGAAGACGTGCTGGCCGAGATCAGCGACTGGCAGGCGCAGGGCGGACAAACCGACGTCATCACGCTTTCCGGCGGAGGCGAGCCGACACTGCACAGCCGGTTCGGCGAGGTGATAGATTTCGTGAAGGCGAAAACCCGGCACCGGACCGTCATCCTGTCCAACGGAAGCCTGCTCCACCTGCCCGAAGTCCGCCGCGAAGCCGCGCGCGCGGACATCGTCAAAATCACGCTTGCTTCGTGGGACGAGGATTCCTTCCGCAAGATTCACCGGCCCCCGGCGGAAGTCACATTCGCGCGCATCATCGAGGGCGCCTGC
>JAKQHR010000158.1 GCA_029557905.1 Verrucomicrobiota bacterium
GGCCATTGCCCCGGGGCAGGGAATATAGCCGATGCGGCTGGGAAGGTTCTCGATTGCCTTGCAAATTTCCGGAAGCGATGCCCCCTGCGCATACATCAGCCCCGCCGTCAGGGCCGGAGCGGCCTTGGTGGCCAGTCCGCATGCGCCCGAAATGCGGGACGCTCGTTTCGTGAGATGAATTTGAGTCAGCAGCGCAAACAGAACTGCGGGCAGGATGGCGTCACCTTTCTTCCGGTACAGTTCGCAAAACGGAACTCCGATGAAAATCCCCTGATTGCCGGATCCGGTGATGGTCATGATGGGTGAAGCCGCCCCGAGCATTCTTGCGCGGACCAGTGCCGGGACTCTCGCCGCCGGCGGACGCGCGCCGGATCCGCGCACCTGGCGCGTGATGAAATCCAGCGCGATATTTTCAAGTGCCGGATTTCTCTCTTTCACAATCGCCCAGATTTCATCCATGTTCAATTCTGCATCTTCTCGAGGCCCGGCGCGGCAGACCGTTCTGCCGTTGCGCACAACGCGCGCGATGTGGTCGTGCCGGCCGGTGATTTCAACAGCAACCGTTTCGCCGCGCTGTTTTAACTCGGCCCTGACGAAAAATTCCTTCTGCTTCAGGGGGCGCGTTTCCAGCCATCCGCGGCGGCAAAGAAGTTTGTTTGCAAGCCGCAGATTCATGGACGGAAAAATGTTGAAACTTTCCGCCGAAGCGGAAAGGCCGGCCGCGGCGACTGTGCGCAGGCCTCTTTTGTTCAGGCGGGGCACGACCGCTGTCGAGGCGTTGCGGAGAATGTCCGAGGTCGCCGTCAGTCTCGCGCTGAAACTCCGAAGATCAAAAGGCTTCTGCAAATATTTCCGGGCGGTCGCAAACGCGAACGCCACGCTGGCCGGCTCGGTGCAGCCCATGACCTGTACGATTTCCGACCGAAGCAGTTCTTCAATTTTCCGACTCATGCTATCCACTTCCTTTTCACTTGATGAAGACTAACGGCGAACAGCGCGGCGCAGAAGAGTGCCAGTGCCGCCAGGCTCGCCCAAACGGGAATTGTTCCGGCCCCGCGAATTTCCGCATGGAGCGCGTCGGCTCCGTAGGTGAGAGGCAGAAGGTAGGCGACCGGTTTCAGCAGAGCCGGCAGACGCGCAACAGGGAAAAACAGTCCGCACAAAAACACCATCGGGAACCGGAAAAAGTTTGAGAAGGTCTGGGCCTCGAAAACTTCGCTGACCGACACCGCAATAAACAGGCCCATAAAGGTTGAGCTGACGGCAATCAGGAGAACGGTTGCCGCAACCACGCCCCATGACATATCAGGGAGGTCGGTGATGACAACTGCCATCAGCAGCGGAACCGCGGCATTAATGGCACCGAAGAGAATGGCTCCGCCGGTTTTGGCCAGGAGCAGAACATTGAGCGGGACGGGCGCCAGCAGCAGCCGCTCGAAGGAGCGGTTTCTCTTTTCAAACGTCACAGTCACTGAAAGAAGCGATGTTGTGCCGAAAAGGACGGAGAGCGCGACCACCCCGGGCAGCACATCACAAAGGCTTTCGCGGCCGGCGCCGGACTTGATGAAGAACATCGCCGTCCACGCAAGGGGGAAAATAATGCCCCAACTGATGTTCGGCGGCTTGAGGTAATAGGTCCGCATGTCCTTCAGCAGAATGTTCCAGAATGCAGTCAGATTCTTCATGAACCGCGGCCCGCCTTTTCATTCTTCATCACGCCGGCCTCGATGCCGGTAATGCGCACAAAGACTTCCTCGAGGGAGTTCTGAACCCTGCGGGCCTCCAGGAGCTGTCCTCCATGGTCCTCAAGATAACGCACGATTTCCCCCGCCCGAAGCCGGCCGGCCGAGGAGGTTATGCGGATGATCTCGCCGGGCATGACCTGGCACTGAAGCTGAGGAAATGCGGTAGCCACGCGCTCGCACAGCCCGACCGCCCCCGATGCAAGTGCGAAGTCCATGACCTCGCGGCCCTGCACCATCTGCAGCAGGCTGGTCACGCTGTCTGTTCGCACAATGCGGCCGGATACGATGAAGGCAATGCGATCGCACAGCCGCTCGGCCTCCTCGATGTAGTGCGTGGTCAGAAAAATAGTCGTGCCCGCCTCCCGCAAACCGGAGATGAAGCGGCGGATCTGCCTCGCGGCCGAGACGTCAATGCCCGTGGTGGGCTCATCAAGAAACAGAATCGGAGGGCGGTGCATAATACTGGCGGCGATCGTGACGGCGCGCTTCATTCCCTTGGAACAGGCGGCAAACTTGCGGCCGGCCGCTTCTGCGATGCCGAAAAACTCCACCAGCTCCTTTGCGCGGGCCTCGCGCTCGGACCTGCGCATGCCGTAAAGCGCACCGCAGAAACACAGGTTTTCAAAGCCGGTCAGTTCCGGATAAAGATTGCTCTCGTCGGGCACAACCCCTGTGATGTGCTGCGCCGCCTTGGGATTGCCCGTGCAGTCGAGGCCCCCGATGCGAATCGTGCCGGCATCGGGCCGGGCCAGCCCGGTGAGCATGTTGATGGTCGTTGTTTTTCCGGCTCCGTTGGGACCCAGAAAGCCGAAGATCTCGCCGGACCCGACCTGAAAGTCAATGCCCGCAACGGCGGTTTTTTCTCCGAACCGCTTGACCAGCCCGCCCGCTTCTATTGCCGGTTGCACAGCCCTCGGTCTCTGTCAGTGATCGCAGGCGTTGTCGCCGGTTTTCAGCGTCCCGGAAATGAAAGCCATGGCCAGATTCTCCGGGGTGTCCGCCGCCGCGCCGACCACAACCTTGATGTCGTTGGATTCAAACAGCGACTGGGCGCGCTGGCCCATGCCGCCGGCGATGATCGTGTTTGCGCCCTGCTCGTGCAGCCAGCGGGGAAGAACGCCCGGCTCATGCGCGGGAGGCGTCAGCATGGATGTGGAGAGTATTTTCTTCGCTCCGACATCCGCCTCCACCAGCGCAAACTGTTCACAGTGACCGAAGTGGGCGCAGAGTTTTCCGTCCGCAACGGGAATCGCAATTTTCATGATGTTTTCCTTTTTTCCTGAGGGTTGAGTTTTCTGAGCAGTATCCGCATCCAGCAACGCCAGCACCGGCGCGCTGATGCGGTCGAAGGCCCGTGCTGTGGCTGTGCTGCCGTAGTGATAAACGAACGGTTCGCCGCCGTCACACGATTCGCCCACGGCCGGATCAATGGGCACGCGGCCAAGGAACGGGACGTTCATTTCCGCGGACATCTTCTCGCCGCCGCCGCTTTTGAAAATCTCCGTAACCGTGCTGCAGTGCGGACAAACGAATCCGCTCATGTTTTCCACCACACCGAGCACGGGAATGCTTAGCTGGTGACAGAAGCGGATGGACTTGCGCACATCGGCCAGCGCCACGTTCTGCGGGGTGGTGACCACCACCGCGCCGTCGAGCGGCTTCACGAGCTGGCAGACTGAAAGCGGTTCGTCGCCGGTTCCGGGCGGTGAATCGATGATCAGAAAATCCAGATCGCCCCAATCCACATCCTTCAGGAACTGGCGGATGACGTTCATTTTCATCGGCCCGCGCCAGATCACCGCGTCATCGCGGTTCCGCAGCAGAAACCCGATGGACATCACCTTCATGCCGGCGGCTTCAACAGGCTGAAGGGCCCCGTTGGCCTCCTGAACCTTTGCATCCTCGAGCCGGAGCATTTTCGGAATGCTGGGCCCGTGGATATCCACGTCCAGCAGCCCGACCTTGTGGCCTGCCAGCGAAAGCGACACCGCGAGATTCACAGCGACGGTGCTCTTGCCGACGCCGCCCTTGCCGGACATCACCAGAATCTTGTGCCGGATGCGGCCCAGCCGCTCGCGCAGTTCCTGTTCTTCCATAAACTGATCCAAGTTTCCTTCGTTCTGCATGGTACTCCTTACTATGTGCCCAAACATTTTGATACGGTCGTCCAAATATTTTTTGCATCCCCGGCGGCCGGCGATTTCGTCTCGACAACACTCTTTCCCGCCACCTGTGCCGCGGTTACGCCCGGGTCATATGCGATGCGGCCGGCTATTTTCGCGCCGAGGGACAAGGCCATTTTTTCTATCTCCTCCGTCTGAGCGGAATTGATATCCCACTTGTTCACGCAAACCATGGACGGAATCTTGAAATGATTTGCCAGATGGAGAACACGTTCAAGGTCATGTGCGCCCGACAAAGTTGGTTCCGTGACCATCAGTACCATCGATGCCCCGGTAATGGCCGCGATCACAGGACAGCCGATGCCCGGAGGGCCATCCATGAGGACCAGGCCATAATTTTTCTCTTCAGCAATCTCACGTGCTTTTTCACGCACGAGCGACACCAGTTTACCCGAATTTTCTCCTCCGGGAGTCAGGCGGGCGTGCACCATGGGGCCACAGCGGGTATCCGAAACAAACCATTCTCCGCCCGGCCGCACCGGAAAATCAATGGCCTGTGCGGGACAGATGCGGACACATACGCCGCATCCTTCACATCCGGAGGGATCAACTGCGTACACGGCATCTTCGGGCCGGATGGCGTCAAACCGGCAGTGCGCTTCACAAAGCCCGCATCCAAGGCAGTCCTCCGCACGGATGACCGCCTCGTGCCCGCCGCGGAATTCTTCGCGGTGTTTAATTTGCGGCTGCAGAAGCAGATGCAGGTCGGCGGCATCCACATCGCCGTCCGCCAGCACGGATTTCCCGGCCAGTGAAGCAAATGACGCAGTGACGCTGGTTTTTCCCGTGCCGCCCTTGCCGCTGATGATGACCAGTTCCTTCAATTTCATAATGGATCCTTTTTCTCTGCATCCAGCGAGGCAAAGACAAAGAAATTGTCCGATGGCTTTGCCGCCAGTTCCGGATGTGTGGAATACTGATACTGCGAGATGTCCTCCATGGTTGCGCCCTTTTGTATGGCCAGTGAAATAAAATCCACGTTGGCGGCGGCGCACCGGTCCCGCCTCAGCACGCTCCCGCCAATGATTTTTCTAGTCTCACGATTGAAAACAAGTTTGACCCTGACCGGGGAAGCGCCGGCCATCATTGGATAGCGGTCCAGCGTTTCCCCGATGCCGGAAACAGCTTTAATGCCCTGCGCCGAAGCGGCCGCCTCGGTAAGGCCGGCGGAACCAATAGCCCAGTCAAACACGGTGGACACATTGCTGTTGATGATTCCCGGGAAACGGGTCGGTTTCTCCAGAATATTTCGAGCAACAACTTTCCCCATGAAGACCGCATTTGTTCCAAACTCGCCCGGAGCCGGGTTCCCTGTTATAAAGGATTTTTTTTCCGCGCAGTCGCCGGCTGTATAGATGTTTCCCGCACTGGTGCGCAAATAGTCGTCCGTCACAATACCGTATCGGGAGCAACGGATTCCCGAAGCCTCCGCCAGGCGGGTATCAGGCAAAACGCCTGCCGCCATCACGACAAAATTGGCCTTCAACGCCTGCCCGTCATCCAGCCGGACTGCACTTGCGCAACCCTCGGTCAACTCAAATGACTCTACTCTGCGGCCCGTGAGCAGTTTCACACCCTGCTCTTTGAGGGCATTTTCCAGCGGCGCGATGAACTCCGGTTCCGCAGTCGCCATCAGGATGTGGGGCTGCATTTCAACAAGGGCAACCTCAAGTCCGGCGCGGCGCAGGCCGACCGCGGCCTCGACGCCGATATATCCGCCACCGACGATCACCACTTTCTTCGAACACGGGGTCAGGTCGCGCAGCCGTTCGAGATCCGCAAGGGCCCTGACCGGAACAACATTTCCCGCCTCACCCCCCGGGATTTTCGGGATCAGGGGCTGAGCTCCCGTGGCGAGAACAAGATGCTGGTAGCGCATTTCCAATCCCGCGGCGGTCTTGACTCGCCGGGCGGTTGTGTCGAGGATGGATACTTCGTCAATCAGCAGTTCCGCCCCAAAATCACTGATCAGGGCGTTGGGAATCTGGAAAGCTGTTGTGGGCTTCTCGTGCGAAATCCCATAGGGAATAGCACACCGATTGACGTTGATTTCCTCGTTCTTTATCAGCGTCACGCTTCCGGGAAAACCGGCTTTGTGAAGCATATGGACGACCGACCGGCCTGCCGGACCCCCGCCGATAATAATTACATCCTTCTTTTCCATGGCCTTTTCCCGGGGGTATTAAGCGGCAGCCCTTTTGCCAAGCAAGCGGCGCAGTTCCCTGATCATGTTGTGCTCCTCGCTGGCAACCAGTGACATGGTGCTGCCGATTACGTTGCCAAGGAACATTTTGCTCATTAGTGCAATGTTCATTTTGGCAACATAGACTTTGCCGTCGGCCGTTTCGTAAACGGACCAGGTACAGGGCATCATGGCGCCCATGTGCGGGAATCGGTCGACGATCCGATTGGCATATTTCGCTTTGCACACGAAGAATATTTTCTTCTTCTTCAGATTGTCGAAATAATGCTGCTTGGAAACCACCTGATGGAAATCCCAGTCTGGAATTGGGTGCCCCCAGCCATCAACAGACTTCACTGCCTTTTCAATATTTTCGCACACATCTTCGAACCTGGCGTGCATGCGGTATTTTCGAATCATCCCCATTCGCATAGCCGCCACAAAAAGTGCAGCCGCGCCCGCGGCACCGGCCAGAAGGTATAAGATCATGTTCATAAT